>JAUSHL010000030.1 GCA_030648645.1 Candidatus Daviesbacteria bacterium
GGAACAGGAGTTACAGGGGAGGCGCAAATACAAGGTCAACTTGATAACGGTTCCATCACCGAGGCATTTTTAAGATTTTTGGTGGGAACTGGTGGAGATGTTGAGGCGATGAGGTTAACAAGCACTGGCAACGTCGGTATAGGGACAACGGCGCCAGAGGCAAAGTTGGATATTGCCTACACAGGAAATTCGTCGGGCTTCCAATACGTAGTCAACAACACAGTTACTCACACATCAGCGTCTGCGAATCAGGACTATGTGGGGTATGCGGTTACACTAACGCACAATTCCTCCACGAATGCACGGCGATTTGATAGTTTTAGAGCCCTTTCTCCGACCAATACTTTAGGACTGGTTTCCGATAGATTAACGGCCTTTCATTCGGGAATAAATTCTGGTGATGCTACAGACGCTTATGGGTTATACATGGTGGGTACGGCTAAAAACTATATTAACGGCAACGTCGGCATTGGCACAGCGGGTCCTATAAGCAAATTGGGGGTTCTTGGGAATTTAGCAGTGGGGGCAACCTATGGGGAATTTACTGCGCCAACGTCAGGGATGATAATAGAAGGCAACGTGGGCATTGGGACAACGAATCCAACTGTACCTCTGGAGGTGTATGGGGCTAAAAATAATACACTTCTTAAGTTGTCGACAATCTTTACTGCTGCTGGCGATTATACAGACCTAGATTTTATTTCAAAAACCCCTCCTTCTTCTCCAGACACTGTATTTGGTCGTGTCCGTGGTTTTGCTTCCGCCGGGGGGGCGTATGCTGGTGGATTATCGTTCTGGACTGGCCCAAGTGGTGCCGCTGGTACTGCTCCAACAGAAAAGATGCGTATTGAATATAATGGCAATGTCGGCATCGGGACGACTTTACCTGCTTATAAACTTGATGTTGTAGGTGCTGCCGGACTTTCTACCGGAACCTTGTGGACAAATACCTCTGACGCCCGAGTCAAGCAAGATATTGTTACCATCCCCAATGCTTTGGATGTAATCTCTGCTCTTAATCCTGCAGAGTATATGTATACTCCGGAATATTTATCTGCCCATCCGGAAATTCAAAATGTTCAGCATTATGGTTTTATTGCCCAGGAATTCCAGCAAGTCTTCCCCAACAGCGTTACCACCAGTGCTGATGGATATCTTGCTGTCAACCAAACCAATGTGATTCCATATACAGTTAAGGCAATTCAGGAACAACAACTTGTCATTGCGAGCAACAGCGAAGCAATCTCTAATCTTAATGCTCAAATAGCTCAATTACAGACCAGTTATCAGGTAGATTCTGAAGGTAATTTAGTAGTTTCCGGAATTAAGGCTTCTAAAATTATTCTTGGTCCGGAAATTAACACACCCGATGTGGTCCGCCAGCTGGCGGATGACTCATCGGGTGTGGATCTGGCAGTAGCTCTAAATGAGATTGCCACAGACTCTACGAGTCTTCGCAATGACGTTCTTGGAATAAATTCTGCTGTAGCTTCTCAGTCTGCTACTATTGCAGACCTGTCATTGCGATCCAGCGAAGCTGGAGAAGCAATCTCCTCCCAGAAATCAGCTTTGGATTCATTAAAAGATACAATTGCCTCATTAAGTGCTCAGATTGCTTTGTCGTCTGCCAGTCAAACCCCCGAGGTTAATAGTAGCAACTCTCAAACCTCGGGGGTTGATGCCTTGAACCTCACTCCTCCAGAATTATTACTTGCTACTTCTTCTGCAATTCTAACCCCCGATGTTTCTTCTTCAACATCGGGGGTTAACCTGACTGTCTCCGAAGCTACTATCTCCAGCAAACTTAGATCTTACGGTGACACATTCTTAAGCAATACTATTATTGCCGGAAACTTCTCGGTTGATGGCACAATGTCATTAACAGGTGATTCTATAAATTCTATTGGGGTAATTTCCTCCCCCGATGGTGGCCCAGAGGGACTCCTCGGGGGTGGAAATGGTACATTATTTATCCAAAACTCCTCCCTTGCACAGTCAGTCAATTTCTTTAATGGACAAGTCACAATTGATAAAACAGGCAAATTAACTGTTCAAGAAATAGTTGCTAAAACAATTACCACCAACAAACTGGTCATTGCGAACGATAACTCGTCATTGCGATCCGGCGAAGCCGGAGAAGCAATCTCAAACCAGATTGCTTCGTCGTCTGCGACTCCTCGCAATGACAGCATAGGTTCAGCTATAATCCCAACCGGACAAACAGAAATCCCAATATTTACGAGCGCTGTCACCGACAAATCCAAAATCTTCCTCACCCCCCTAACATCTCTGGCAGGACAAAACTTGATTATTTCTGATATTGTTGCAGGCACAGGCTTTATAGTAAAAATGGAATCCTCGTTAAATGCCGATACAAAGTTCAACTGGCTAATCATAGATAATAAATAAATAGGGGAGTAAGGAAAGTATGGATAGTATGGAAATAAAGAAAAAGGCAAGTTATAAGAACCTTTCGCAAGGCGAAAGAACCTTGAAACCCGCTAACAAGGCGGGTTATGAATACTTATTAGCATATAAGATTAGTGTAGCTATTTATGACTATACTGTAGTTTTTTGTAAGAGATGTGAGTCCTCTAACTACCCCTACTCCCCTGACCTCCCTAAATTCCCTCCGCTTTCTTCTAAAAGGACCTTTGATCAAATGGTACAGGCTGCCAGATCAGGTATGACTAATGTTCCTGAGGGCAACCAAAGCTCAAGTTTAGAAGGTTATATAAAACTTACAGGAGTTAGCCATGCCTCTTTAGAAGAACTTTTAAAAGATTATTTATCCTATGCCAGGCAGAATGAATTAGATGTTTGGGAGAAAGAGAAAGTAGAAAGGGAAGTCAGGGAATTAGGAGAAGTATGGGAAATTTTAAAGCTCCCCTACCTCCCTGACTCTCCTGACTTCCCTAACTTACCTTTAAACCCTACCTCTGCTACTAACTTTTTAATTACCCTTACTAACCAGGCAATTTACCTCCAAAAAAAACTAAAAGCTTCTTTAGAAGAAAAATTTATTAGAGAAGGTGGTTTTAGGGAAAATTTATTTAAAAGAAGAATGGAGGAAAAGAATAAAAAATGAGATTACTCCTACTTCTCTGACTCCCCTGACTTCCCATTCGTGTTATTTCGAGTTATCATATACTTATGCCATCAAAAAATAGAGTTAAACAATATCAGAAGGACAGCTACTACCATATATATAATAGAGGGGTGGAAAAAAAGGAAATTTTCCGTGATCAACAGGATTATTCTGTTTTTCTTTCCTATTTACAAGAATATCTTTTACCCAAAGATGAAGATGGCTTAAATCAAATCATCCAAGATTGGCACTCTTCCCCAGAGGACAAATTAAACGCCAGAAAACTTTTGAATCTTAATAATTTTACCGGAGAAATTTTTGTTCTGGCTTATTGTCTAATGCCCAATCATTTCCATTTTTTAATAAAACAAGGCAATGCCAACTCCATCGACAAATTTATGAACTCCCTGATGACCAGATACACCATGTACTTCAACAAGAAGTATAAAAGAGTGGGTAGTCTTTATCAGGGAGTTTATAATGCAGTGCTAGTTTTTACTGATGAGCAGTTATTTAATCTCTCTAAATATATTCACAAACAAGCTTTATCAATTCCATCTCTGACCGGTTCAGGTCAACCTTCATCTTATGCTGTTTTTACAGGTTCTGAAAAATCTGAATGGGTTTATCCTGAGGAAATCCTGGCTTACCTTTCAGAAGAATATCCCAAGTTCACTTATAAAACATTGCTTAATGAAGAAAGTGATTGGGATTTAATCCACAATTTCACTCTGGAAACTTCACCCTAACTACATCGTCCTGTCGTGCCTGTCAAAGGCGAGGCCTCTGAAAAAAAGGCGAGGCCTTTGAAAGTATAGCGAAGGTGCGAGGAAAAGTGATACATTTAGATGACCTTTTGATATAAATGATCATAGTTTACAAAAAAAATTTATTATAAGAAACTTAATATATGGAAGAACAATCTTTGGAGAGCAAATCCGGCTTTTCTTTTAACTTAAGCGATGTTACTAATTATCTTAGTGTTATTTTTGATTTTTTATTGATCACAATTATAGTTCTAATTCCCCTATTTTTCTGGAATCAAACTTCAGAATTTTTTGAAACTCCTAAATTCTTAATTCTGACAATTCTTGCCGGAGTAATGTTAATCATCTGGGCAATAAGATGTGTTGTTTCCGGCAAAGTTACTTTAACCAAAACCCCTCTCGATCTTCCTCTACTTTTATTTCTGGTAGTTTTAATAATTTCTACCATCTTTGCCCAATCAAAAACGATCGCTCTTTTTGGAAATTTACCTCGAATTAATGGAGGATTATTAACCTTTGTGGTTTATATCCTGCTTTACTTTATAATAGTGTCCAATGTAAAAAAAATAGATACTGTCAAACAAGTTATTAATATCTTGCTTGGAGTAGGAATTTTACTTTCAATCCTAAGCCTACTTGCTTATGCCGGTATTAAAATTATTCCTTTAGACTTTGCCGGTAGCTTAAACTTTACTCCCACAGGATCAAATTTCTCCACCACTGCCATATTGGCTTTACTGTTACCATTCCCTCTTATTTCCCTGATTTCCGGTAAAGGCCAGGATATTTTAGGGGGCATCTCAAATGAATTTTCCTTAAATGCAATTTCTCAAAAAATAATTATCAGTTTAATTTTAGCTTTATTTGCTATCACTATTGTTTTAACGGGAACTTTAGCCACCTACATTGCTGCTGTTGCAGCTATTATTTTGGTTTTAGTCACCAATCCTCCGATTTCTATTCAAAAAAATATAATATTTCTGGTAGTACCAGTTATTTTATCAGTTGTTATTCTTTTTGCTTCCTATGTTCCAATTGGCGGATCAAATAACTTCTTTTACACTCAGGCTCAAAACTTTCCGAAAGAAATTCAACTTCCTTTTCAGATGTCCTGGAAAATTTCTATTTCTGCTTTCCGTGATAATCCTTTTTGGGGTACCGGTCCCGGAACATATTTGTTTAATTTTACCAACTACAAGCCGGTAGAATTTAATGCCACTAAATTCTGGAATATCAGATTTGATCAGTCATTCAATGAATATTTACAAATTCTGGGAACATTGGGAGCCTTAGGTTTGATTGCCTTACTACTTCTAACAGCTATCTTTTTATCCTCAGCTTTCAAATCTTTAACTTCTGCCCAGGGATCATTAAGTTTATCATTGGCAATTGCCTGTATTGTTTTCTTTGTTCTGCTTTTTCTTCATGCTTCTACTTTAATTCTGTGGGTTTTGGGAATAATTTTCTTGGCTTTCTTTATGATAATAAACAAACAACTTACTCATCAGGTTCATCTGGGACTGACCAGTCCAAGTGAGAGAAAAATTGATGCAAATGGCGAAACTTTTGTACAGTTTGATATACTACCAATGATTATCTTGGTTGCAGTTGTGGCTTTTGTGGGAGTAGGATTCTATTTTATTACTTATAAATTTGCTCTGGCCGATTATCATCACCGCCAGGCTTTAAATTCTGCCTCAAAAGGGCAATTACTAAATGCCTATAATTCTTTGATTACGGCTGAACAAATTAATCCTGATATTGATCTTTACCGTGTTGATTTAGCACAAACCAATTTTGCTATGGCTAATCTTATTGCCTCCTCCAAAGGGCCAACAGAGGCTTCTCCTTCCGGCTCTTTAACTGATGAAGATAAAACTACTATTCAACAACTTTTATCTCAGGCAATTTCTGAAGGTAGAAATGCCACTGTCTTAAGTCCACGAAATTCAGCCAATTGGGAAGTATTAGGTTCAATTTATCGCCAAATTTCCGGAGTGGCCCAAAATGCCCTCAGTTTCTCTCTGGATTCCTATGGTCGGGCTATTCAAAATGATCCTTTAAATCCAGGCCTAAGATTAGCTGTAGGGGGAATTTATTACTCTGCCAAAAGTTATGACATGGCAATCAGATTTTTTGGTGATGCTGTGAATTTGAAACCGGATTATGCCAATGCCTACTTCAATTTAGCCGTAGCCTACAAAGATAAGGGGGATTTGGTTTCCGCAGCCTCTGCCACTCAACAGGTAGTTTCCCTACTTGATCAAAATAGTGAAGATTATAAAGTTGCAAACCAATTCTTAGAGGATCTAAAGACTCAGATTGCCTCTGAATCTGCCAAACAGCAGGCTGAAGCTGCTGAAGCCCAACAGGGAACAAATCTACAAACAGAAGGCAATAAAACATCAGCCCTACAGGAAAAAAACTTACCTAAAGTATTAGACCTGCCGAAAGCTGAAAATATTTCTACTCCAGCAGCTATCAAAAAACCAACCTCAACTCAGTAGAGATCATTAATCAAATCTGGTAAAATATTAAAATCAAGATCGTTATATTAAGGGCCCATAGCTCATTTGGTAGAGCGCTTCCATGGCATGGAAGAGGTGAGGGGTTCGAACCCCCTTGGGTCCACACACAATATGTAATGTAGGGGCGGGGTATTCCCGCCCTATAAGAGGGTCGGAAAACCCGACCCCTACAAAAATTGGGCCTGTAGGTAAACGGTATACCAGTACATTCGCATTGTACAGTTTCGGGTTCAATTCCCGGCAGGTCCACCTTTATTGAAATAGTCCCAAACCCCTTTTGAAATATTGGCCAAAGTTTCTACCCCATCATCTTCAAATTCCAAATCTTTACTTAGTAAAATAATTAGGTAAGGGTGGTTGGGAGAGTTGGGGAGGTTAGGGAAAACCAAACCGGCATCATGACGAATCAAGGCAAGCTCCCCTGTTTTGTGAATCACGTTAACATTTTCAGGAAGCTTGGCCGGAATCCGGTCATTAATTTGATTAAGAGCCAAAATCCCGATGATCTTATCAGAAACAACTTTAGAAACAATTTCCCCTTTGTAAAGTTTTCTAAAATATAGAGCAATATCAGAAGCTGTAGTGGTGGGTCCAATATCTGCCAGATCAAAGCTGGTATTTTCCATACCAAGTTCCTTAGCCATTTGTACTAAAGGATCATCCCCATTGTCATCCCGGGCACCTGTGGTGAGCGAAGCCGAACCATGACCCGGGATCCAGTTTTTATTTTCCTGGATCCCTGCTTTCGCTCGCCTCGCTGAAGCTTCGTCGAAGCGGGCAGGGATGACAGATAACTTATCCAAACTTCTTAATTTATCCGTCAACATGATTGAAGCAAAATTATCAGAGATTCTACCAATTCTTTCTAAAATTTCCTTCACCGAAAATTCTAAATTTTCCGGCATGTCCTCATAACCAAAATCCAAACTCCCCAATCTATTTGTTAAATCAGTTTTTGAACCTGTGATTGTGTCCTCCAATTTTAATCTACTCGCCTCTATCTCCTTCATTACACTTGCCAGTAAAATTAATTTATAAAGTGAGGCCGAAGGGAAAAATTCATTTTCATTCAAAGCATATTTTCTAAGTTCAACCCCCGAGGTTTTGGTATTGACACTTTTAACCTCGGGGGTTTGACCTGCGGGGGAAGTTTGCCCAGGTAAAACCTCCCCTTCAACCCCCGAGGTTTTGGTATTGACACTATTAACCTCGGGGGTTTGACCTGCAGATGTAGCTTCTAACTCCTCAATAAAAATAGCAAATGTGCCTTTTTTCCCATTTAACTGTGTACTAATAATTTTTTCCAATCCTGGATCATTCTGCACTTTATTCTCAAACTCAACAGAAAAAATTGAACTCTGTTTGGAAAAATGATAAACCACCAAAGCCCCAGCCAAGAATAAAAGGACAATAATAAAAAATTTTATCCTGAATTTCATATAAACATTTTTTGTAGGGGTCGGGTCTTCCGACCCTCTTATAGGGCGGGAAAACCCCGCCCCTACATTATTTCAAAATTGCCAATGGATTGACTGCAATTCCCTTGTACCTTATTTCAAAATGCAAGTGAGTACCTGTTGACCTACCAGTTGATCCCATTTGTCCGATTGTCTGACCTCTTGAAACTGTTTGTCCTGCTGAAACATAAATATTAGACATATGGGCATACAAAGTAGTGTAACCATTTCCATGATCGATTACTACCCTATTTCCATATCCGGTATTATCAGGCCATCCGGCCACAATGATCATTCCTCCGTCTGAAGCGATAATTGGGGGAGCAGATCTGTTGGGAATATCAATACCGGGATGATACCAGGCAAAATACTGAGAAAGATATGGACCAAATGAGGGCCAGATAAAATTCCCCCCACCCGGTGCCTGAAAAGTTGATGAATTTGGGGCAACCTTAAAAATTGGAACTTGTCTTATCGCTACTGGTGCTTGGGGAGGAGTACCATTTGGCACAATTAAAACCTGTCCTATTTTTAATGAAAAATCATCCGGAACATCATTAAAAGGAAAGTCTAAAATTCCCTGTGCTTCTGTTGAGTATTTTTTGGCTACAGATTCTAAGGTATCACCTGATTTGACAGTGTGAGAAACTCCTGAAACCGGCAATATTTTTAACTTTTGTCCGGGTTTTATTGTATCGGTATAGATTAAATCATTAGCCCATTTGACAGTGTCAGTAGAAATATTAAATTTTTCTGCTACTTTGGATAATGTGTCCCCTGACTGCACTTCATACTCAATAATTTCTGCTCTGGGTTTTTCCGAAATATTAGTCCGGCTGTCATAAAGTGAATTTAGAATCGGATCATC
Organism: Candidatus Daviesbacteria bacterium; assembly: GCA_030648645.1. Classification (GTDB taxonomy): domain Bacteria; phylum Patescibacteriota; class Microgenomatia; order Daviesbacterales; family UBA10151; genus JAUSHL01. Next base: position 8,709 of record JAUSHL010000030.1, read on the forward strand.
GGGAGAGACTTCATAAGTATTGGCAAATCTAGGATCAGTACCACCTACACCCGGATAAGTTGAGGAGATAATTGTTTGTCCTCCAAAAATTCCGGATGTGATAATGCCAAAAGCAGATAGACCAATCATTGAAGTATGCCAGAAATTTTTTTGAAGTACCCCCCTTTTAAACATTAAAATATCAACTAATTGATTTTTAAAACGTTCAATAGTCAGAGCAAAAAAGATTACTTTTTTCTTGACATAAAGAGTCAGAAATTTAAGAAAAATCTTACTATCTTTTAAAATAGGATTCATGGGTTACCAAGTATTTTAACACAAGTTATTGAAGTTTTTTGATGCTAGACCCTCCTCGGATGGTGACCCTGAGCAAAGTCGAAGGGGCTCCTCGTACCGCCGGCATAGCCTTTGGCGACGCAAGGCCGAGGTGGAACTCATAAGGAATCATTGTAAAACTATATATCTTCCAGCTACCCAGCCATATCGCCCTTATGTGAGCAAATTAACCAGCTAGTTTAATTAAATAATCTCTGCATTATGATTTGAATAATTTCAAAAAGATATCTCTTTCCAGATTTGCTTGTTTTAAAATAGATTGTAATGTTCCCGGAGCAATTGGTTTGTTGTGAATAGCAATGGTAATTTTTCTACCATCAGTATGAACTAATCTTGTATGAGATCCAATTTGACGGGTAATGACAAAACCCTGCTTAATGAAAAATTTAAGTAGAAGATTAGGTTTGATTTGAGGAAGTTTAGGCATTAGCAATTATCGCATTAAAAGGCAAATTTACTGTTGATTTAGTGACAAAATTATTATTTTGCTCAACAGGTATTTCTACTTTTTCTTCTGCCAGAGATTCAATATGAAATTGAATCAAAGATTGAATTTCCTGTTCAGCTTTTTCGATAGAATCTGCCTCCACGGCAATACCTAAAAAAGGAACAAAAGCAGTATAACAGATCTTATCTGTGCCTGTTCTTTTTTCTTTTTCAATAACTACAGTGTAATTTGCAATGTTTTGTTTCATCAGAACATTATACCATACTGACCCAGCCATATCGCCCTTATGTGAGCAAACTCACTAGTTGATATGTCATTGCGATCCCGAGGGACAACCCCCGATGTTCAAAGTCTCGACACTAAAACATCGGGGGTTAGTCTGGGGATTGCTTCGTCGGGTCGAAAAATCGACCCTCCTCGCAATGACATTGAATTTTATCTAACCTCTTTTAAATTATCCAAAAATTCTTCATTGGAAGCAGTTTTGGAAAGTCTGTCCAAGAAGGATTCTGTCTGACTACCCTGAGGAAGTAAATTTAACATTCTTCTCATTGTTGCTATTTGTTTATAGGTATCTTCTGAAACCAATAGATGTTCTTGTCTTGTTCCGGAAGATTCAATATTAATGGCCGGGAAAGTTCGGCGTTCTGCCAAATTTCTATCCAAATGAAGTTCCATGTTGCCGGTACCTTTAAATTCTTCATAAACTAAATCATCCATCCGGGATCCGGTATCAACCAGTGCTGTACCAATAATAGTTAAAGATCCCCCGTTTTCACAATTTCTGGCTGCACCAAAAAACTTTTTGGGAGGATAAAGAGCGGCCGGATCAAAACCACCTGATAAAGTGCGTCCCGATGGTGGAATTGATAAATTGTAGGCGCGTCCAAGTCTGGTAATGGAGTCAAGGAGGATGACTACATCTTTACCCTGCTCTACCAGTCTCTTGGCTCTCTCCAGGGCTATTTCGGCAGCAGTAGTTTGATTTTCAGCGGCCTCATCAAAATTAGAAGCAATCACATCACCTTTAATTGACCGGGATAAATCAGTCACTTCTTCCGGTCTTTCCCCAACCAAAACTGCCATCAAAACCACATCAGGAAAATTTGTGGTAATTCCTGAGGCAATTTCTTTCAAAATGGTAGTTTTTCCGGCTTTTGGCGGAGATACAATTAAACCTCTTTGTCCAAAACCAATCGGAGCAATAAGATCAATTACTCTTTGAGAAAGCGGTAGTTTACCGGTTTCTAATTTTATGAGTTTATCGGGATAGATTGCAGTTAAATCCTCAAATCTAACTCTTTTACTTCTACCCCCCATTGGGATAGCAAATGTCTCCGCATCCAAACCATTAATTTTATCTACCTGAAGTAATCCAAAATACCTTTCATTCTCTTTTGGTTGTCTGGCTGCACCCTCCACAAAATCCCCCGGCCAAAGATTAAATCTTCTGATCTGAGAAGCAGAAATATAGACATCTAAATCAGAAGGGACATATTTTGGCCGTAAAAATCCATGCCCTTCCGGCATAATATCTAAAACTCCGGAAACTTTTTCGGTTGGAACATCTCTCTCGCGATCAGAATTTTGATAAGCAGAGCTTGAAATCCTCGCTCCGCTCTGATTATAGCCACCATTTCCATATTTAGGGCGATAACCATATTCGTCATTGCGAGGAGCCGAAGGCGACGTGGCAATCTCATCATAAGATTGCTTCGCTTCGCTCGCAATGACAGAAGACTCTCCCACCAAATCACTTGCACTGAGCGAAGTCGAAGTGTCCACTCTCGCTGGAGCTTCTGGTAAATCTTTTGGCTTGAATGATCTTGTATTTGGCATAGACTAAATTAGATTAATTTTAAATTTTAAAATCCAAATTTTAAAAGAAATTAAAAATCTAAATTTTAAAATTTGATATTTAGATTTGATTTAAAATTAAAAATTTAAAATTTGAATTTTTATAGCTGGAAATCCCAATCACTGAAGTTTAACAATCTGAGTATCCCATACTTGGAATTGTAAGTCAATACTTATGATTGAAATTAGTTAGTGTTTCCCAGTGTCATTCCCGCGAAAGCGGGAATCTATACTAATAAGTATTTATATGGATTCCGTGTCACATTCGACAAGCTCAGTGTCCTGAGTGTATCGAAGGACAAGCACGGAATGACAAAGTACTGGGAAGAACTAATTAGTTACTTATGATTTAAGAAACTCTCTTTTTTCCCAGAGGTATTTTCCAGCACTTGTTAAGCTCTTATCAGTAGAACCAAATTTTCTAAAACCCAATCCGATAGGTAAAAGTCCTGATAATCCCCAAGCAAGTACCGGTAAACCTGTTTTTGGTAAAGTCTTAACATCATAAGCAGCCTGTATAACTTGTGGTTGTTGTTGATAATAAACAATCTGTGGAGTTTGAGCAACGGGTTGACCGGCAAGATTTACAGTCACAGGGGCTGTATAGGCATTAGCATATTGAGTTTGGGTTTGAGTTTGGACCTGTTGAACACAAACTATAGTTGAACCGGATAAACTTTGCACATAACCGGAAGGACAGGAAACTTGATTGGCTATTGTTGGTACAGCAGTTGGTATAACAGTTGGGACTGCTGTGGGTCCGGCAGTTGCCGGAGCAGTAGGTATTGGTGTTGGAGTTGCTGAAGGACAAGCAGCATTGTTATAACCTATTATTTCATCATCAATATTCCATGGTCCGGGATAACCTGCACCCCGAAGTTCAGATTGCATTTGAGCTCTGGTTTTCCAACCTTTACAAGTGAAAGCCATTTCAACTTGAGGTGTTGCAGTTGGTCCGGCAGTTGCCGGAGCAGTTGGTTGTGGTGTTGCGGTTGGAGTTGGTGTTGGAGCTACACAATTTTGACCTGAAGAATAAACTTTTCCACCCAATAATCCACCACCATTAGGTAAACCAACATCCATTTGAACGCGACCACAACTAAATGGAACAGTGTCATAAAATACTCTGCTACTTGCGCCCATTGGAGTCACACCAACATTTCTAACTGGTATTAAAGCCTGATCAAAATCACCTACACCAGGTACACACGCATCGCCTGAAGCATTGTTACAGTGATACTCGGCATATTCTGCTAAAATTACCTGTCCATTAGGATAAGGAGACCCCGGATCATTAAATAAAGTTGCACCTATTGCAGGAGAACTATAATTGGCATCAAAAGTAATTCCTAACCCATCAACACTTGCTTTAGCAACCCTTGGTAAGAATGTCCAAAGTAAAGAAGTCAAGATTAGAGCAATTGAGAAAAAGTAGATTTTTTTGATTTTGAAAAGATTTTTTATTTGCATATGAGTATCGCTGTGGGTAAGCATACTATAAGACAACACTAATGTCAAGCTTTCACTTTGTGTTACACGAAATCTAAAAAGATACACATAAACGAAGTCTCAGATGATACAAAATTCTGTCATTGCGAGGAGGGTCGATTTTTCGACCCGACGAAGCAATCCCTGATTGGACTAAGATTGCTTCGTTGGTCGTTTCACTCCCGCCTCGCAATGACGAGTTGTCGCTCGCAATGACATGAATTAAATTTAATTAACGAAATCTAAATTGTTACATTATTTGTCATTGCGAGGAGGGTCGATTTTTCGACCCGACGAAGCAATCCCTGATTGGACTAAGATTGCTTCGTTGGTCGTTTCACTCCCGCCTCGCAATGACGAGTTGTCGCTCGCAATGACATTATTGTGTCTATCAAATTATGCCTTTATACCCAAATTGAGACTTCCCAAAAGTATCAAAATTGAGATTTCCCATTACACTTTGTATTAGTTCAGGATTTGACAAAGCAAATATTCTTCGAGCGTAGCGAGAAGTTATTACCTTTTTTAGTTCTCGGCTTTCAGCCTCGAACAATGAACTACTCCGCAATAAATTGCGGAGTATCCCTTCGGGCAAGTTCTTTTCGAAGCATTCATCTCGCCACGGCGAGTATTCTGCTTCAAGAATAAAAAATTTTGGCAACTCCTGAACGGTTACTTCACTTTGTGTTAATTTATGCAGATTTAATCTTTCTTTGGGTTAATTCCCCGACGCTTGCGTCGTTGTCATCCCGGACTCCCTTGTCATTCCGGCCTCCGAGCCGGAATCTAGTATTTCTGGATCCCGCATCATCAGCCAAAGGCTGATCGTCCTTTGGACGAAGTGCGGGATGACAGAAGATGCGGGAATGACAGATACCCCGTCAGCTTGCTGCGGGGTAGTTCATTTTATACAGATAATGAAGTTATTTTCTCAAGTTTTTTAATACTTTTATCATGTTTGACTAAATCTGAATCATGAGTAAATACTTTAGCTGTAGTAACATCCATCTTTCTGTTCATCTGATCCATTGTAATTACTACCCCATCTAATCTATTTTCCACCCCATCTAATCTTATTTCTACCTTACCTAATCTACTCCCCAAATCATCTACTTTATCATTTAAGGTATCAAAAGATCTCCCAATTGCAGGCATCAGCACTTCCGTAATAACATCAGCTACGATCTCTTCAATATCTTTTTTATCATCTTTAGTAAGCATAGAATTATTATAAATGAATCTAAAACATGAAGTCAATAACAGAGTTGGGGTTAAGCGAAATCTGAACTTTTACATTAAAGCGAAATCTCAAATTTTACGTTATCTGTCATTGCGAGGAGTCCTGAGCTTGTCGAAGGAGACGAAGCAATCCCTGATTGGACTAAGATTGCTTCGTTGGTCGTTTCACTCCCGCCTCGCAATGACGAGTTGTCGCTCGCAATGACGTTGTTATCGTTTTTAAACAAAACTTATTTGTCAAAATTCAGACTTCGTAAAAGTGTCAAAATTGAGATTTCGTATTACAGTTGGGGATTTGTCCCCCGCCTGCTAACGCCTGAGCGCCCGCCTGCTTCGATATGCGAAGCATTTCGGGCAGGTAGCGATGGCGGGCAGGCTGCCCAAGACTATGAACAGAGTTGGGGATTTGTCCCTGCCCAAGACAAACCCCCAACTCCATACCCAAAATAATATTTTGGGTTCAAGCCATTTAACGAGTTCGGCAATTGACGAACGAGTTAAATTGGCTTATCCTCAAATCCCAAATCAGGGACTTGACCCATTCGATCCTGAGCTTGTCGAAGGACTCAGGATCTGCGTCCCCTAAACGGGGACTTGACAACATTTCGAAAATATGAAATGTTAGTATCAGATCATAACTTCTAACTGCTCTTGAAGTTATTTTCGAAATTAATAAAAGGGCATTGCTATTCGAGTCCGTCTGCGGTAGTAATGCTCTTTTTTTGTGCCTAAAGAGCCTTGCGGTCCGGCTGAGCCGGATCTAAATGCTCTTTTTTTGTGGCTTTGCCACAAACAGTTATCAGTTTTCCGTCATCGGTTGTCAGAATACAGAAAACTGGCAAACCAGTATCCGAAAACTGACCCGCTTCGCCAAAGCTTCAGCGAGGCGAGAAACAGAGAACTGATAAACCAAAAAAGAAAGTGCGTCCGTCTGCCTCACACTTTCTTTTTCAATTCCTGACCATCAAAATTAATCTTTGATCAGCATCAACCAGCATCTTCTTCACTTGATCCATCATTCCTGAAGATTGCTTAGTTCCTAACTTCTTTAATCTGTATTTTTGAGCTTTACTATGAAACATTTGACCTATCATAATACAGCAAAAATTATTTGTCAATACTTTATAAACCTATAATTTAATTATTAATGAAAAGTGGTAGGCTTGTAGTTTATTTAATCGGCTCACACATATGGATTAGACTGTCAGATCAATATAATTGAAAGTGTACATCGAGGATTTCCACTATCTTGCGCGATTGGGGATAAGTTTAAAAATGCCACGAGTTTTATATATTTGTCATCCCGCACTTCGTCCAAAGGACGATCAGCCTTTGGCTGATGATGCGGGATCCATATAAATAATTTATTTGTATAGATTCCTGCTTCCGCAGGAATGACATGAAGAATCACACTAAAACTATGTTAGCCTTCCAAAAACCATTCTTCCTGCATTTCCCTGAAGAACTTTATTAACTTCTATTTCCGTCTCTTTCCCTACCATCTCTGCCCCATCTTTCACCACAACCATAGTTCCATCCCCTAAATACCCCACACCCTGATTTCTATCTTTACCCTCATGTACAATTTTAACTGAAATATTTTCCCCCGGGATAGGCAGGGTTTTTAAGGAGTTGGCCAGCTCATTGACATTTAAAACTACGACTCCCCTAAACTTTGCCATTCTGTTTAAATTAAAATCACAAGTTAGAAGCTTGGCTTTAAAATGTCTGGCTAAATTAACTAATTTATCATCAACAGTTTTGAATTTTTTAAGTTCCGGTAAATTTGCTTCCCACACTTCTATTTTTAAACCCTTAATTTTCTTCATTTGATTCAAAGTTTCAAAACCTTTCCTACCTCTGGCTCTTTTGATACTGTCTGAACTATCAGCTACCTGTTGCAATTCTAAAAGCACAAATGCCGGCACCAAAATATTTCCACACAAAAAACCGGTTTTGGCTACATCCAAAATTCTGCCGTCTATGATAGAAGAGGTGTCAATAATAATAGTATCAGGGGAAACCTCTGCTTCTTTAGAGTGTTCCAGATATGAGACAGGTTTACGGTTTATTCTTTCTGCTACTTCCGAAGCTACTGCCCCAATCAAATCACCAATTAATTTGGTCGCAGTTTTGACTACCCAAGCAGAAATTTGGGCATAAGTTAAAAGCCCGATAAAGACTCCAAATAAGGCATATAAAACTTTGCTTTGGGTTGGAGTATATGGAGTAGGCAGTGGTAATATCTCCCCTAAAATATAGCCCACAATTCCTAAAACAATGGATAAAATAATAGTTGCCCAAAATCTAAACTTACTCATAGGGTTATTGTAGCATGTAAGGGGCGACATGAATCGCTTTTTATTTAGCAGCCTCCCAGACGTCCCCTGGGAGGCTAAAGTAAAGAGGAAATTGTGTCTTTCATTTGTCGATCGCACAGAACCGGAGAATTTTCATTCTGAAGATAAACATTCGAAAGCCAATTAGCCGCATTTTGCAAAAAGCCCGGACGACCTGTACTATCCATTTCTCTTGCTTGCTCTTTAGCTGAATCTCTATATTCCTGTATTACCTCTGCATTGCATCGATCCCAGCAATTGTAAATTTTAGGAACTACAGAAAGTAAAGGGGTTAGCCTGATTTTATCCATAAGAGGATTCTGCATTAAAGAATGTAATTCATATGCATGTTTAGCTAAATAATAGGTAGCAAAATGAGTTTCAAATAAATTAACCTGAGACTGATCTAAAAACCAGCTTTCTCTCAATTGATATCGGTTAACTACAAATTGAGCAATGGTAGAACTCTTATCTCGGTATGTTTCTTTTATTATGCGTTCATGGCCAGTTAGAAATCCATAAACACGTACAAGACTTTCCTTATAAGGAATACATCTATTTGTAATACTTTCTTTAACTGAACTATTTCTGGTTTCAACCATAAAACGTATTGTAGCAGAAAAGTAATAGTTTAAGAGCTGTCAAAGAAAACATCATCGCGAGATCGCCATGGCAACCGTGGTGATCTCTAAAGATTGCTTCGCGGAGTTGACACTGAGCTTGTCGAATGTGCTCGCAATGACGTACTGGCTGGATTGAAAGAATGTAGTATAACATTTCTAAATTGGAATAAGATTAGTGGCACACGTCTTGACAAAATATACACCATATGTTTTAATGTATGTATGAAAAGATATCAGGTTTATCTCAACCCCTATTCTGTTTCAATACTGGATGATCTGGGGACGCAAACCGATATTTCCAGATCAAAATTGATTCAGGGAGTAATAGATCGATTCGCTGACCAAGTTGCCAAAGTCTTTTCCGAAAAAGATGCTCAACCATCTAATTATCATCATTTTGATAAACTGGTAGGAGCAATTCATCTAAAAACCAAGAAAACCACTAATTTTGCCCAAAATATTGATGAAATATATCTTCAGGATTAATTATGAAAATATTTCTTGATACCAGTGCTTTCATGGCACTTATCCTCAAAGATGAATCTTATCATCAAAAAATGGCAGATCAATACAAAGCTTACAAAAAAAGTCGAGCCCAATTAATTACATCTGATTACATTCTTGATGAGCTATATACAAGATGTGTCTACAGGGCTGGAAGTTTCGGTGCAAAACTTGCTATAGATTTAATACAAGATATAGTTTCTCACAATGAACTAACTGTTTTAGGGGTTGATTCACATATTTTTAAAAAAGCACAAGAGATATTTCTGAAATTCTCTGATAATAAAATTTCCTTTACTGATGCAACTTCATATGTTTTGTACAAAGATTTTGCTTTAGATGAAATATTTACTCTTGATAGTGATTTTAAAAAAATGAGAATATCTACATCATTTTAAACTAAAATCTGGCATGAACGATCGCACCATAAAATGATTATGGCAGTGGGTATAGAGAAAGATGAGTAATTTGGGCAAAATGCTTCTTATTGAGAGTCACAACTGTAGCATTCATCTGTAAAGCTGAAGCAGCAATAATATAATCAGGAACTTGTAGGGTCTTTTTTGTATCACGGTAAAGTTCTCCGGCTTGCCTAGCTACTGCCTCACTTAAGTCCAGTCTTTGAAAGTTACTCAAAAGTTTATAAATCTGCCTGACATTAACTGGGTCTTTGGTGCTTGTACCTGAAAATAACTCAAATAAGACTATAGTGGGCACAAACAATTGAGTATCATCATCAATTTCACCTGCAATTTTTTTCCAAGCGTTTCCACCTCTTAAATGATCAATCAAAATACTGGTATCGACAATAAGCTTCACTTAAATCTTATTCCTTTACCTTTCCGGAGGGAAGGGAAGCTCTGCTTATCCCACTTACCCAAAAAGTCAGCTGCTCCTTTTCTCCTTAAAGGGTTATCTTCAGGATCAAATTTATAATTTTTTAAAATACCATGCGTTTCTTTGGTGGCCTTGCGTAGTGCCATCAAATCCAGTTTAGGCTTGTTAGAAGAAAGTATCGCGACTTCTTTTGAATCTCTCTCAATAATCACCTGGGTTCCCAATACAACTTGGTTTAAAAGTTCAAAGAAATTATTTCTGGCTGATGTAGCTGAAACTGTAATAGTACTCATGCTGTCATATTATCATCTAATGTACACTCTGTCAATAGTAACATTGTACCTGTTAAGGGAAATCTAAACTGTTACATTATTCGTCATTGCGAGGAGGGTCGATTTTTCGACCCGACGAAGCAATCCCTGATTGGACTAAGATTGCTTCGTTGGTCGTTTCACTCCCGCCTCGCAATGACGAGTTGTCGCTCGCAATGACGAAGTTTTGTTAGCCCTCCCAGACTGCCTCCCAGCGTCCTCTGGGAGGCTACACAACGTACATTTTTACATATACCAAACTACTAACGATCGTATATACTTTGGCATTCATATTTATACATCTTACTGAAGGGGAATTTGGAAGCTAAAAGTTGTGCCGTGGCCTTCCCCTTCCGATTCTGCCCAGATTTTGCCTCCATGAGCCTCAATAATACCTTTGGCAATAACCAATCCCAAGCCGGTTCCCACTTTCTCCCCTGTTTTTCCCTTACCTAATTGTTCAAATTTAGAAAATAATTTTGACAAATCTTCCTTTCTAATCCCATCCCCTGAATCTGCAATAGAAATAATTACTTGATTACCTGAAACTTGAGACTTGAGACTAATTTTCCCTGCATCAGTATATTTAACAGCATTGGAAAGCAAATTATTAATTACCTGTCCCAATCTATTAGGATCAAAATTAACCTGAGTTAATGATGCGGCAATATCTGTGACCAGTGTTAATTGCTTTTGCTCAATCAATGATTTAAAGGCAACAGCTTTTTCTTCCAGCATTTTTCCAAGATCCCCTATTTTTTTCACTACTACAAACTTGCCTGCTTCAATCTTTGCCAAATCCAATAATTCTGTAACCAAACCCAGCATATTTTCTGTAGTATTTTTAATAACGTTTAGATCGGTAGATAGCTCTTCTTTACTAACTTTAGGTAAATTTGTCATTATGTTATCAATACCATAAGAGATGGTCGTTAAAGGAGTCCGCAGTTCATGTACCATCATGGCTGTAAATTCTTCTCTTAAATGTTCCAGATTCTTTTCCGGAGTAATATCATGAAACACTATTGCTACTCCCAATAAATACCCATGAGCGTCTTTAACAGGCTCAATATTGACTTCAATAACAAAGCCGTTAATTTCAAAAGGGGCAGTTTTAATCAGTATCCGAGTTTTGAAAACTTGTTTTAAGGATTTATCCAAATCCATTTTCTCCCCCAGTGAATTTATTATCTTAAATAAATCAATATTGCCTTCAATCTTTAAGATTTGGTATAAAGCCTGATTTACTACAATTAAATTAAAATTAGTGTCAATCATGGCAATTCCATCAAGCAATGAACCGATCATGGCAGATAATTTTCTCTTTTCATTTTCGGCATAAAGACTGGCTTTTTCACTTAAATTTTCCAGCACCTGAAGCTCAGTGACTTTCTTTTTTAAATCAGCATCATTTTGTTCCAAAAGGGCAGTATGTTTGGAAGTTGCATTTTGAAATTTTCTGATATAAATCCAGGCGACAATTCCCAGAATAATATTACCAAGGGCAATGATAATAAGGGCAAGAGGATGCATGATTTCAGTGTATACCCAAAATGCTCCATTTTACAACTCTTAATCAACATTTTGGGTTCAAGACATTTAACGAGTTCGGCAATTGACGAACGAGCTAAATTGGCTTATCATAAAATCCCATTGTCATTCTGAGAATCTCTAATGAACTACCCCGCAGCAAGCTGACGGGGTATCTGTCATTCCTGCATCTTCTGTCATCCCGCACTTCGTCCAAAGGACGATCAGCCTTTGGCTGATGATGCGGGATCCAGAAATACTAGATTCCGGCTCGGAGGCCGGAATGACAAGGGAGTCCGGGATGACAACGACGCAAACGTCGGGGAATTAACCCAAAGAGAAATTAAACAGGGGTTGCCGGAGTACTAACTACACTTTTGATTTTCTCAACCATTTGTGCCGGAACTACCTGATATTTAACTAAAATATCCAAAACTCCAAGCTGTTTTAATTGGTCAACATTAATATCTTCAATATAGTTAGTCATTACAACTATAGGAATTCCGGCAATCTGAGGATTGGCTCTTACACCTTTTAAAAAATCTACCAAATCACCATCCGGAAGCAAATAATCTGTCAAGATTGCCGAAAATGGGCCATTTTGTACCACTTTGCTTTTTGCCTCAGCAAAGTTAAAAGCCTGTTCCACTTCAAAGCCTTCAACTTTAAATTTAATAGCCACCAAATCGGACATGGCTTTTTCATCTTCAATAATTAAAATCTTCATATTATTAAATTATCATAACCTCTCTGTCATTCCCGCGCAAGCGGGAATCCAGAAAAATAAGAACTGGATCCCGTGTCACATTCGACAAGCTCAGTGTCCTGAGTGTATCGAAGGACAAGCACGGGATGACGCAAAGCGTCACTTTTTTCCAATTACTACTTCAAGATCGGCTTTGTCTGAATCTTTAAGATTTGCTCCAATGGTTGCTTCAAACTCTCCTGCTAAATCTTTGACCATAGCAGAGACAACATCATCTTTACCCTTTTTTCCGGAAATTGTTGTTTGGGCAATTGATTGATTACTGTTATTTCCTGTAGTTAAAATTACCCAACCATCAGTCTTTAGTTTTTCAGCCAAGGTCTTGGCAACACCGGTAACTGTTGTCCCATTTAAAACCCGGACTTGAATATCGCTCTTGGAAAAACTTGGAGTGGGTGTAAGTGATGGAGTTGGTCCGGCAACTGCCGGAGGAGTGGGAGTTGCTGAGGCAAAAATACCGGAAATTCCCTGTTGTTTTACATCTTTAACTTTACCAAAAATTGCATCCTTAAAAAGCACTGTTCCCAGAAAAATTAAGCCGATGATAATTACCGGAATTAAAAAGGGAGTCAATTTTGCGAGTATTCCTCCACTTGATTTAATATTAGTGCCATCACCTAATGGTTGATTAAACACCGGTGTTTCTTTTTTAACAAAATAATTTCCACTCTTATCCGGCATACTAGTAGGGATTATAACATCTTCTGATTCAGTATGTTCAGGCTCAATCTCATCCCTATCCCTGCCCTGAGCGGAGTCGAAGGGTTCTTTTTCTACCTGATCCATTTTTTTCTCTACTTGCTCTGATACATTATTGGTTGTCATAAAATGCTCCACCTCCATTTTAAATTGATTTTTGGCAAAATCCAAGATATCAAATAAATTATCATCTAAATTATCCAAACTGGATTCAGTTTTACTCCAAGCATGCCCATCTTTTACTAAAATCAGTTCAAGGAAATTCTCTTTTTGCTCATCCCCCTGTTTTGGCTGATCAATTAATATAGCAGGTTTGTCACTATGATATTCCTGAGCTAATTTTTCTGCAGGAGGAAGATCATGAGACTCATGTGACCCAATAGACTCATTTGTCTCATGATCTTCTTTTACATAAGCCCAATGTTGAGTATATCCTCCAGAAAGTTTTTGCGCTCCCAGTTCTAATTCTTCTTCCGGTCGGGGCCACTTAGGAGCAATACCATCTTTTAAAACCTGTAAATAATATTCTTGGGCAGAATTTTCCATGTCAATTAATAGAATACCACAAAAAATTGATTTGTGTAGGGGTCGGGTCCTCCGACCCTAATGTAAAGGGCGGGAATACCCCGCCCCTACATATTCCGAATCCTAACCCGAAAATAAACCCGTACCTGACCTGAATTTATCGAAGGTTATCCACAACTTATCCACACTTCGCCCTTCGGTTTCACCTCAGAGCTTCGCGTGGCAGGCCACAAGCCAGCCTGATTGCTTCAGTTAAATTCTTGGCATTTTCGGAAGAAATTACCTTGGTAAAACCTAATTTTTTAGCCTCAGCCGATCTTTTATCAATCCCACGAACTCCCCTTACTTCCCCAAGTAACCCTACTTCCCCTACCAAAACAGTTTTATTGGAAATTTCCTGATCTTTTAATGAAGAAATGATGGCCATGCAAATCCCCAGATCACAGGCCGGTTCAATGACCTTTAATCCCCCTGTCACATTGACAAAAATATCCTTATCAAAGACAGGTAATTTCATCCTGCTTTGGAGGACTGCCACCAAAAGTTGGAGCCTGTTATTATCAATTCCTGATCCCACTCTTTTAGGTATTGGTAAAAAACTTTTGGTCACCAGTGCCTGAATTTCTACTAAAATTGGCCTCATGCCGTTTAAAGTTGCAACAACTGCCGATCCGGGAGCATTAACTTTTTCTTCCAAAAAGATTTTGGAAGGATTTTGTACCTCCATCATCCCCTTTTCCCCCATTTCAAAAATTCCAATTTCATCAGTTGAACCAAATCTATTTTTAGTGGCTCTTAAAATCCTAAAATTTGAAGTACTTTCTCCTTCTAATGATAGAACCACATCTACTAAATGTTCCAAAGTTTTTGGACCGGCGATCGAACCATCTTTAGTAATATGCCCCACTATAAAAATTGGGATATGAAGTGATTTTGCCAGCTTCTGGAGTCTGTGAGAACACTCTCTGACTTGTCCGACAGATCCTGCCACTCCGGATAAATCCATAGTCTCCATAGTTTGAATGGAATCAATAATCACTAGCCCCCAACTTTCCTTACTATCCTTACTTCCCCTAATCACTTCTCCAATTATATCCACATCAGTTTCATTTAAGATAGCCAAAGAAGCTTTGGGATCAATTCTGTCTGCTCTGATTTTTATTTGCTGGGCAGATTCTTCACCGGCAATATACAAAACATTTGATTGTAGGGGCGGGGTTTTCCCGCCCTTTACATTAGGGTCGGAGAACCCGACCCCTACAGAATAATTTAATCCCAATGCCATTTGTAATAACAATGTTGATTTCCCCACCCCGGGATCTCCTGAAACCAAAACCACAGATCCCGGAACTATCCCTCCTCCTAAACAACGATCAAATTCTTCTAAATTGGTTGATATCCGGGGATAATGTTGTTTTTCAATCTCACTTAAATTAATTATCGTTGCTCGTTGCATCGTGGCTCGTTTGACTGACGACTGACGACCCTGCAACTGCCGGGCTGACGACTCCTCTACCGTTTCCACCAAAGAGTTCCAAGTCCCACATTCAGGGCATTTACCTAAAAATTGAGAAGCTTTAAAACCACATTGCTGACAAATATAGACAGAAGAAAACTTAGTCATATAAAAAATTTTAAAACTAAAAATCTAAATTTTAAACCAATTTTAAAATTTAAAATTAAAAATTATTTTAAAATTTAAAATTAAAAATTTAAAATTCTACTTATAAATTAATCCTTTAGTAGAAGTCAAAAATGGGGCTAAATTTATTTTTCTTTTATTTGTATCAATATTATCAATAGTGAAAGAATTTTTTTCTCCGACAATATATTGTTTTCCCTGTTCTATTTTACTAACCGGAACAATTCCTTCAACACCATCCAATTGGACAACTACCTCATTCTGAGTAACTTCTTTGATCAATCCTGAAACTACATCATCAGGTTGTAAATCTTTTACCAGATCAGCAAAAGGATCTTCTTCCATTTGTCTGACAGACAGATTAACTCTTCCGGTACTTTCATCAATTGATGATATTTTAGCTTTAATTTCCTGTCCCAGTTCAAATTCATTTTCTAACCCTGCACCATCCTTGTGCGGGGCAGTCCAGGAAAGTTCCTGACTATAAATTATTCCTTCAACTCCATTTAGGTCTACAATTAATCCAAAAGGGGCAATGCTGACAATTTTTCCCAATATTTCCTGTCCTACTTCTAATTTTGCAATTTTTGCTAAAGTTTCCTCGTCAACTTTACCACGGGTGGAAAGAATTAAACGATTATCATTAATATCTATTTCAATTACATATAATTTCAGATTCTGACCAATAATTTCACCGGTAATTTTACTTAAGTTGATCTGCGATGTTGGCAAAAATCCTCTCATGCCGTCAACATCCACCACTACCCCACCCTTATTTGCTTCCAATACTTTTCCGGAAACAGTTGTTTTTTGATCTCTGGCTTGGAAAAATTTCTGCCATTTTTTTAAATCAATCCCTTTTTTCCCCCCAACATTTCTCATTCTGGTGCCAAATGTTAATTCCTTCTGCAAAGTCAGAACTACTTGTCCGGATTCATTTTCAGGGGCAATAATAAAAGCTTTTAAATTATCCCCAACTTTTACCTGATCTCTTTTGTCCTGAGGTAAATCATTTTTACTCATTAATCCTTCAGCCTTAGTACCTAAATCCAGAATTATTTCCCGGTCACTGACAGAAATTACTGTTCCTTCAACTTCCTGACCACGATATAGTTTTTTTGGGGCATTACCTGCTGACATTAAATCAGCCATGCTTAAGGGTTTTGAGGTGTTATTGTCTGACCCGCCCGCAACGACTGCGTCTTGCGCTGTCGGGCGTGACGTCTGATGACTGACGTCTGATGACTTCTTCATTCATGATTTCCAGCTTTCTTTTTAAGATGTGGGTATTATAAACCAATTTAACTCAAGTTTGCAACTTTCATTAAATGATTTGAACCCAAAATTTTGATTAATAGTTGCAGATTGGAGTATTTTGGGTATAACAACTCATTCACAGTTTCTCAACCTGCAAAAACTACCCATCCTTGTCATTGCGATCCGGCGAAACCGGAGAAGCAATCTTGCACAAAAAAAAGAGCTTCTTTTAGAGAAGCTCTTTGATATATTCCGGCAATGAGTATTCATTCGAATCCTCTTGCCATAACTCTTGCGAGTTCCGGCAATGACATATTGTCCCAAAGCCTTGCGACTTCAGTATCGTCTGCGCTAAAGCGTTTTACGACCCTGTTCGGGATGGCCCGCTTCGCCGATTGCTCAACGAGGCGAGAAAGGGGTAGTACCACTTCGCTCAAACCACCGGACTTTAAGTATAACAAGAAATACACTCCTTAGCAAGAGGATGTTTAGTGTAATGCGAAATCTCAATTGATATAGTTTTGCGAAATCTGAACTGAAACAATCTCAAACATTTTTTGTGTCCTTTAATTAACTACTCTTTGTCATTGCGAGCGATCCGGCAGTAGCCGGAGAGCGTGGCAATCTCTTAA
>JAUSHL010000032.1 GCA_030648645.1 Candidatus Daviesbacteria bacterium
GCCGAACATTCTAAAATTCAAAGATATTTCTCTCGGCTCTCGCTATGTCGGGCTTCCTATCCGAAAGAAATTCTTAATTAAAGTTTTTCTGACGTGCGCCCTCCTTTTAGCAACGACTCCATCGGGAGCGGGGGCGGCGGACCGCCACCAAAACCGAATCGGCCGGAATGGTGGAAATTGGCCGATTCCCATGTTAGACTTAATTTATGCCGGACGATCCGATTCAACCAGATCAACCCGTCCAAGATGTTCCACCGGAAACAAAACCTGACTTGTCCGCCGGAGCTTCAGCGGAGGTGGAAGAAGTAAAACCTGTTGAAGAAATTCCTCAACCCGAGGAACCGAAAGTGCACGAACAGCCAAAAGCGGAAGCCACGTTTGACGTGGAAGAAACGCCCGTTGAAACTCCAGCTCCGGTTGAACCAGAACCAGAAAAGAAACCTGAAGAACCAAAGCCTGAAGAATCTAAGCCAGACGAAGAACAAAAGCTCGAAGAATCTAAACCGCCCGAATCTCCTTTACCCGCCGAAGCTTCAGCGAAGGTGGGCGAACCTGAAATAAAAATTGTCGAGAAAGAAATCATCAAAGAAGTTCCTGTCGAAGTTATTAAAGAAGTGAAAGTTGTTGACGAAGAAGAAGTCAAAAAGCAAGTTGATGATAGATTGAAAGAAAAACTTCTTGAAAACAAAAAGAAAGCAGATGAGACAAGATTACAAAGAAGAAAAGATAACTTAAATAGAATTATTGAATTAGCAAAGAAAAAAGAAATTAACAATCAAGATGTTAGAGATTTACTTCAAGTTTCTCAATCAACTGCGACAGATTACTTAACAGAGTTATCAAAATCTGGTAGACTAAAGTCAGAGAAAAAAGCCAAAGCAACTGTGTATAAGAGTTAAAGTTATGACGTTGTACTATGCTACAACGCTACAATACTACTATGGCAGAACTTAATTTAGAGAAAGATAAAAAATTATTAGTTGCAACTCTCCGCAGATTAAAATCTTCAAAAGATTTATTTAGCTTTATTGATGACTTATTAACTGAAGAAGAAATTCTTGATTTAGCCCAGAGAATTAAAATTGCCAAACTTATTCTTGACGGAAAAACTTATGATGAGATTGCAGAGAAAGTTAAAACATCCACCTCAACTGTTTCAAAAATTGGCCAGATTATTAAATATGGCAAGGGTGGACTACAGAAAGCTTTAGAGAAAAAATAGATTTAGCACGATCTCCATTCACTACTCAGACTATCTTAGGTCTTAACTTTTTGTTAGAATTGAGCCATATTACAAAAGGAAAATGAACGATACAACTAATTCATGGACGAGCTCTTTAGATATTAAGGATGGGTTATATAAAAAGCTTTCTAGTTCTACGGAAGGTTGGAATATTAATTTAAATGGACAGTTAATAGACGTTCCATTGAATGAAATAGACGCTTTAGCATACCAAATACTTCAAAAAACGTTAACTTCAAAAAAACGAATAGCCATTGCATTACCAAGAGTAAAGTCTGGAGTCAGCCTAAGTATTATTGCGTATTTAGTTATAAATAGATTTCTTAAGCGACAACAGGATAGAATTTTAGAAGATTTTATTCCTCTTCAGTTAAATAATGGCCAATCAGTAATAATTGCTACTAAGAACAGAAAATTAAGAGATTTTTTTTTAGAATCCGGCTTGAAATTTAATCATTCTAATTTTCTATTTACCCATTTCCCAATTTATAGAATTGATAAGCAAGGGAAGATGGTGCCTCTTGTGTCCAGAGAAGACTCGATGGGTCAAATTAAGATGGATCCGGTAATCTTTTATCATTTTGATAGCTTAGACACGCTACCGTTACCTTTGCAAAAAGGATATTTCATAGGAGAACTGTCTGAAACTGATTCGCCAGACATAACATCTAGACTATGTCATTTTATAAAAAATACAAAAGCAGAATCTGCCTTGGTTTTAGTAAATAAATATTCTTATAAATCGATAGATATATTAAAGAAAAATGATTTTCACATTATTACCTTAAGCATAAAGGATATATTAAATAAAACTAAAATAACAAAAGATATTAATCTTCCTTCCCTAGGAAGCTCTTTATCCATATGTTCCCCCGAGATTAAGCTCAGAATTACTTTAATTGAAAACACCCAGGTGGTGGCAATTTTAAATAGAATTTTGCAAATTCTAATGTCTTTAAATGATCTGATAAAATTTGACAGGCCTTTTATATTAATAAAAGCTTGGGGATTATTTTATTCTTTGAAAGACCTAGCGGTACCCTTAGTTCGTCTTGAAGAATACAGGAAGAAAAATCCATGGTTGAAAACGATAAGTCATAACATGGAACAGACATTTAACTTTCCTATCCAAAGACTTGACCAGAATATTCGTAGAGTTCTAGATACCATATGGCCAACACTTGGTTCAGAATTTAAAAAATTGTACGAAATTCTTAAAAATCAATCTGTAAAATATGATTATTTATTAAATCTAGTTAATAAGTTAAATAAGTCTGAAGAAACTTGGCATGTTGTTTTTTGCTCCTCGACACAAGCCAAAGTATTAAATGAAGAATTGTTGCTACATTCAGATGTGGAGGAAGACAGCTCAAAAGTTAAGGTTGGTTTTATAAATGATTATATAAATAATTCAGAAATTTGCGAGAATTTGATTTTAGTTGGTTTCTGGAAAAAATCAGAGCAAGCAAAAATACTTTCGCTGTTTCCAAAAGTAATACATTTATTAGCATACTCGTTTGAGTTATCAGGATTACCAGGTACTATTTATAATTTAAATAATGATCCTACCTATGAATCTACAATTGATTCACTCAATAGTATAGGGATTAAATTATCACCAAAACCTTCTGATAGCATTCCGTATAAGTGGTTATTGCCGGATAATGAATCGCAGATTCTACTTAGTCATATAAAAGATATTATTCCCGTGCCGACAGACATGTCATTTCCGTTCGAGGAAGATAAATGGAATCTATTTGAAATTGAAGAACGACTTCAGGATGATACCGAAATATCAGGAGAGATTTTAGAAGGATCAGATGCTGATGACGAAACCATAGCGTCATACCAAATTGAGTTAGAGAACGGACAAGTAATATTTATCCCGGTTGAACAAGAGATATATGTCTACACTGATGGAGAAGATTCCATACACCTAAAGCTTCCTGAAACCCTAGCAGAAGGAGATGTTATCTTGCTTTATTCAGACGAACAAAATCAAGAAATGTTCAAAAATGTATTAAACAGAACTCAAGAACTTTCTAAAGTAGATTCAAGAGTAATCTCTCTATGGCAGACTGCATTAAAAGGATTAAGAGAGACTTATGATATTTCCAATCCTTATTCAGTTAATGCATATCTACACGATTTGAAAGATAATGGATGCGTAAAAATTGGTCAAACTGTAAGACAATGGCTAAAAGGTACAACTTTTGCTCCTAGAGATATCGAGGATATTGAATGCTTATTGAAATTAGCGGAGATTAAAAACTCAAGTTCTCTTTCTAAAATAATACATGGAGAGATTGAGTCCACAAGAGTTTTTAATCGGCGAATGGGTAAAAGATTACGTGAACGATTAGGTATAAAGCTAAATTCAGATCAAAATGTTCATACTGAAGATGCCATAGATAGAGAGATTGACGAGATATTAGAAATGGTTCAACCAAACACAATTAGGAGTATTATAGAAGAAGTTAAAAATGTTCCCAAGGAACAAGTACGGTTAAATGTATTTGGTTAAGGTAAAAGTACAAAATTATGTATCAAGAAGAAACGGATAAAATAGCGGAAGCACAAAGGATAATCACGAAATGGCTATCTGGTGAAGGTGAAGAAATATGTTTTGATCAAGAGCCTTTTAGGAAGTACAGTATTGGAATTATTACACCATTAACAACAAATGAGATGAGCCTAGGCGAAGCTAGGCAAAAATGGATTCTTAAAAGAAGACCAGATTCAATTGGATTTGAAGCTCGTACAATATCTCATAAAAATGGGTTATCTTTCAATCTATCCTTTGATTTTTATATTTATTATAGGTGCTTTCCTAGCTATGAAGAGCAGATAGTTGACAGAAAAATCATAGAGAATGATAAGACTTTAATAAATGATAAAACAAATGTACATTTTAGACAGAAATATAAAAGGATCAAAATGCATATTGATAGTATACCTCTAAATGTCAATTTACCTGAAGATAAATCCGTACAAGAGATAGATTGTAAGCTTATAACAACTACTATAAATAATGAACTCTCTAGAATTGCACAGACAATACCTAAACATGAAGATAGTTGGATCACTACTGACAAGGAGCCAACGATTAAGCTTTCATCCTTGGTTTCATCAGAAACTTACTCAGCAGCATTACCTAATGTTGAAAAGGAAACCCCATCTTGGACAGTCAAAGCTTCTGCAAAAATCTGGCCAGCAGAAGATAATCAGTGGAGGATAAATATCCTACTAAGAAATGTGACAGTGAACGATAAAGCAAACTATCAAGTTTCACTGTTTAATGTTCAAATAAAAGCCCTTCTGTTGAATGGTAATTATGTCTCAGTTCCTTTTGAAGCGGCTATGCAAGATTATAGATATAGTACTGAAAGCTGGGGTAAAGGAATAAATTGTGTTTTAAGTGTTTCTGAAGATAGTAAAACAGCGTTTACGCAAACAATTCCTGTATATGCACAACCTAAAACTACTACTCGAACCAATATGCAAAATGCGTGTAATTTTGAAAGATTGAGTACCAAAAAATATCATGATGCCCTTTCTGAAGTTTCTGTATGGCTTAATGAGTATCTAAAAATTTGGCAAAAAGAAAATAATGAATTTTTAAAAGACTCGAGTTATAAATCCAGAATACAAGGCGTTAGAGATTTTGAGGATGAAGTTAATAGGTTTACTCAAGGCACAGAGGCATTGAAAAAAGATGAAAGACTCTCGCATGCGTTTAGATTAATGAATTCAACATTTGCAAAAGGAAAAAACAAAGGATGGTTTCTTTTTCAACTAGTTTTTATCGTATCTCAAATGCCTTCTCTTTTAGCGAGGGAACAAAAGGACGAAAAATACATAGAAGAATTAAAAAAAGTGGACGTATTATGGTTTCCGACTGGAGGTGGAAAAACTGAAGCATATTTTGGAGTAATAATCACTGCTCTTTTTTATGATCGTTTTCGAGGAAAGTCTAGAGGTGTAACTGCTTGGTTAAGATATCCACTAAGAATGTTAAGCATTCAACAACTTCAAAGATTAGTTGATGTAATGGTAAAAGCAGAAGAAGTAAGATTGCAGTCAAAAGAAAACTCGTTGATAAATAGTGATCCCTTTACAGTTGGTTATTATGTTGGAGAAGCAAATACGCCAAATAATCTGACTATAGCTTCAATTATAAAAACAAGATATCACACAAAAGATCCTATTGTAGAGTGGAAAGAGAAAGTTGATACTACTAAAAATGTAAATGATATAAGAATATTAGTTTTACAAAGATGTCCTCATTGCCAATCAAGTAATATAACATTAAATATTGATATTGAAAACGTAAGAATAAAACATGTATGTAAAGACTGTCATAAAGATGCCCCAATTTATATATCAGATTCTGAAATTTATAGGTATGCACCATCAGTTATTGTAGGAACAGTTGATAGATTAGCTCGAGCTGGTCAAACTAGCCTATTTGCACATCTCTATGGTAAATTCACCCAAAAATGTCCACAACATGGATACGTCAGTTTTGGTACTTGCATAGAAGATGCTGTATGTAAAATTAAAAAATCTAATTTTGAAGAGCTACAGGAAGCTTATGACCCTACTCCTGCACTCCTACTACAAGATGAGCTTCACTTACTTAAGGAAAGTCTAGGTACTTATGATTCTCATTATGAAACTTTTCTAGATTTACTCTCTCGAAATACGGGAAATGGATTACCCCCTAAGAGACTAGCTGCAACAGCAACGATTGAAGGATATAAAGATCACGTATGGGAACTTTATGGACGTGAGGCGATAAGATTTCCTGTCAAAGGTAAAAGAGAATATGATTCAGCATATGTCCAGCCTTCTGAGACAGCCAAATTTTCTAGAATATACGTTGGTATAATGCCAACAGGATCTAGCTCAGAAGAAACAGTTACCATAATACAAAAAGCCATAAAGAATCATTCAAAAGAAACTGCCAAAGAAGGAAAATGGTCAAATGAAATAGTCGTTAACTACGATCTCTCTCTAGTTTATGTTAATGAAAAAAACACGGCTGGTAATTTTGGATCTAGCAATGAAGGCGATACTGAAGTGCTTACGGGTGATAAGGGGCTAGGCGAAGTGAGAGCTGTTATAGGAAGAGTAGAATCAGACGAAAAAAAAGGGTATGAAGAGAGACTTAAGGGCATCGTAGCTACTAGTGTGATTAGTCATGGTGTAGATTTAAGTAGATTGAATTTTATGACTTTCTGTGGAATGCCAAATCATGCTTCAGACTATATTCAAGCTTCAAGTCGAGTAGGAAGGTCACATTTAGGAATAGTCTTTACTGTTTTTCGTCCAGCCAACAACAGAGAAAGAAATATTTATCAAAGATTTAGAGAATATCATGAAAGACTATATCAATTAGTTCAACCAGTGCCTATCAATAGATTTTCTGAATCTTCTATCAGTAGAACGCTTTCTGGAATATTAAGTTCGTGCATTTTAAACATTCTTTCATTTAATATAAATAAAAAATTAGATAGAGCTGATGATTTCTTACTTGCAGCAAAAGGAGGCTTGTTCAATGATGATGAATTAAACACTTTAGTTAAAAAATCATACAAGATTGACGATATGTTTCTTACTGGATCATCAATAGATTTTTTCTCAAAACTTATTAGCAAATTAATTGGTGCTCAGAAAAGAGCTATCGAAAGTGGAGAGAAATATAGTACTTTTCAAAGAATGAAACCGCCTCCAGTTTCTAGCTTAAGAGAAGTTCGTGAGCAAATAGAATTTTCTGTAAATAGGCTAAAAAGTCATAACATATACGTTAAAGTTAGCCAAGGAACAGATTAATATATGGCAAAAATAACTAGAAGTATAGATCAAATTATATTTAGACATTCTCCAATGTCATTTATCGCTTTAGAAGATGGCGGTATGTTTGGTATTATTACAGAAATTGGAGGTAAGCAAGATACAAGTGTTGATAAGAATATCCTACTTAAAAAAGTGAAGCAATATGTAAAAAAATGGGAAGAAGACAGTGAGGATAGGGTCCTAGGTTTTAGCTCGGACGAAATTAATGATGAGACAGTTATAGCTATAAAACCAGAAGAAAATATTAAATGGGATTTTTTACCAAATTCTTTGTTTCAATGCTCTAATGATTCTTGTAAAGTCGTTATAAACAGTTATGATCAATTCTTTAAGGGTAGGTGTCATAATTGTTCAAGCAAATTGAAGCAATTCAGATATGTTTGGTATCATCCTTGTGGTGTAATTCGCGCTTTTCAACCAATTCCTGATACATTTTGCAATAATCATGGAAAGGAATTTTTATACTTAAATGATACAGGAAGATTTAAGTCTTCAACCTGGAGGTGTCTCAAATGTCAGCATGAATCAAGCTTAAGAATGTTGCCATGTCCAAATGTTTTATGTCGAAAGAAGAGTGCCGATAAGCGAAATTTTTTCCTACAAGGTGCGGTGTGGAGTGATCCTTGGGTTTACTTTTCTCAAGTCGCAACATTCGTTAATTTAAAAGATGATCAAATTAAACCTATTTTAAATTCAGAAATTAAAGATCAACTTTTAATATCGGCATATTTAGGAACTATTAAAGCTGGGCAAGGAAACCTTAGAAATAAAGCATCTACAAATAACGCAAATATAATTTGTACGAATTGTGGAGCTAGCGTGCCGGGTAACTCAAAATTCTGCCTACAATGTGGAACGAAAGTGGTAAATATTCCAAAAGAAATAAAGATAGATATTGGTAAGGACATTTTGCTAGATCCATTATCTGATGATTCAGATTTAGCCATATTCGCTGCTGTAAGAGATTTAGAGATGACCCTATCGTTTAAAGATGAGAAAAATAAATATACAGATGCTCAGAATAATATAGAAAAAGCTGCTACTTCAGAATTAATAATGGCATCTTTAAATAAAATTGGGATAGATGATATTTATCTTATTAGTGATTTTCCATTAACGCACATTGCTTATGGTTATACTAGGTTTCAATCCAAACCACCTTCATGGTTAAGGGCTTTTCCACCCATAAGCCAAACTGACACAAAAGTACCCGTTTATACCAATTGTGTTACCACAGAGGCTTGGATGGTTCAGTTATCTGCTAAACATACTATGGAATGGTTGATCGAAAATAAAATATTGAAAACGACTAATATTAAAGTTGAGAAATTAACAGAATCGGATGCTAAGTTATGGTTACTCGAATTATTAAATAAGGAAAGTGAAAGCGAGGATGAAATAAAAATTCAAACTGTAATTAATGAATTAATTCATTCATCATCTCATACATTATTATACTCTCTCGCTATTGAAAGTGGTTTAGATATAGCCAGTTTTGGAGAAATTCTTTTGCATAAAGCATTATCATTCATTGTGTATGGAGGAGAAAGTGACGTCGGCGGTTTATCTGCCTCATTTCAACAAGGTCTAGGATCATTAATAGATTCAATAAAAAATGACCTTAGATCTTGTAAATTTGATCCTTCTTGCTCGGAAGATGACGATGGGGCTTGTGTAGGTTGTTTATATATACCTAGAGGATGTGTTGAATTTAACGAAAAATTAAGTAGATCATATATTTTCGGAGGCAAAACAACACGTTCTGGTTTAACAAATATTCCTTATGGGTATCTTGATTTTAAAAACAGATGATGAATGATGCAAAAATAGTATTATTTTTTCTCCAAACTCTCCATTATAGAGATGATCTTGAAAAATCTCTTTTCTTAAATTTAACAGAAAATACAGATGGTTTTCAAAGACTTGAAGATATTTATATTCAAAAAGTCCATCCAGAATTACTTCAAAATACCGTAATGGTTTTGAAAAGTTTTAGTATATTAAATATTGAGGAGTCGAATTATAAAATAGATAAAAAAAGATTAAGTTATTTCATTAAGCTTGTTGAGCTCGCTAAGGCTGTTCGAGAATACGAATGGCCTACATATGGACCGAAGCCCTTTTTATATATTTCACCTCCCGACTTAATAACGGCAGAATTATCGGGTGATTTAAACGACATAACTAGTTTGTTAATAGATCTTGTGCGATCGGCTAATAAACAAATATCAATAATGTCTCCATTTACCAATAAAGAAGGATTTAAATCCATTTTGACTCCTTTAAATGCTTGCAAGAATAATCCTAAGATTACTCTTTATTTAACCGCCAAGGAGCAAGATAGGGAGATGATATTTAAGCAAATAATTGATCAGGTTCCACAGAAGATGATGGGAGGGCTAAAAATTTATTTTTGTTCACCAGAATTAGTAAAAGCAGATAATCTCCCTCATGCTAAAGTATTAATTATAGATTCACTTAGGGGTTATCTAGGTTCCGCAAATTTTACAAGACAAGGACTAGAATCTAGATTTGAGTTAGGAGTTGAATTAGATAAACAACAAAGCTATGCAGTTGAACAGCTTTTTAAACTGCTTGTTTCAAGAGAAATATTTCAAGAATATAAATTCTAAATAATTAAATCTTCCTTCGCTATTTCGATCGTTGTAAAAAT
This sequence comes from Candidatus Daviesbacteria bacterium, assembly GCA_030648645.1. Taxonomy (GTDB): domain Bacteria; phylum Patescibacteriota; class Microgenomatia; order Daviesbacterales; family UBA10151; genus JAUSHL01. The sequence goes on from JAUSHL010000032.1 coordinate 9,777, forward strand.
TGGTGGAATTCTAAATTTATCTATTTTTTCTAAAACCTTTCTATCTAATTTTTTAACGTTTTCTCCTGGATGATAGGTAACTCCGTTATCATAGCGCCAAAAACTTGGTTCTTTAATTTTTCTCAATGTTTTTGTTAATTGGGTAGTTTCTAAGATGCTTAAAGTTGATTGAATCCCATATTTTGAAAGGGGTCGAACATTAACAATTCCTTGAATATCTTTAACAGACAATTCACTCTTACCCCTTGTGACAAAGATATAATTCCCTGCAATAAAATGATTTTTAATCTTTGTTTTCTTCAACTTATTTGGAAGAGCGATTATTGCAATAATATTATGACTTAGCTTGGGATATTTATTAACAAGTTCTAGATATATTTTTTTAGGAAATTTTAGAAGACGCAATTTTTCTATTGTATTTGAAAATTTTCTTAAATTATTCTGATTATATTGACTGCTTTTATTGACAGGTTTAATTTTCTTAATGTAGGCCAAGAACATTTTTTTATATTTAGGGTTTAAATCGCTTCCAACGTATTTGCGATTCAATCGGTATGCCGCAGACAGAACAGCGCCTGATCCCGCAAACGGATCAAACACGATGTTGTTAATGTCGGAACAAAGATCTATGATTCTCTCTATTAATTTTTCAGGAAGGGGACAAAAATGCTTGATGTAAGTATTTCCCCAACTGCCTTGTAAGGGTATTGGAAAATCCCATATATTGGTTTCAGATTTTCCATTTGGGCTATACCTCTCTGGATACTTTGGCCACCATTCTTTAAGAGTATCTATAGAAGTTATGCGATTTCTGTAAAATTTAAAGTCATTTGTCTTTGAAAAAGAAAGAATGTACTCAAAAATATTCCTCATTTGGCCTTTGTGTGAAAAGGGAATTGTTTTATCTTTTTTCCAAATAACGATATCTTGTAATGTCCATCCACTGGCTTCTACTTTTTTGATTACGTCAAAAGGAACTAAGAAGGTTTTTCCTTCCTTTCTCAAAATATCTACAATCATCCAAAGACTTCCAGTGTCTTTGGTTATATCAAAACATTGCTTAAATACTTTCCCTAAATCTTCTAAGTAAGTGTCATAATCTTGTCCATATCCAATTTGATTATCAGAGCCATAATCTTTCATGTCGAAATATGGAGGGGAAGTAATTATTAAGTCAACGGGAGGAATATTTAAATCCCTTATATGTCTGGCGTCTTTTATGAAATATTTATTCATACTCTATTTTATTCTAGTATAAACATATCTAGAGATCTAGGGGCAAATTGATTCTAAGTAGTAATACGCTTTTTATAAAAGATTTCTGATACAATCTCATTCACCATCATAATATATCTAAAAAATTAATGAATAAACAAGCTAGACTTAGCGCTTCTGAAATCTATAAACTAATGAGTGATCCTTTTTGGATGTGGTGTCAATTTTACGCTCCCAAAGAAGAATCTATTGAAATAAAAGACCGGCATTCGGATATTTCTCTTGAAAGGGGTAAAATTTTTGAAGAGAATTGGGTTAAGAAAAATTATCCAAGCTTTATCAAGGTAATCCCTGAATATGGTGAAGAAGCAATTAATAGAACAGTAGAATTGATGATGTCAGGTGTTGATGTGATTTACCAACCCGTCTTTCAATCCGAGTCAGAATGCCTGAAAGGTAAAGGAGACCTTTTGATAAAAGATACTACTCATAAATCAAAACTTGGAAATTATCATTACAGAGTAGAAGAGATAAAAAATTCTAAGGAAGTTAAAACATATCATAAACTTCAAGCCGCTTGCTATAATTTTATGCTAGGTTTAATACAGGATTATTTGCCTGAAAAAATAACCATTATTCTTGAGGACAAAAAGGAAATTGTTGAGTACAAAGAAATAGAAAAAAAATTCAAAGAATATGTGCAATTATGGAAAGATATTAGGGATAAAAAAATAACTCCTCTTCCATCGGGAATTGATAAAACACCTACTCCTTGGCACGATTATGCAAATAAAATTCTTCTGCAAAACAATGACCTAACTCTTTTACCCGGAGTCGGTAAAGCATATCGGGCGCGAATTAAACAGGCGTTCAGTATAAGCTCAATTAATGAATTAAGCAGCATTAGCGAAGATGCCTTAATTAAGCTTTTTGGTAGTTCTATCGGGACATCAATTTATAATCACACTCGTGCGTATATTTTGAAGAAATATATGCCAGTAGATGATTCTCCAAATATTGCTCGTCGAAAAAGAAACTTGTACTTTGACCTAGAAACATCTGATGATGTTTGCGAATCGGATTCCCCACACACTTATTTAATTGGTATTTGGGATAAGGAACTAGATAAGTTTGTGTATTTTCTTGGGAAGGGGAAAAAAGAAGAGGAGAAAATATGGGAAGAATTTTTAGATTACGTAGGAGATCTAAAAGATGTTTATCTTTATCATTGGTCGGATTACGAAGTAGGTGAAATAGATAAGGTTATTAACCAGTATCCTAAATTAGCTTCTCGACTAACTGATCTTAAAAATACTTGCGTTGATATTAAGGAAGTCGTAAAAAAGAATTTCTATATTCCTGTACCCACATACTCTATTAAAAAAGTTGCGCCTTTTTTAGGGTTTAATTGGAGGCAAAAAAATGTAGGAGCTTTTGAATCAATGGTTTTGTATTGGGAATGGCTTGAAAATCCTGATCAGAAAATTATACAAAAGGTTTTGGATTATAATGAAGATGATTGTGTAGCAATGGCATATATTGATAAAAAGTTATTTGACGTATAATAAATAAATGAAGCTTTCTCAAAAATTTACCACAGCAACAACCCCTTCATATGAAGATCTAAAACCTACGATCAATAACTATATCGACGATTTAATATGCGATATAAAAGCAAAGCAAAAATCTGAAAATGAAATAAAAAAACTTAAATATCCAATATATCTTGATCTTTTTGATAGACCGGTTAAATTTGAGAAAATTGGCAAAGAAATAGTTGGCATAAGTGCAGATGGATCTAAATCTCCACTTCCTATATATGAAGCATATTATGAAGGCCATAAAATTTCCGAGGCAGAATATGAAAAACTTTTACATGAAAGGCAGAAAGTGTTAAGAAAGAATAGAAAAAAATGATTTGACTTCTTAGCGACAAAGGAGTATTTTTATTGTAATTTATGGCCATAATTATTAGTAAGAATCGTAAAAATGCAGTGAAAGTGGAAAAATCTAGTTTTGCCTTAGAAGACAATCTTCAACAATATATTTATGATAATCCTGAAAGCATTCCTCTTTATGACATTAAGGAGGACATACGACTCCTAATTCTTGCTCGAGAATTTCAGACTTCGTCTGGTCCAATAGATGCGATAGGAATTGATAGGGATGGCGAGATTTATCTTGTAGAGACAAAACTTTACAGAAACCCTGACAAGAGAACCGTTGTAGCTCAAGTATTAGATTATGGAGCATCACTTTGGAAAACATATACAAGCACTGACGCATTTATCTCACGGTTGGAGTCCTATGTCATAAAACAATTCCGCATTCCACTACAGGAAAAGATCAAAAGTTTTTTTAACATGTCTGATGAAGAAATGCTTCATTTCAATGAAAGTTTAAGAGACAATTTAAATGACGGAAATTTTAAATTTGTCGTACTCATGGATGAAATTCACAACCAATTGAAAGATCTGATTATGTTTATAAACCAAAATAGCAGATTTAATATTTATGGAGTTGAGCTGGAATACTATAAATACGAAAATCATGAGATTCTAATTCCGAAACTTTTTGGGGCGGAAGTGAAGAAAGACGTAGCAACAAAAAAATATGACAATACTCTTGTTTCTGATGAAGAATTTGTTTCCATTTATAAAACCATTGGTTTGGAAAATATAATTCAGGAAGTTTTAAGTCTCCTGCGGTCTATGCAGAATGGTGAGATAAAAGTTGACGGGTGGGCAGCTGATAGAACACCTAAAAATATTAACTTTTTTTACAAGGCACCCAATGAAACAAGGATGTCTTTAGTAATCAGTGTTGGATATAACCATGAGATACCAAGCCAAATGTTTGACTTCTGGTTATATGATAAAGTCATTGAGAAAAAAGTACTCATCGCAATACGTGATTTGTTTAAAATTGAAAGTAATATGCTTAAACCGGATGCAAAATATGGAATTGTTGCTCGCTGGCCGATTAAGGAATTTACAAAAGAAAAACTTACGGTTTTCTTCTCAGCCGTAGAAGCAACATAAACCACTTAAGGTAACTAAGAAGTACCATTGGTTAAAATATGTCCAATTACTACAATCCAAACAGAACGAAAAATTTATATGACAAAAACTCAAAGGATGTTTTCCGTTTGAGCAGGGGAAGAATTGATAACTTCGTCAATTGTCCCCGCTGTTTTTACCTTGATAGAAAATTAGGTGTCGGACAACCTCCCGGATATCCTTTCTCTCTTAATTCTGCAGTAGGCAAACTTTTAAAAAAAGAATTTGATATTCACCGCAAAGCAAAGAGCAAGCATCCCTTAATGAAGACATATGGCATTGATGCAATTCCCCTTGCTCATGAAAAAATTGATGAATGGCGTGATGCATTGCGTGGTGGCATAACATTTCAGATTGATGGCACCAATGTCGTCGTCACAGGCGGTATTGATGACGTTTGGGTCAAGCCGGACGGAGAGTATATAATTGTTGATTACAAAGCTACTTCTAAAGAGGAGGAAGTTACACTAGATGCTGAGTGGCAGGGCGGGTATAAGCGTCAGATGGAAATATACCAATGGTTATTTAGGAAAAATGGATTTAAAGTATCAAACACTGGATACTTTGTTTATTGTAATGGTAATACTGACAAAAAGGCTTTTGATGCAAAACTGGAATTTGATATTAAAGTTCTTCCTTATACCGGAAACCCATCTTGGGTTGAGCAAACGATACTTGATTCAATTGAGTGTTTAAAGTCTGATGTATTGCCAACCTCCGGGCAGGATTGTGATTTTTGTAAATACAGAAAAGCCGCCAAAGCTTTTGAAAAATGATTAATAATATTACGGAGGTTTTCCACAGGAGAAGATTAAGTATTATTTTGCAAAAGGCAATAAGCCTAAAAACAATTATATTTGTTTTTATTCTTCTTTTTACTGCCGACGCTATACTTTCAATAAAATTTGGAAATCACTATAGCGACTCTTGGCCTTTTGCTTTTTGGACAAACACAATTACCCTTTTTTATATAGTAATCGGATTTGGCGCCCATTTGGCCTTGGCAATCAGAAGAAACAAGAAATATTATTTGATTGGCTGGCTTATTCTATCGTTTGTTATATTATCGGTAATTTTATTTTTTGTGAACGATAAGTTACCATCTTGGATATTTCTTCAGGACATTCTATTCACTTTTCTCATATCCATTTTTATGTCAGGAATAATTTTATTTATATTTTTAGTGAGAAAAATTAAAAAGATCATAGGCATATTGTTTGGCAGAATTCATTCCAAAAAAATATCAACCGGCATAAAGGTATTGGTCTTTGTTGGAATAGTTGCATTATCAAGGTCTTTATTAACAGATTTCTTCACCTCTCTAGGCGCCTACCTAATGCTGGCATATATATTTTTATATATATTTTATCCTGAAAGACTTAGATCATTCTTTTCAAAACTATTTAGTATAACTTTGGAGTTTGTAAAAAAAAGAAAAAAGAAGACGGCAATCTTTATCGCCATTGGTGGTCTCATACTTTTTATTTTCTATCAGCAGGGTCAGATAAACAAATTAAATAAGAGATTTTCCCTGATTGAAACAAGACTCGGAGGCCCCTCAAGGATCGGTTGCAATGAGAAAGATACTATAAATAAAATCCGCCAATCAGTAGTACGTATTGTTGGCGGAGAAGCAGAAGGATCAGGATTTGCGATTCAGTCAGGCGGATTGATTCTAACTAATTTCCACGTTATAGAATTTGAACCAAGTCCGAAAGTTATTTTACCTGACAATACATTCCAAACAGCGGAAATTCTTATGGCAGATAAAAATGCTGATTTGGCGATCATTAAAATCGACAAAGAACTGCCTGTTATTTCCTGGGGCGATCCGAAAGAGCTTGATCCGGCGGAGGAACTTTTGGCAGTAGGTTTTCCGATGGGAGGAGATTTGATCGGTGAAGCATCGGTCAATAAGGGATCCCTTGCCGGAAGAAGGAGATCAAAAGATGTGGGTGTGGAGTATCTACAAACAGACATTACCTTCACTGGCGGCGTATCCGGTGGCCCAATGGTGAATGTCTGCGGTGAGGTTGAAGGTATCAATACGTCAGGCTTGGCAGGACTTGGATTCGCAATATCGGCTGATTCCATAAAACAAAAGTGGATGGAAATGTCTACCTCAACTGATTCCTTGAAAGATATTAAAAAAATTGCTTTTGATGATACGACAAGTGCTGATTTTGCAGTGGCAACTTTTTATAACTATTTAAAGGTTAGAAAATTAGAAAAAGCATTTGAACTCCTGTCGGATAATTTTAAGAAGGGACATAGCTTTGATTACTGGAAGCAGGGGTATGCGCCATTACTTGATACGACAGTCATTAAAATCTCGGAAGATGCTGATAAAAAGGGTAGGATAAATATCAAGCTCTCCACCAAGGATATGGTTGACGATGAAATAGTCTATAAATATTTTGAGGGCTATTGGGATGTTAAAAATATTGATGGGAAATGGAGATTGTGGGAACCCAAAATCAAAGAAGTAGAAAATCCTGATTATTTGTGGTTCTGGGAATAAACGTCTTTTCTTATACAATTAATATAAAAATACTCAGGTGAAAACTTCCAAAATAAATTGCTAATAATTTAATTCCGGCGTATAAATTTATCACTAATGACTGAAGATGTCGGGAGCCTGACTCTTCTCAAGTCCACTAATCAAGTTTCACTTTTTCTTTTCTTAGAAAGTCAACGAAACTTATACAAGGAATTCCTTCGCTATTGCAGACATAGGGCATGCTCGTAGTATTTAAGCCAGAAGATAATTCCTCGGTAACAACTGTCAGATTTTCGATTTTCGCACATCCGATTATGTGAGGATCTGCCCTCAGATTATGCGTACCACCATGACCGTCATAGTACTTAAGTAGTATGTCTTGCGTAGTATCAACATAATCCCCATAATTAAGTCGTTTATCTTTTGGAACAACAGACTTAAATAATTTATATAGATCTGTCTCTTTCTTTATTTCATCAAAAACTAAATCTAATATCACGACTTTTCCCAAACGCAATATATCACAGATTTTGTTGTGTAAGGGGTCAAAAATGTCTTTTGGATAAAATTGACGAAGAAGAATTATCGCAGAACTATCAATGATATATATTGCTTTTGTACTGAATAAATTTTCCTGCATAAGTTTATGTGTATATTAGTTTTTGCAACTTAGGCAGAGTATTGGAGGTAATTCCAATATAATCTAAAACATCAAAATACGAAATCCTACGTAAATTATAAGCTGCAAAAACTTCACTTATGAAAAACTCACTTTTCCTATTTAGCGTTACATAAAGATGAGTGTTTTTTCCACCTCCCGAGGGCTTTCTTTCTTTTTTGTTATATCCTTCAAATTTTGATAAGGTGTTTCTCACCTTCCTAATTTCTGCTTCCCCAATTAGCCCTATCTCTTTAAGACGTATCCAAATAACGGATTTGCTTACTTTAAACTTATACGCAAGATCTTGAACAAGGTCTTCATCAAATTTATTCCTCATGCCTATAACATTAATAAGTAAATCCTTGGGTACTAAGCACTGTGCCGCAACTTGGTTGCAGAAATATTCATCATATTTTTTCTGCTTGGCTCCTAAATCCATTTCATAATCAAAATCTGTATGCCCAAGCGCTAAATGTGTTAATTCGTGAAAGAGTGAAAAAACCATTCCGTTATCACTATCAGAATTGTTTAAGACTATTACCGGAGCAATTTTGTTATACAGAGTAAACGCTCTTGTATCTGATAGGGGAAATTTGTGAATCAACACGATTACGCTTTTAGTTTCCAAAAGTCTTTTCCATATCTTAAATTGGCCCTTTGAATCTTTTCCTTCAAATCTAACCTTTTCGTCAATTCGCAACTCTTTTAAGATTATTTTAACTAAATTATCAACTGAATCTGAATTCCTTTTTAAGGAAAGCAGAAACTCATTAGTTTTTTCCTCAAATAAAAATTCTGCCCTGTTTTGAATTTCCTGAGCCTGTCTGATTGCGGCAAAAGTTTTCTTGTCAAATTCTAGCTCTTCGAAATTGTCAATCTTCCTGAACTTAGGAGGCTCCATAGACTTAGGGGGTGTCTTAAGCATCAAAACAGTAACGGGTCTATGATATTTTTCAGACAGTTTATTTAGTTGAGGAACTGTAATTTCGTTTTCTTGAGATTCTAACTTATCTAATTCTTCCACTGACAACTTTAGCATTCGTGCAGCTTCCTCTTTTAGTTTACCAGCCATAAAAGTAGTTCTAGCCCACTTCATAACTGCAGGAAAAACTTTGACGGATTTCTTAGTCATACTTTAATAATACACCAGAAAGAATTATTTTTCTTATACTCTTTTTTAACTCTTCTGTCAAAATTAATAAAATGGGTATTTGAATTGATATAGAAAATCTCAGTTGAAATCTTCTTTGAAACTGTTATATTAAAACCGTACTCAAATTTGGAAAAATTTTTGCGTTTTTTCTGAGCCGACAGTTTTTGGAGCGAGGCCGAAGGCCGAGCAATATAAATCCTGCACCTTTCGAAAAGGTGCTGGATAAAATAGTAGGAGCGAACGAAGAGAGCGACTACCTTTTAAGAATAAAAGAGGTTCGAATTTTTTCGTATAAGTCTACTTTTTCAGATTTCCCTGAAGCCTGAGTTTGGGGGTCTGGGGCAAGAAGGCGGGAATGGAGTTCTGCAAAGCCCAAATTGAAAGTCGGGACAAACTGCCGGTTAAAAGAAGAAAAAACGCAAAAATACCATAAAGAAAGAATGAATAACAGAGATAAAATACATAACGAAGCAATAGAGGACCTAAACAAGACATACGAGCAGCTTCTTACAGATATACACGAAGAATTGCTGCATGAAACAAGACCGCAAGTCGATAATATTAAGCATGCTCTTAAAAGAATTGCTTCATTTTTTACTAAAAAGGAATTGGAAAGTGCTAAGGTTCAAAGACTGATGAATCGGTTTACGGTCACAGTTGGTGTTTTTACTATCGTGAATGTCGTTGTGTATTTACTAAGTTTATTTTATAAACCATAATGATTAGATACATTGCATATTGCCGAAAATCAACAGACGAAAAGAATAAGCAAGTCCTTTCTATTGATCAACAAATAGCCGAGCTAAAAGAATTTGCCAATCGGGAACATTTAGAAGTAATTGATTTTGTAGCGGAGTCAAAAACCGCTAAAGTTCCTGGTAGAGAAAAATTTGCGCAGGTTTTAAGAAGAATAGAAAAGGGCGAAGCTCAGGGAATTGTTTCCTGGCACCCGGATCGTCTGGCAAGAAATTCCATAGATGGTGGAAGAGTTATTTACCTTTTAGATACCGGAAAACTTCTTGACCTTAAATTCCCCTCTTTTTGGTTTGAAAGTACGCCTCAGGGAAAATTCATGCTCTCGATCGCATTCGGACAATCTAAATATTACGTTGACAATCTTTCGGAGAATGTTAAAAGAGGCATGAAGCATAAACTACGTCTTGGTTTGTGGCCATTAAGAGCTCCATTAGGATACATAAATGATTCGAACACAAAAACCATTCAGATACATCCAGAGACTTCTAGGATCATAAAGAAAGCATTTCAACTTTTCGCAGAAGGTAATAAATCTTTTAGGGAAATATCTGTTTTTTTGAGCCGCTTCAATATTGATAGAGGTTGGGAAAGCGGAAAGAATAATCCATTACGCATAGGTCGTATTAAGAACATGCTCAAAAATAGATTTTATATTGGAATTATGAAATACAACGGTGAATATTATCAGGGTTCATATAAATTATTTATTACAAAGAAATTATTTGATAGAGCCCAGAAACAAGTAGAAAGAATTGAGAGGCCAAGATACAAGGGACATGACTTCGCATTTAGCGGATTTGCCCGTTGCGGAGAATGTAAAGCTGCAATTACATCAGAACAACATATAAAGAAATATAAAAATGGAAATTCTCAGACGTTTATGTATTACCGGTGTACCAAAAAATTAAAACCTTGTACTCAGAAATACCTTTCGGAAGATAAATTAGAAATTCAAATACGGGAAATGTTGGAGAAAGTATCGCTCCCGCAAGAATGGGCGAAAGATTGGTATCAGTGGTTAGATAGAGACGAGAAAAAGGAATTAGCTTTAGCTGAAGAAAATATTACAAAGTTAAAGACTGAAACCGAAACTTTAGACAAGAAGTTAAATTTTCTCTTAGACAGTTTTCTTGACCAGGTAATTGATAATGAAACTTACAAAAACAAAAAGAATGAATTATTTGAAGAGAAATTAAAAATAACAGAGGAGATTGAAAAAATAAAACAGAATGGTTCAAGTTGGCTCGAACCTATGAGGGAGTTCGTAGATAGGGCTTTGCAGAGCCGAAAAATCGCGCGCGCAAAAAATACAAAAGAAGATTTGGCAATCTTCACAAAAACTGTCGGCTCGAACTTCTTTTTAACTGATCGGCAGCTTGTCCCGACTTACAATTTGGGCTTTGCAGAACTCCATTCCCGCCTTCTTGCCCCAGACCCCCAAACTCAGGCTTCAGGGAAATCTGAAAAAGTAGCGCCTACGGGATTCGAACCCGTGATCTTTACCTTGAGAAGGTAACGTCCTAGACCAACTAGACGAAGGCGCCGATCCCTTGTATTTTACCTTAATTGTAAATGCATCACAACATTGTGCGGCCAATATTTTTCTAGT
>JAUSHL010000036.1 GCA_030648645.1 Candidatus Daviesbacteria bacterium
CCTCAACAAATTTGGGTCACAGGAAATTTAGGCTTTCTCTGGAATCCTCCCACAGTTGATTCAGCAGGGAATATATATCTTGGAACTGATATTGGGGGAGTTATTTCCCTTGATAAAAATGGCACCAAAAAATGGGCTACCAATACTTTCCACCCCAATGACAGTGTTGTTTTAGATAATAATAACAATATTTATTACTCTGCTTCAGGCTACCCTGCTAAAGTTTATTCCTATGATCAAAATGGCAACAAAAGGTGGGAATATAGTTTAGGAGGATGGGGAGGAAATAATGTTCCTACAGGAGTAGCTTTATCCAGAAATAAAGATGTGCTTTATGTAGGGATAGCTTATCCATCTCAAACTTTGCTGGCTCTAAATACAGACGGAACTTTTAGATGGCAACAGGACTCAAATTATAGTTCTCCCTCCTCTGCTCCAACTGTAGCTTCAGATGGAACTATTTATTTGGGGACAGGAAGCACAGGAATCATCATTGCCTACATGTCCAATGGCACTAAAAAATGGTACAGATATACAGGTACTTATGATATCAAAAATATTCTTTTAGATTCTAATAATAATTTATATGCCCTGACTTCCAATGGTAACGGAGGTACTCTTTTAGCTTATAACTCAATAGGCACCAGACTTTGGACTTACCAACACGCAAGTGGTCTTTTTAATGGAGAGGGAGCTTTAAAAAATAGTACTATTTATGCTGCTGTAAAAAATACTATCATTGCTGTTAATACTTCCGGAAATTTAGTTTGGACTTGGACAGTGCCTGTAACCGGAGCAAATAACTTAACCAGTCCGGTTATTGATAAGGATGGGAATATTTATACAAGTTATGGAAATATATTCTATGTTTTAAATCCAAATGGGACTTTAAAATGGGAAGTACCTCTTGGCAGTTATCCCAGTTATCTAGGAAAACCTATTATTGTTGATAATAATTTAATTTATATTTACCAAAATGTAAGTGGTAACTGGAATGGTTATTTACATGCTTTGGGAAAAATTACCCCAGATAAAACTCCAGTTATTTTTATTCCAGGGATAGGAGGATCAGAATTAAAGGTTAAAAATGATACTATTTGGTCAAATGATGATGGTCATGGAGGAACTTATAATCATGCATATCTTGCTGGGGAAAAAGTTTGGGTTAATGAAGGAGAAGGAGCAAACTTTGGAGATGATGATTATTTTGATATTTTAAGATTAAAATCTGATGGGACTCAAGCAGAAGCAGAGTTAGAGTTAACAGGAGATATTTATGCTGGGGCATATGGGAATACCATTAAATTTTTTACTGATAATGGTTATGTTTTAAATCAGGATTTATTTATTTTCCCTTATGATTGGAGAAAAGATATTGCTTTAATTGCTCCACTTTTGGATCAAAAAATTGATGCTGTTAAAACTCAAACTGGGGCTACAAAAGTAGATATTGTGGCTCACTCTATGGGAGGGCTGGTTGCCAGAAATTATATTGCGGATGCTAATAAAGCTTCAAAAGTCAGGAAATTAATTACTCTGGGCACACCACATCTGGGAGCAGTTAAATTCTTGAACACATTACAACATGGTGATTGTTTAATTTATGGATTTGAATCATTTTGTCTTTCTATTGCTCCTTCAGAAATTAAGGATGTAATGCAAAATATGGTTTCTGGTTATGAATTATCACCAACTAAAAAATATTTTGATTTTTATTCCGGAGAAGATAATTTACACCCATTTCCTTTTAATGATGTCAGAGATGTTGATAATAATGGAATTACTGGTTCGTTGAATTATAATCAAACAAAAACATTACTTACTAATTTAAATTATCATACTAATCTTTTTAACTCCACAGAAACTTTTCATAACTTAGATAATGACTTAGACAAAACCAATAATGTCGAAGTATCAATAATTGCAGGTTCAGGTATTGATACTTTAGGACAAATTATTGAAAAAAATGTAGTTGATTTTCTAGGAATTAAAATACCTAAAAAAGATATTCTTATCATCAATGGAGATGAAACAGTGCCTCTGCTTAGCGCTTCTTTAATTGATTCACATAAAAATATTTCTTTAGTTGGATTAGCCAAAGTTTATTACACCCAGCAAAAACATGGAAATTTAGTTTTTGATGGACCTGCTATGAAACTTGTTAAAAATATTTTAGATGGAAATTCAGATCTTCCTTCTGAAGTATCTTCAGAACCATATAAACTCATGGGGCAACAACTTTCTGTCCATTCTCCTGTTTTAATCAGTGCCTATGATGCAAATAATAATCATACCGGACCTTTAGATAATGGAGATTATGAAGAAAACATTCCCGGATCATCTTACGAGGTAATCGGTAATGCTAAATTTATCTGGCTCCCGGATAGTGGAGAGTATAATCTTAAATTTGAGGCTACAGACAATGGTAGTTTTGATTTTAAAATTAGGACTTATGAAAATGATACCAATAGTAAAACCATTGTCTATAACAATATTCCTTTAACTACACAAACTAAAGCAGATGCCATTTATGATACTGCCTCAGCAAATCCTCCTTTAATTAATTTAGATGTTGATGGAAATGGAGTAGCTGATGCAGAAGTTGGAGCAACTGGAATAGTAACAGGTGCAGGTACTACAGATAGCACAGCTCCTGAAACATCCATTACTTTAACAGGGGAAATAAATAGTGACGGAACTTATAAAACTGATGTTAAGGTAGAACTATCTGCCACAGATAATAGTGCTGGAGTTGCTAAAACAGAATATTCTTTGGACAGTGGAACAACAATCAAAACTTATACTGGATATTTTACTATTTCAGACAATGGTACTGCCAAAGTAAAATACCGTTCAATTGATAATGCCGGCAATGAAGAAAATCCCAAAGAAAAAGAAATAATTATTAATAAACCATCTACTAGTTCCGGCTCTGATTCTGATTCTGATTCCAATAACTCATCATCTACCACTACCACATCATCAACAGATAGTAATAATCAAACTGCAATTACCAATGAAATTAAAAAAGTTGTGTCTAATATTTTAAAAATTAATAATGAAGAAAATAATAATAATCAAATTTCTGATCGGATTTTTGAAAGTACTAATTCTGCAGTTTTAGGGGCAACAACTGAAAATAAAAATAGTAAAAATAATAATATTAATCCGTTAATATTATTACCTTTAATTATTTTAGGTGGTTTTATAATCTACAAAAGAAGAAGTTAAATTATCTTTTTAAAAGCTTCTTCATTAATTTCCAAATTGCAAAAAGGATAATAAACCAAAAGATTATATCTATAAAAAACATAAAATTATCTGTTGATCCACCTAAAAATGACCCAGTAGCAAACGTAAAAGGAACTCCACCATAACCAAGAAAGTGATTGTTCATCAACCCCTCTGTAATTGCTACCCCATAGGTAACCACCACACTCAAAACCAAAAAAATAACAAAAGACTTTTTACTCATTAATCTAACAATATCACATCTCTCCCTCCTCAACAACTAATTTAACCTTCCACATTTAGCCTTCCCAGGGGACGTCTGGAAGGCTACGTCTGGAAGGCTACAGATACCATGGATAATACTGCTCCGGAAACATCTATTTCTTTAACAGGGGATACAAACAGTGACGGGTCTTATAAGACTGACATTAAAGTGGAACTATCTGCAGCAGATAATACCAATGGTTCAGGCATAGCTAAGATAGAATATTCCCTGGATAACGGGCAAACAACAAAAACTTATACTGATGTCTTTACCTTATCAGATAACGGCACTATAAAAGTTAAATACAGGGCAACTGACAATACCGGTAATGAAGAAAATCCCAAGACAAAAGAAATAATTATTAGTAAACCATCCGGCAGTTCTAGCTCTAATTCCGATTCTAATAGCTCATCATCGACAACATCTACCAGCAGTGATAATCAGAATAGTTTCGGTAATCAAACAACCGCAATAGTTGCCAATGGAGTGAAGAAAGTTTTATCCAATATTTTAAGTTTTAATAATGATAATAAAGAGAATAACAATGATAAAATCTCTGAAAGTATTAATTCCGCAGTTTTAGGAACTAAAACAGAAGGCAAAAATACTAAAAATAATAGTATTAACCCATTAATATTTTTGCCTGTGGTTATTTTAGGAGGTTTTATTATCTGCAAAAAGCAGTTTAAAACTTGACTATCTTTTTAGAAGTTTACCAACTAGTTTCCAAATCCCAAATAGAATAATAAACCAAAAAATAATATCTAAAGATAACATTAGATAATCTGTGTTAGCATTAGAAAATAATGACACTGAAGTGAATGCAAAAGGAATTCCACCTTGATTAGCCGTTTTATCCATCATAAACACCACTACTGAAACCATAAGAGTAATTATCACACTCAAAACCAAAAATATAATAAAAGATTTTTTACTCATAATTAGATTACATCTATTCTAGAATATCACAATTCCCCCCAAATCAACAACTATTTTTTATTCCATTAAATATCCGTTCCTCCAATGTGAAACATTCATTTTTTAGGCTAGCCTCCCAGAGGACGTCTGGGAGGCTAAACAGAATATTCTTTGGATCAAGAGACAACGGTCAAAACTTATACCGGCTCTTTTACTCTGTCGGATAATGGAACCATAAAAATTAAATATCACTCAATTGATAATGCCGGTAATGAGGAAAGTCCTAAAGAAAAAGAAATAACTATTAATCAATCATCCAGCAATTCCGAATCTAATAACTCAGTTTCCACATCCACAAACAACAGCAATCAAGATACCTCCAATAACCCAAATATAGTCGCAAATGAAGTTAAAAAAGTTTTATCTAATATTTTAGATTTTGGAGATGAAGAGAAAAATAATGATCAAATCTCTGAAAATAATGATTCGGAAGTTTTGGGAATACAAACAGAAGCTAAAAATAATAATATTATTCAAAATATATTAAATTTTCTTCATAAAAATAAATTTATATTTATACCGGTGATAATTATTGGGAGCCTAATTATCCACAAAAAGAAGTTAAAATAACTATTTTTTTAGAAGTTTACCAGCTAACTTCCAAATTCCAAAAAGAATAATAAACCAAAGAATTATGTTGATAGCACAAATTAAATAATAAATGTTATCAGTTTGGCTTATATTTTGAGCGATAGGATAACCAGTCTCAGAAATTGATGTTGAATATAATGAAATAGAAGAATTTTTAAATACAAATACTTCTACTAAAGCCTGTATAACTCGTGAAATATACCAAACCACCACACTTAAAACCAAAAATATAATAAACTTATTTAACTCGAGTTTACCACTCTCATTAAATAGCTTGAACCCAAAATGAAATATTTTGGGTATAAAAGACTTTTTGTTCATTTATTAAACCTTATTATTTAGACTTTACTTATTTTAGAATATCACATCTTCCTCAAATCAACAACATTCCAGTAGAACCTTTATCTTTTTTTAGCCTCCCATAGCCTCCCAGACGTCCCCTGGGAGGCTATGTCCGCAGATGCTAAGCCAATTCACCCTAAGGATGGAAACCTCAAGAACCAAATTCATAATTTACTAATTTTATATCCAAGCCAAATTCCCAAAAGTGCACCTAGTCCACTAGTTATTACTGAAATATAAGAAAATATATCAGCTCCAAATAATACTGGAATATAACCACCAATTATAGATCCTACAAGCATTCCTAAAAAAATTAAAGTTTTAGTGGACATTTATGTTAATTATGACACAAATTATGTTTATAATATAAATATGTCTAAAGATTTTATATTACAAATCCAAAAAAGAGTAATTTCTTTGCTTCGTTCGAATGAAAAGAATACAAAAATATCTCTTTCGTTACTTATAAAAGATACATGTAGTGAAGTTTCTCGGTTAGTAGCTTGTTGGATTATATCTGCGGATCCAAAAGCTGAAACAATGATTGCCAAGGGAAAAGATGTTTTAGGAAGAAGAAATTTTTGTCATGATGTTTTATTAGTAGTGAAAGATAATGTTGTATCAATCATTGACCCAACAATTTGGCAGATTTACCCAAAAAAGAAAAGTATTTATGTTGGAAAAACACATTCTGCAGATACAGCTTTAGAAGTTTTAAACAAGAAATATGATGGTTTGTGGAAAATTTCTGAAACTATAACATTGGATAATTATCCCAAAAGTGAACAAGAAAAACTACAAAAAAGTATTTTTTAGCTTCAAATCTAGTATTGTGCGTATTTGTGGTAAATTTTGAGCTACGGGATTAAGTCTACTCGTCCTTGGCGAGATCTTGGTTCCTCGCAAAACTACGTTTTGCTGAGCATATCGGTCTAGAATCTTTTTATCCCTATAACTCCGATGCTAGACCTGTGGGATTGAGAGTATTAATCAAGGTCTTTTGGAACCCATAATCACTTCAGATAAAAGTGAAGTTCAAATAGTTAATCATTGTTGTAGAGCATGATATTGACAATAACCATTTGTAATGATAGCATGTGCTTGTGGATAAGAATGAAGTATTATCACATCTCAAAAAGCTTGCCTCTGGGTTAAAGACAAAAAAATATCTCACCTTGGACGATCTTCGCCAAATACCTAGACTAGAATATTATATGCAATTTCACTATCGTGGTTTTGCTAATGCTTTAAAAGCTGCAAATTTACCATCTTCAAAGTTGGCAGCGGCGATGAGAATAACAAACGAAGAACTTCTTGATTATCTGAGAGATTTAAAGACCAAATTAAAACGTAATCCAAAAGTTTGGGATTTTACAGATGATAATGAATTATATAAAAAGTATTCAGATTACAAAATTTCATGGTCAATATATAAAACAAGATTTGGAGGATTACGAGAAGCAATTAAGTTAATAGAAAAAGATACTATAAAAACTGAAGAAGAAATCAAGGTTTTCGATAGAAATAATGATATATTGGAAAAACCCGATTTTTTGGGAGGAAAGGGTAGGTATTGGGGAGAAGCTGCAGAGATTCATGTAACAGCAGAACTATTATACCGTGGTTTTCAGGCCGCAAATATACCAGTAGATGTGGGATTAGACATACTTGCGGTTAAAGATAACAACACTTTCTATTTTCAGGTTAAACATAAAGATACTAGCAATAATCAGGCTATTAAAATTACCAAAAGTTCATTTGAAAAGACTGGAAGAGGTAATGTCTATTATGTTTTTGTCCTATTATCAAACGATAAAAGAGATTTCTTAATTATTCCATTTCACATAGTAAATGATTGGATAAGAGAAGATATCGCTGAAGCCACGGAGGACGGATATATGATTCATATAAAAGTAAGAGATAGTAAATATTACTTGAAAGAAAAAGGATTAGATTATTACCTTAATAATTGGAATCTAATTAAGTAAAGTGGTATGAGACTTCTATTAAAAATGATGAGTTTAGGAATCCCCATCAACTCAATTGAGGGGACATGGTCATATGGGGTGCCCTACTTTTGCTGAGTAGGCCGGTCTAGAACTGTCTTAACCTTATAATATTATTTTTTAGTCAAGATTTTTTCAAACTTTTTATATTTTTCTAAAGTTGAGTGTATCTTGTCTAAATATTCATCATAAACACCTTCATACAATACATCTTTATTCCATCCCTCTAAACCTAAATTATTTGGATCTATCCCGCTCAGTAGGCCTTTATTATGTAGACAACGAAGGCTATCAAAAAATAGGTCACGGCAAAAACCTCCTGTTTTAGGCCATTCTTTTGTTCCAGATACATATGCTTGAAATTCTGCATTCTTAATTGCTAAATAAAAAGGCTCTTCCTCTTCTTTTGTTTTTTTATGAAGAATGGGAGTATACCTCTTATAATATATAAGCTTGGGTTTATTTTTGACCACTATAACTAAAAATAAAAAAACTGGAAAATCAAAACCCTCCCAATAATTTAACGTTGTTGGCTTAATAATGATGTGCTTTTTATATCCTTGTAGAAAATTAGCTCCATTTGTTGCAATTTTAGTTTTTAGTGGAGTTCTTTGAGTTTTTACTTGTATACCAAAAAGTGTTTGTGTTGGTGATTCACCATTTACCCACTCACATAGCATATCAAGCCCAACATCTTTTGAACCATCTATCTTGTGAACAATAGAATATTGAGATAAAACACTCTCCACAAATGCTTCGCCAAAATTCCCAAGCTGTTTTGTTTTTAAGTATAACGACATATTCTATTTAATGTCCAGTCTTGCTGCGGGACTAGGATTCGAACCTAGATAGACAACTTCAGAGGCTGTCGTCCTACCATTAGACGATCCCGCAATGTATTAAAATGTACTGAATGTACTGAAATTATACCAAAGCAAATTTCTTAAAGCTAATTATTGGAGAATAGTAGTGGCACAAACCTCTGCTATAGCTTAATGTTGTACCCCAAAAACAGAGATATAAAACAGAGATATCCTTAGGTGTCAATATAATTCCACCTCGGAGGTGGAACACAAAATTTAAGATCTAAGCACAGAATAATTGAAAAATCCGCAGGTGGCAAGCTAGTTCACCCCAAGGGTGGACACCTAACCTAATATGTGTACTTTATAAGAATTTTTTAATATACTTCAGGTATGAAAAAACCTGGAGCTAAGGCATTTGTTGTATATAATAAAAAACTACTTTTAATCTTAAGGGATAACAATCCTGGTATTTCCTTTCCTAATACTTGGAATTTGCCA
Organism: Candidatus Daviesbacteria bacterium; assembly: GCA_030648645.1. Classification (GTDB taxonomy): domain Bacteria; phylum Patescibacteriota; class Microgenomatia; order Daviesbacterales; family UBA10151; genus JAUSHL01. Next base: position 8,718 of record JAUSHL010000036.1, read on the forward strand.
GGTGGAGGGATTGAAGAAGGTGAATCTGGTTTAGAAACTATTAGAAGAGAATTACAGGAAGAAATTGGTGTTGTTCCTGAAAATATTCTTGAATTGGGACAACAAACTTTTGAAGACGGGAGTATTTTATTTCGATATTTAGCAAAACTTACTATGGATGAATATCAGAATCTAAAATTAGGAAATGAAGGACAAAAAATGGATTTTTTTAGTGTAGATGAAGCTTTCAAATTAGATTTAGCAGGTTATTCCAAAGAATATTTTATAAAATATAAAAATCAAATTAAGGAATTAATTGAAGAAAATAAAATACCCAAATTAGAGCTTCTCGATCTGGTGTAAGATAGTGTAGAATTAATGGATGAAAATTTTGAGTTTGACTGTGGGACAGGTAAGAACAAATTGTTATTTAATAGAATCTGATGGGGAAGTGGGGATTATTGATCCTGGGGATGATGCTGATTTTATTATCAGAAAAATTACTGATTCAGGAGCCAAGCCTGTTTGGATATTATCTACTCATGGTCATTTTGATCACGTTCTGGCAGTATCAGAACTTGCTCTAACTTATCAAATTCCATATTACCTTAATCCCAAAGATAATTTTTTACTTAAAAGAGCAAAAGAAACTGCCGAGCATTTTTTAAAAATCTCAGTTGATCCTATTTTAACAAAACCCAAATATTTTTCCTCAGCTTCCCAAGCCTGGCTTGGCGTGGGTAAATTAGAATTTAAAATTATAGAAACGCCAGGGCATTCCCAAGGAGGGATTTGTTTGTACTGCCAAAAAGAAAAAGTTATTTTTACCGGAGATACACTTTTTGCCAGAGGATTGATTGGTAAAACTACAATGCAATATTGCAGTCAAGAGGATTTAGAAAAATCTCTGGAAAAAATATTTAAACTTCCTGCTGAAACTTTGCTTTATCCCGGACATGGAGAGGAATCAACGTTAGGCAAAACAAAAAAAGAATATATTCAAAGGACAAAAAATCCCGCACATAGCGGGATTTCTTGAGAACCCTATTAGTAAAAACAGGTAAGAGATTTATATCATGACTTGTACAAATGGTCAACTCTGTCATAATATATCAATATGATTTATCTGGGGGCTGATCATCGGGGATATGATTTAAAATCCAGAATTTTTAAATGGCTGGAAGATGAAGGATATGAAGTTACTGATTTAGGAAATGATCATCTTGATCCCGATGACGATTATGTAGATTTTGCGCAAAAAGTAGCTGGAGCTGTTGCAGGTGGATCGGACAATATTGGAATTTTATTTTGTGGATCCGGAGCGGGTGTAGATATTGTAGCCAACAAATTTGATGGAATAAGATCTGCTTTGGTTTTTGATTTAGCTCGTGCCAAACAGGCAAGAGAAGATGATGATGCCAATATAATTTCGCTTCCTGCAGATATTTTAGATGAAGAAAAAGCTTTGGAAATTGTGAAAGTTTTTCTGGAAACTAAATTTAGTGAGGAAGAAAGACATCAAAGAAGATTGCAAAAGCTACAAAAAATAGAAGAAAATAATTAATTTATGAACTTGTAGCTTACCTACATGATGTCATTCCCGCGAAAGCGGGAATCTATATAATTAATTATTTATATAGATCCCGCATCATCAGCCAAAGGTTGATCGTCCTTTGGACGAAGTGCGGGATGACAGATATGCGAATCTTATATAATTTTCTGCTACAATAATTGTAGATGGAACCTTTAATTAAAGTTTGGAAAAAAATTACCAAAGATTCTTTGCCTGAAAAAGCTGAATCTATCGAACAGGTAGCAATTTTTGGTTCTGCTGAGGCTTCACCTGAAAGTAAATTATTTAAGGAAACCTTTGCTGTGGCAGAAGCTTTGGCAAAATCCGGTTACACTGTGGTTGACGGAGGAGGGCCCGGAGTAATGAGAGCAGCTTCACTAGGAGCTAAGGCCGGAGGAGGAAAAGTAATTGGCGTAACTTTATATCCGGAGGATTGTAAAAATTTCGAAGGAAGAGATTCGGAAAATCCAATTGATAAAGAAATAAAAACTGAAACTTATGTTGAAAGAACTCTGACTTTAATGTCAGAAGGTCAAGTTTACGTAATTTTTAACGGAGCATCAGGTACTATGTCAGAATTTGCCATGGCTTGGGGACTTGCCAGATTGCATTTTGGTCACCATAAACCGCTGATTTTGTACGGTAAATTCTGGAAGCAGGTTATGAAAGTTCTACGCAAACATCTGGTTTTAAGACCGGAAGAAATTAAAGTTTATAAAATAGTTGATTCTCCGAGAGGGGTTTTGCAGGCGATAAAACAATTTGAAGAGGAAATTAAAGAAGGACGGCATCAACATTTACAAACATCATGACTAATTTTTCTGCCCAAAGGATCTTTGAGCTTAAAAAAATTGCCAATAAGATAAGACAAAATATCATTTCAATGATTTTTGAGGCTGGTTCAGGACATCCGGCTGGATCTTTGGGAATGGCAGATATTTTTACAGCCCTTTATTTTGAAATTTTGAAACATGATCCCAAAAATCCCGATGATCCGGACAGGGACAGATTAATTTTGTCCAATGGTCATATTTGTCCTGTTCAATATGCCTCACTTGCCCATGCCGGATATTTTCCGGTGGAAGATTTACAAACTTTGCGGAAATTTGGTTCAGGATTACAAGGACATCCTCACCGTGGTTTTTTACCGGGGATTGAAACTACCTCCGGACCTTTGGGATGTGGCTTATCGGAGGCTTGTGGGATGGCTTGGGTAGGTAAAAATGATAATAAAGATTGGAAGGTTTATTGTTTAATGTCAGATGCAGAAGGGCAGGAAGGAAATACTTGGGAGGCAGTAATGTTTGCCAATAAATATAAGCTAAATAATTTAATTGCTGTAATTGACAGAAACAATATTCAAACAGATGGAACAGTTGAGGATGTGATGCCATTAAATTCGCTGAAGAAGAAATATCAGGCTTTTGGTTGGGCTGTGGCAGAAATTGACGGACATAATTTTGAAGAAATTTTAGGAGCTTTTGAGGAAGCTAAAGATTTGGCAGTTGCCGGACCGTCTTTAATTATTGCCAATACTATCCCCGGCAAAGGTGTTTCTTTTATGGAAAATAAATTTGAGTGGCACAGTCATAAAATAAGTAAAGAAGAAATGGAAAAAGCTCTAACAGAATTAAGAGAGGAGATTTTGCATGGATAAAGTTTCAATGAGGGATGGATTTGCTGAAGGGTTAGTTCAAGCCGGGGAAGAAGATGAAAATTTAATTGTGGTTTGTGCAGATTTGGTCAAATCTATAAAAATTGATAAATTTGCAGAAATTTTTCCTGACAGAGTAATTGATTTGGGAGTAGCTGAACAAAATTTAGTGACAGTATCTTCTGGCATAGCCAGTTGTGGTAAAAATGTTTTTGCTGCCTCTTATGCTATTTTTTCTCCTGGAAGGAATTGGGAGCAAATCAGAACTACAATTTGTATTAACAACCAACCGGTTAAAATAGTTGGTTCTCATGCCGGGATTACCACCGGTCCTGATGGAGCAACCCATCAAGCTTTAGAAGATATTGCTTTAATGCGCGTTTTACCCAATATGATTGTTTTGAGCCCCTGTGATTATCTGGAAACTAAAAAAGCAACAATTGCTATGGCGAAATTAAATAAACCCTGTTACATCAGGTTCCCCAGATCTGAAGTGCCAATAATAACAACTCTGGATTCTCCCTTTGAAATTGGCAAAGCTCAAGTTTTAAAAGAAGGAAATGATGTGTCAATAATAGCAACTGGGGAGATGGTGCATTTTGCACAACTAGCAGCGAGTGAACTAGAAACGAGTAATATAAGTGCTCGAGTAATAAATGTATCCACTATAAAACCACTGGATACAAAAGTTATTCAACAGGCAGCAGAAGATACAGGAGCCATAGTTACAGTAGAGGATCATCAGATAGTCGGAGGATTAGGTTCGGCAATAGCAGAATATTTATCAGAAAATTTTCCTGTACCTATTAAAATGGTAGGAATTAAAGATAAATTTGGTGAGTCAGGTGCTCCTGAGGAGTTAATGCAAAAATATGGTTTAACTAAAGAAGAAATAATCAAAGCGGTTACTACAGTTTTAAGAATGTCAGCCAAAGGCTGATCGTCCTTTGGACGAAAATTCCTCTTGACTTAAGTATTTTTATGATTTATGATATCCCCCATAGGGGGACTTAATAATTGTCATCGCGAGCATAGCGAAGCGATCTTGTAAATAAAGATTGCTTCGTCGAAGACTCCTCGCAATGACAGATAAGAGAAAGATTTTAAATTTTAAAATCAATAATTATGTACACACCAAAAGATACACAGGAAAGAATATTACACAGATTCAAAATTGCTTCCGGGCATTTGAAAAAAGTTATCAATATGATGGAAAATCATCAATATTGTATTGATGTAATTCATCAATCACAAGCTGTGCAAAGAGCGCTGCAAGAAGCTGATGATTTAATTTTAGAAAATCACTTAAAAACCTGTGCTGCAGATGCCATTCGCAAAGGTAATCAGGACGAAGCTGTAAAAGAAGTAATGAATGTTTTTAAAAAAAGACAATAATATATGAACAACGATAAAAAAATATTGATCGGTTTTGTAATTATTACCTTGGCTATTTTAGGGGGAGCGATATTTTTTTTAAGTCAAGGTCCATCTTCTTCTAAAGCGGTGATTCAAAAAACTGTGGGAGCAAAAATTGAAACACCGGAAACCAGTTTTGATTTTAAAGATATTCCTTATTCAGGAGGTAATGCTGTCCATGAATATAAGATCAAAAATACCGGAGACAAAGATTTGGAGATTGCCAATATGAATACTTCCTGTGCCTGCAGTAAAACTTATTTTAAGTCACAAAAAGGAGAGAGTCCAAAATTTAGTATGAAAGGCATGTCTGCTCCCTCATCCTGGAAAGGAATATTGTCTCCCGGAGAAGAAGGATCTGTAATATTTTCTTTTGACCCAACTTATCATGGTCCTACTGCAATTGGACCAATCTCCAGAATTGTTAGCTTTGAAACAAATGATCCAGATCATCCTTATGTAGAATTTTCTTTTACTGGAAATGTATTAAAGAATTAAATGTATGAATTTTAAAAAAAATAAGTCAAATTTATTAATTATTATTGGGGTGTTTATTTTAGGAATTTTTGTCCAGCAATTAATCATTAGGGATAATCTAAAACTCTATGTTCAAAATGGGAATTTAAATGTAGCTTTAGGACAAAAAGTTGTTCCTACTAAAACTCCAGCTCCTCAAATAGATTTAAACAAACTTACAGCAGAAGTTTTTCCTCAAAATGGTTATGTTTTTAAAATTAAATGGGGGGATTTAGGGAAGAGAATGATTGCAGATGGAGTTATTGATGAAGAAAAACTTGCCAAAGTTACTAAAATTGATAAAAAATATTTAGATGGTTCTGCTGAAAATATTGAACTAAATCAGGGCAATGCCCAATTTTGGGTGGATATTTTATGGGGATTAGGTTTGGCAAATAAAAATGATATTTTGGATATTGGCCCAATGATAGATGGGGGTAAAACGGCTAATTTTGCCTCAACCGGAGGATATACGATTGGAAAATCTAAACCAATGGATATTTATAGTAATTTTTCCTATATAAAACTTACTCCAAAACAGCAAATTAAAGTAAAAGAAATTGCCGGAAATATTTATAGACCTTGTTGTAATAATTCCACAGCTTTTCCTGATTGTAATCATGGCATGGCTGCATTGGCTTTAGTTGAACTGATGGTTTCTCAAAATTTTACTGAAGATGAAATCTATCAAACTGTATTGGCTTTTAATTCTTATTGGTTTCCACAAACATATTTAGATATTTCCTATCATTTTGCTAAAAATAAAAGGGATTATAGATCTGTACCTGCCAAAGAAATTCTTTCCAAAACTTTTTCTTCCTCATCCGGTTACAAAGCTGTTTCTGCCCAAAATGGACCTGTTGCCTGGCCAAATTCTTCCGGTAGAAGTAGTTGTGGAGCTTAAAATTATGGAAAATACTTTATTTCAGGTATCAATTATTGCGTCCTTTGTGGCTGGAATGGTAGCTCTTTTTGCACCTTGTTGTATAACTTTTTTACTTCCTGCATATTTAGGAAATGTTTTTAAGGAAAAAGAAAAAGTATTGTTTATGACTTTAATCTTTGGTTTAGGAATTTTTATAGTTTTAATGCCGGCAGTTTTGGGAGTATCAATAGTATCAAAAATGATTTTTCGTTATCATGATGGTATTTATATTTTTGGAGGTATAGTTATGTTAATTGTAGCTTTGATAACTTTTTTAGGTATAAAGATGCCAATGCCGAGAATTTCTCAAAAAACTCAGGGTAAAACTGATGTTTTATCTATTTTTACTTTGGGAATTTTTTCCGGAATTACTTCTGCCTGTTGTGCTCCGGTATTAATTGGAGTGATGGCATTAACCTTTTTAACACCTTCCTTTTTTGGATCATTATTGGTAGGAAGTATGTATGTTTTAGGAATGGTAACACCTTTACTTTTAATTTCTGTTTTTCTTTCCGGGAAAATGCCTAAATTGATAATTTTAAAAAGACCAATCGGAAGTTTAAAAATATTTAAAAAAGAGTATGTAATCATTTTAAGCAATGCTATAGCTGGAGCAATATTTTTTATTGCCGGAACATTAACTTTAGTTTTGAATTCAGAAGGGAAATTATCTATGGCTCAGTCTGAAAGTGTTTCTAAAATGATTCAAAATGTAGGAGGATATGTTAATTCTCAAGTTGGAGGAAATATTGCTTTAAATGTGATTTTTGTGGGACTAGTAATTTTGTTTATTTATAAAATTTCCAAAAAAGTATAAACTGGAAAGTGGATATTTATGGTTACTGATAAAGTGTTAATTACTATCATTGGGGCAACATTAATTTTGTTTATTTACTGGTTCTTTTTGTCCAAAAAAGAAAAAGAGATTAAGATATTAAATAATGAAGTAGACATTATTGTGAATGGAGGATATTCACCTGAGGTAATTTCTATACCTTTGGGCAAAACAACTAAAATAAATTTTATCCGCAAAGACTCAACTGAATGTTTATCTGAAGTTGTTTTGGGAGATTTTAAGATAAAAAGAGAGTTGCCTTTAAACCAAAAAGTTATGATAGAGATTACTCCTAAAAAGAAAGGTGAATTTGAATATTCCTGTGGCATGGGAATGTATCATGGGAAGATTATGGTGAAATGATATGAGAAATTTAACTAAAAAAACATTTCCTATTAAAGGCATGCATTGTGCTTCTTGTGTGAGGGTAATTGAAAATGCTCTATCTAAAGTTGAAGGAGTTACTATGGCCAATGTTAATTTAGCCAGTGAAACAGCTACAGTTACTTTTGATCCCCAAAAAGTTAATGATCAAACTTTAGCTTCAGCTGTGGCCAATGTTGGTTACAAAGCTGGAGTTGAGGAAGAAATAAAAACAGAAGATGAAGATAAAATCCAGAAACAGAAAGAGTTAAAGAATTTGCGGACCAAAGCTTTAGTAAGTTTATTTTTAGGATCATTAATAGTTTGGGGGAGTTTCCCGGGGCTTATGAACACTGCTCCGGAAATTTTAAAAAATTTTTATGTCCAGATGATATTAGCAATCCCTGTTCAGTTTTGGGCAGGATTACAATTCTATAAAGCAACAATACCAGCACTGCGACATAGAACTGCCAATATGGATACCTTAATTGCTATTGGTACCTCAACAGCCTTTCTTTACTCCGCAGTTGTGACAGTTTTTCCTCAATTGGTAATGGAATTGGGAATTGAGCCAATGCCTTATTTTGATGTTTCAACAGTTATTATTGGTTTAATTTTATTGGGCAGATATTTTGAAGCCCGGGCAAAAATGGGAACTTCTGAGGCTATTAAAAAATTAATTGGGTTACAGCCAAAAACAGCCCGAATTTTAAAAAATGGAAAGGAAATAGATGTTCCTGTAAGTGAAGTGGCAATTGGCAATGTAATCAGAGTAAGGCCCGGAGAAAAAATTCCTGTTGATGGGGAAATTTTGGAGGGAGAATCATCAATTGATGAATCAATGATTTCCGGAGAGAGTATTCCGGTTGATAAAAGCAAAGGCAGTTTAGTAATTGGGGGAACAATTAATAAAACCGGTACCTTTACTTATAAAGCAACAAAAGTTGGAGCTGATACTATGCTTGCTCAAATTATTAAATTGGTGACAGAAGCTCAAGGTAGCAAAGCACCAATCCAAAGAGTGGCTGATTTAATTTCTTCCTATTTTGTGCCAATTGTTTTAATGTTGGCGGTGGCTACCTTTGTAATTTGGTTTGATTTTGGACCTGTGCCTGCTTTTTTGTTTGCTTTATTAAACTCTGTGGCAGTATTAATTATTGCTTGTCCTTGTGCTATGGGGTTGGCTACTCCTACTGCCATTATGGTGGGAGTAGGGAAAGGGGCTGAGAATGGAATTTTAATAAAAGATGCAGAAAGTCTGGAAACTGCTCATAAAATTAATGCCATTATTTTTGATAAAACAGGTACACTGACTTATGGGAAACCGGTGGTAACAGATGTCATTGCGAGGAGTGAAACGACGAAGCAATCTCAAAGTGAGAGATCGCTTCGCTCCGCTCGCGATGACATCTTGCAACTTGCTGCATCTTTGGAAAAAGGATCAGAGCATTCTTTGGCTGAAGCAATTGTTAATAAAGCTGAAGTTGAGAAACTTGTCCTGAGCAAAGTCGAAGGGTTTAAAGCAATTCCCGGACATGGTGTAGAAGGGATGATTGGTAAAAATAAAGCGATTTTGGGAAACCGTAAATTAATGGAGAAAGAAAAGGTGGATATTACGCACGTAGGGTCTCACCTTGCGAAGCTGGAGAGTGAAGGGAAAACAGTGATGATGTTAGCTCAAAATGGCAAGCTATTGGGCTTAATTGCTGTGGCAGATACTGTTAAAGATACTGCCAAATCTGCTGTGCAGAATTTACAAAAAATGGGAATAGAAGTAATAATGATTACAGGTGATAATGAAAGAACAGCTCAGGCAATTGCTAAGCTTGTTGGAATCAAAAGAATTTTGGCAGAAGTTTTACCAGATGGAAAAGAAGCTGAAGTTAAAAAAATTCAGGCTGAAGGAAAAATTGTAGCAATGGTGGGAGATGGAATAAATGATGCACCGGCACTGGCATCTGCTAATGTAGGAATTGCTATGGGAACCGGAACTGATGTGGCAATTGAAGCTGCGGATATTACTTTAGTGAGTAAAGATTTAAAAGCTGTAGTTTCAGCAATCCTGCTTTCCAAAAAAACTATGAAAACAATTAGATTGAATCTTTTCTGGGCTTTTGGTTATAATATAATTCTGATACCGGTTGCTATGGGAGCTTTATATCCATTTTTCCATATTTTATTAAATCCAATCTTTGCTTCAGCTGCGATGGCTTTATCTTCGGTATCAGTTGTTTCAAATTCCTTACTACTTAAAAGGGTTAAAATTTAATAAGCAAAGCTTGATTCCTAATAAACTCGGAATTAAGCAGAGCTTGAAATTTTGAAGACAAAATTATGGATCTTGTAACAATTTTCTTTATTGGTTTAACAGCCGGAGGTTTTGGGTGTGTGGCACTTCAGGGTGGACTTTTGGCTTCGGCTATTACTGCCAGAAAAGAAGTAGATAAGCAGGATAAAAATGATTTTTTGCCAACTTTGGCATTTTTAATTTCCAAATTGGTAGTCTATGCTATTTTAGGCTTAATTTTAGGATTTTTTGGACAAGCTTTATCTATTTCTGATAATTTGCGGATAATTTTACAATTTGCAGCCGGATTTTACATGATTATTATCGCTCTAAGTTTACTGAATGTTCACCCATTTTTTAGGCATTTTATTATTCAACCTCCCAGATTCTTGACCAGAATGGTTAAAAACCAATCAAAAAGTGCGGATATTTTTGCTCCGGGAGTTTTGGGAGCCATGACAATCTTTGTTCCCTGTGGAACAACTTTAGCAATGGAAGCTTTGGCAATTTCTTCAGGCAGTCCCATTAAAGGTGCTTTGATTTTAATTTCTTTTGTCTTGGGTACTTTCCCAATATTTTTTGGGCTGGGTTATATTACAGCAAAATTATCTGATTCATATAGACAAACTTTTTTCAAAATAGCAGCTTATGTAATTATTTTTGTGGGACTTTTGACTATTTATAATTCCTGGAACGCCACAGGGCTTCCAACAATAGTTTTAGATACAAGTGGAGGTAGTCAGCAAGTGGATTCTACTGTAAAACAAGATTATGAAATCCAGATTTTAAACTCAGGGTATAGTCCGAATTACATCAAAGTCAAAAAAGGACTTCCTGTAAAACTTACTTTGATTTCAAATGATATTCGCAGTTGTTCGCTAGCTTTTAGAATTCCCTCTCTGAGAGTTTCTAAAAATTTAAGACCAACAGATTCTCAGGTAATAGAATTTACTCCAACTGAAGCAGGTATAATTCCTTTCAGTTGTTCGATGGGAATGTACAGAGGAACGATTGAAGTGGTGGAGTAGGCTATAGACTACTCTCTTGTCATTGCGAGGAGTTTTCGACGAAGCAATCCCAAAAAGTAGAGATTGCTTCACTTCGTTCGCAATGACAGAAAAGGAAATATAAAACATGGCTAATTTAGTCAAAGTAAAACTTAAGATTGATGGTATGCATTGTACTTCTTGTGCCATGTGTATCGATATGGATTTGGAAGATCTGCCAGGGGTTTGTAATTGCAAAACATCTTATGCCAAAGCAGAAACTGAAGTAGAATATGACCCTGAAAAAATAGATCTAGAAAAAATTACAGAAACCATCAAAAAATCAGGATATACTGCAATTTCCATAGACTAAGCAACTCGTTACAGCACAAAAAATCGTTCGCACGGTAGGGACTTGCTCACTTGAGGTTTGCCAATCGCCGGAAGCTAGTGGTAATATTGAGTCAAGGGCACGATTGTCTGCACCACATTTTTGTTACTTGCAACTTCGTTGCTTTTTATTATGTTTGATTTAATTTCTATTGGAGACGGGGCGGTTGATTTATTTTTTCAAATTTCTGATGCTCATTTAGAACTTGATCAAGGAGCAGAGGAACTCTGTTTAAGATTTGGGGATAAGATTCCTGTAGAACAATTTCACCAAAGTTTAGGAGGAAATAATCCCAATAATGCTGTGGGAGCAGTACGACTAGGTTTAAAAACTGCTATTTATCTTAATGTAGGGACAGATTTAATGGGAAAATTTACCCTGGAGAAATTAAAAGAGGAAAAAGTTGATACCAGATATGTGAGTATTAATGAAAATGTAAATTCTAATGTTTCTGCCCTGATAAGTTTTCAAGGAGAGAGAACAATTTTAACTTATAGGCAGGCTTTTAAATACCAACTACCGGATTTAGAAAAAACAAGATGGGTATATTTAGCATCTATGGGTAAATCTGCATTGGAGGATAATTTAGTCAAACAGGTAGAAAATTATGTGGAAAGAGTAGGAGCATCTTTAATTTATAATCCCGGGCCATATGAATTATCATATGGAGTGAAAAAATTTCCTAAACTTTTATCACTATGTAAATTGTTGATTTTAAATAAAGAAGAAGCAGAAGAAGTGTTAGACGAGAATAAAGAATCAAGAATAAAGAATCAAGGAATAAAAAAACTGTTAAGTGGATTGGCAGAATTAGGACCAAAAATGGTAATTATTACCGATGGAAAAGAGGGATCATATGGCTTTGACTCCGGTCAAAACGGAGTTGATGGAGAAAAATTTTGGCAGTTAGATATTTTTCCGGCTCATTTAGTAGATATGACAGGGGCAGGTGATGCTTTTGCTACAGGGGTACTTGCGGGGCTTTTTCATGGTAAAAATTTAGAAGAGGCAATGAGATGGGGATCTGCTAATGGAGCATCAGTAGTTGAAGAAATTGGCTGTCAAAAAGGACTTTTAATTTATGATCTAATGCAAAAAAAATTAATAGAACATGCTAAAATTATTGCTAAGGAATTAAAATGACAGCAAGAGAATGGTTGCAAAAAGCTAAAAAGGAAAAATTTGCTATTGGGGCTTTTAATGTAGGAAATCTAGAAACTTTTAAAGCTATAGTTTTAGCTTCAGCCAATAAAAAATCCCCAATTATTATAGAAACATCTCCAGGTGAAACTGATTGGTTAGGGGAAGACAATATTGTTGATTTGGCAAAGAATTACTCTCAGGATTATGGAGTGCCAATTTTAGTAAATTTAGATCATGCGGGGAGTTTGGCGGAGTGTATTTTAGCAATTGAAGCCGGTTTTGATTTAATTCATTTTGATGGATCAAAATTACCTTTGGAAGAAAATATAAAAATAGCTAAAGAAGTAGTAGAACTGGCTCACCAAAAAGGGATTTTAGTTGAGGGGGAAATGGATCATATTGCCGGTTCTTCTGAGATACATCAAGGTTCTGCAGAAACTGCCATAAAAAATATCCCTATGACAGATCCAGAAAACGCTGCTCAATTTGTTACTGAAACTGGAATTAATATTCTAGCAGTTTTTGTTGGCAATGCTCATGGTATTTTTAGTGAAGGTGGAGAAAATCTAGATTTAGATAGATTACAAAACATTGCACGTACAACAAATTGTTATTTATCATTACATGGTGGATCAGGTGTTCCAGAGGATCAGGTAAAAGAAGCAATCAAATATGGCATAGTTAAAGTAAATATTAATACAGAGATGAGACAAGCTTTCAAAAAAGAGTTAACAGAAGTATTAGCAAATAATCCTGATGAGATAGCTATGTACAAATTGGAACAGCCAGTTGTGGAAAGTATTCAAAAAGTGGTAGAAATAAAGATAGAGGAATTTGGAAGTGGAGGAAAAATATATGGGTGAAAATATTGGAGATTATTTAAATTTAAGAAGAGCTCCGGAGAATGTTAATTTAAAACATAAACAGGGGTTAAATTTTCAGGATAGAATTGCTTTGGTAATTACCAGATCTGTGGGAAGCATGTATGCTGTTTATTTTTTCATCTTGTTTATAATGGGTTGGATTTTTTGGCAATTAAATGATACTAAACCCCTTGATCCATTTCCTTTTATCTTTTTACTTTTCATAGGAAATGTGGTTCAGCTACTTTTAATGCCTTTGATTATGGTGGGACAAAATTTACAAGGCAAACATGCAGAAAGAAGGGCGGAAGAAGAATACAAAACCACAGAAACTATTTATAAAGATATAGAAAAGATTTTTATTCATTTGGATAAACAGGATAAAGAGATTCAAAAACAAACAGAACTCCTAAATCAACTACTGGAAAAGAAAAAATAGTTTTTATTTACAATGAGAAATATTGCTCCACAAATCACAAGACAAAGATTACTTATTGAAGGTAAATTTACAATTATAGTCACTCAAGAAAAGGTTAAAAACTATCTATTAAGTGTATCTAAAGAATTAGATTTAAGAACTTATGGTGATCCCATTATTTATTCTCCTGAAAGTAAAGGTAAAGAAGAAAATCAAGGTTTTGATGCATTTATTCCTTTGATTGATTCAGGTATAGCTTTATATATTTGGACCAATGAGAAGTTTATGTCTTGTGTTCTCTATACTTGTAAAAATTTCTCTATGGAAAAGGCAATTGAGTTTACTAAAAACTTTTTTCAGACTACAGAGTTGGAGTATCAAGAGTTTTGATAATAAATAGGTATTTTCGGCAGATATAATTTAGTGGACTACTACTCTAGTGCCTGGGTTTTCGGGGGTGGCTTATTGGATATTAACAGCAATTTTAGTTTGTAGTGCTTGGGCTACTTTGTATAAAAGAGAAATTGATGGTTTGGCATTCATTCCTTCTAATCTGGAAATAACTGCCTGACCAGTCCCAATTTTTTTAGCTAAGTCTTCTTGAGTCATATTCTTTTTTAGTCTAGCATCAATGATTTGGCAGGCAATTTCATATTCCGGTTGAAGTTTTTGATATTCACTTACAAACCCAGGTTTTTTCATGAGCTTATTTTTTAATTCTTCAACTGTAAAATATTTTTTATTAGCTCTCATGCTATGACATTATGACAAATTTATCATAATGTCAATTAGTGGATTACTACTCTTGCCCCTGGGTTTTCGGGGGTGGCTCTGTTATTATCTAATGAAAAATATCACACCCTTGGGGTGTGATGTGATAATAATAATAATAATGTTGTTGTTGTTGTTGAATTCAGGTTAAAAGATTTCAATTATGTCTAGGATATGGAATAATAAAGATATAGAAGAAAAAGGCTTTACCCTAATTATTTTTATTTTACTAATCTTCCTTATTAGTGGAGGAATTATTGGTGGATCATTTTATATAAAAAATAACCATCCTGAGTGGGTTAGTAAAAAAATAGCAAAAATACCCAATAATAGTACACAAAACAACTCTTCTTCATCTAAAATTCAGAATGAAGCTATTTCTGGATCAAAAGTGCAAGTTATAGGGAAAAAGCCGGAATTAATATTACAAGCGCCACTTATGTGTAATGATAGTGAAGGGAACTATTTCGATGTTGAAGGATATGGACAAATACAAGTTTGTTTTCGGGAAGGAATTACATGCAATAAAGCAAATATCTCAGGTTCGTTACGCAAAATTAATATAGATTGTCCAGACCAGAATCCTGTAAAGTGTGGAGAATGGATTATAATTGATGCTCAGGATGTAAAATGTCTAATTAATTGATAAGAAAGTTTTAAAATAGTTGCCAAAGAAATTTAGTGTACTACCACTCTTGTCCCTGGGTTTTTGGGAGTGGCTCTGAAAAAACTATAATTAGCTTCCCAGACGTCCTCTGGGAGGCTGTTACCATGTTTGTATATTATGAAAAATATCACACCCTTGGGGTGTGATATTAAACCCCCCTTGGGGTGTGATATTAAACCCTTGGGGTGTGATATTAAAGTGTGATATTAAAATAAGCAGTACTTTTGAAATCAACTTCCAGAGAAAAGAGCTCCTAGTGGACTACAACTCTTGTCCCTGGGTTTTCGGGAGAGGCTCGAACAACACCTTGATTTTCCGGAACTACCGGACCAGACCATTCAAAAAGCTGAGCAGCTGAAGCCAAAGGAGAATTGACACAGCCGTGACTCATTGGATGTCCAAAATTATTGTGCCAATAAGCCCCATGAATAGCAAATCCCTGATAGAAAAACATATTATGAGGAACATTGGGCAGATCATAAAAAGTTCCAATATCTCTATTGCCACCTGTCATCCTTTGTGCTCTGGTTTTATACCAGATAGAAAATTCCCCTTTGGGAGTGGGAAACCAAAGCCCTGAAGAAACAGGAAATTCTATCACTACTCTATTCCCTTCATAAGCCCGAAGTTTTTGTTCATCTAAAGAGATATCAATCCATTTTTCTTCACCTTGAGCATTAACTGTACCCAATACTTGTGTATCATTATTTTTATTATTAAAATTGGCTGCCAGTGAAGTTTTTGGGTAATCAATTACCTCATTATTAAAAATAGCAGTTGTAGCTCCTTCATCAAAACTACCATTGGATTTGACAATCTCATCAATATTGCAACAAGAAGTTGTTTTATCATTACTTACCCCAAGTTTATAGAAAACTTGTTGTTTTAAAGGCATATAGGAAAAAATGGCAATTAATAATCCGGCTATTATCAATATGGGCAGAAACTTATGCATCTACTCTATTGTGCAGGATTTATAACATATTAGTCAAGGTGTACATTAGGACATTTTAGGTATAAAATAAAAAAACCAAGGAAATGTTTAAAGAAAAATATCTTCCCAAAATACACTGGTTTTTGCGTTTTGTAATTGTTATTTTTTGTCTGGCATTAATGTGGTTTTTTATAGCTTATATTATCCCCAATATTTTACCTGTGAAGAATGTTTCAAATACTTCTAAATTTGGTTTTGTTTCTCGAAATGAAATTTGGAGTGGAGATATTAAAATAATTGGAGATATCTGGGCATTGCCCGGAACAACAGTAACTATTGCTCCAGGAACAAGGGTGTTAATAGCTGATCATGGTGACCGTTCAAATATGCATTTTTTTCCGGCTGATTTGAGATCAGGTCTAAATACTAAAGAAGAAAGTTTTGGAGTTAGAAATGGAGAATTATTTTGGGATGAGGGTCAAAAAATTTCTTTAAGCTTTGCAAAATTATATGCAATTGGTACAAAACAACAACCTATTATCATTAAATCTGATGTACTGTATCCACCCAGTCCTTATGATTTTAATTTATTTTCAATGGGATCTGGAATTTTTAGCAATGTTAGAATGTCCAATTACAGAAGATTTCAAATTGGTAGTGATGTTTCTGTTAGAGATAGTGAATTTAAAAATGTAGCCGAATGTTCAATCTGCGTAGAATATGATACTAAACCTACGATTGTCAATAATCTTTTTGAAAATTCTTTGCGGGAGTATATTTTGATTGAGGGAGCTTCTCCAAAAATTTCGGATAATTGGTTTATGGCCTCAAAAGGCAAGGGCATTGTTGTTGATCCTAAAACTATTGGTACTCCTTTAATTTATTATAATAATTTTGAAATGCCGGGACAAATTGCCATTGAATTTTTGGGAGGGGCTGAAGATAATGGGGGGGCAATTTCGTTTAATAATTTTGCCGGGGCGAGCATTATTCAAATTCCCTGTGACTCAAAAGTTAAATTGAATCAAAATTTAATTAAAGGAGTAATTAAATTTTCCCATTCCGGAAATTGTGTTGGTGATTTTATAATCGGATCAAATTATTGGCAGACTACCGATAAAAAAGCAATATTAAATGAAAAAATAGTTGATAAAGAAAAAGGTTTTAACGTTTTATTACCTTCGATTTTAAAAAATGATTCTCAAGTTCAAGTTGGAAAAAGAAACTGATTGCAAGCTTTTTGAAAAGATGATATAACAAATATGTCTTCTTCCTGCCTCAATAACATGAGTCAAAAGCATGTAGTAATTATTTTTGTTATATTGATTTTGGTGGGTATTGGAACTGTAATTATCAGTAATGCTAAAAGTACTATTGAAAAGAAATTACAGGTAACAAATACTGCCAAAATAACACCAACGAAGACGCCGGAAGAAGTAATTTTTAGTCAAAATGCACAAAGTACTCAAACACAACAAGTAATGAATAAAAAACAAATTAAACAATATCCACAATTTCCTGGGGAGTTATCGTCAGCTGATATAGAAAATAAAGAAGCGGTGATCGAAACTAATAAAGGTGTTATTGAAATGGAAATTTATCCTGAGGCGACTAAATCTGCTTCAAATTTTATTTTTTTGGCGGAAGATAAATTTTATGATGGATTAACTTTTCATCGGGTTGAGCCTGGCTTTGTGATTCAAGGAGGAGATCCTTTGGGTAATGGCCGTGGCGGACCAGGATATCAATTTGCCGATGATCCGGTAACGCGTAAATATGATCGGGGAATTGTGGCAATGGCCAATTCCGGTCCCAATACTAATGGTTCTCAATTTTTTATTATGTTGGCAGATAATTCTTCTTTACCTCCGCAATATTCTATTTTTGGAAAAGTTGTATCCGGAATGGATATTGTTGATAAAATTAAAGTTGGAGATATTATGAATAAAATTTCTATTATTGACAGACGGTAGTAATTTTAGTTAAGTTATTAGAGCAAAATATTTATAATGACAAAAAGAGCAGAAAAACAACTTACGCGTGAACAAGCTTGGGAAATCGGGAAAAATATTTCCCCTGTGCCAAATGATTTAAAGAATCCGGAGTTATCAGAAACTGCTCTTTATATTAGTAAAACAAGATATGCCAAAAGAGATATAAGTGGAAATCCGGATGAGACTGCCAAAAGTATGTTTTGGAGAGTAGCTTACAATATTGCCTGCGCAGATTTACAATTTGATGCCGATAAAAAGCATTTGGATGAAACTGCCAAAACTTTTTATCTGGCAATGGCTTCTCAAAAATTTATTCCCAATACTCCAACTTTGCTTAATGCCGGTAAACCAATGCAACAACTTTCGGCCTGTTTTGTTTTGCCGATTGAAGATGATATGAAATCAATTGGTAAAACTTTAGTGGATATGATCATGATTCATAAATCAGGTGGGGGTTGTATCTCAGCAGATGCCAGAGTTTGGAGTACTTTTTGTGGCATAGAACCAATTGAAGTGTTATTTTCTCGAGCTACAGCAGATGGTCGAAAAGGTATACCGCAAGGTTTAGGTATTGCTTATGATATTAAAGACCTGAATATTGAGACTGTTTCCATGGACCCAAAAAATGGCAAAACAGGTTTAAAAAAAGTCTCTCATGTTTGGCAATATAATGTGCCTATGGAAGATCAATTAATGGTAACTACAGTTGAAGGTACATTGGTTCAAACTAGCCGTTGGCATCCTTTTATGGTAATAAAAGGGACAAAAATAATCAAAGTTAGAGCTGATGATCTAGTCTCTGGTGATATTGTTCTTGGTCCGGATAAAGCAGATGAATATTGGCCTTGGAAAGAACAGAGAAGTGTTAGAGATATAAAAATAGATTCAGATTTTGCCTGGTTGATTGGTTTTACTTTAGGTGACGGATCATTTGGTTATGTTCCTTCTCTTCGACAATACAGAGTACGTTGGTTTTCCGGCACCAAAGATGTTCTCGAAAAGGTTCAAAATGTACTCGCTAAATTAAACATCAAAGTATCAATCCAAAAAGATCACAGGGGACTACTGAGTGTGGCTACTTTGAATCAAAAATTTGTTCATAGTCTATTGGAAGCATGTGGATTGGAAAAATTTGGTCCAAAAGATAGTCTAATTAGAGTACCTGAAATAATTTCCAAGTCTCCACTTCAAATAATAAAAGCTTTTTTAGCAGGTCTTTTGGATAGTGATGGTTATGTAGCAGGTGATGGTAGTCCTTCTTATTGCAGTGTTTCTCAAGCAATGATTGAGGATTTAGCAGCTATGGTTTCCCTTTTAGGTTATCATTCATCTACGAAGACGAAAAATCCTTATGGAAAAGGTAAGTTGCCAACTTATATTATCCAAATTTGTCCTCTGCCACAAGTTAATCAATTAGCGGTGGATCTGACACCATATATGGCTAATGATTTGCGTAAGGGTAGACTTCAAAGTTCATCGCGAAGACAAACTGCTTTGCCTTTAGATTTTAGATTGTGGAGGGACACATTAGTTAGATTTGGCTTATCTATTGTCAGAGGAACTAAAAGTAAAGGCAGGGGGATATGTGCAGACCAGCTTTCTGTGTGGGCATCCCATAATCGGGTTAATCGTGATGACATTGATTTTATTGCTAAGCGTCTTTATAAAAAAAATAAAGCTTTATCTGTTTTACTTGAGCGAATTGCTAAAACAGGTCAAGAGATTAAGACAATAACTAAAGCACCTGTCGCAAAAACTTATTATGATTTATCGGTTGATAAATGGAATACCTATGCTGCTGGTCAGTCTGGTTTATTGATGATCCATAATACAGGTTTTTCTTTTTCTAGCTTGCGACCATATGGTGATACTATTGCTTCATCCGGCGGAACAACTGTCGGTCCAACTTCTTTTTTGCAAGCTTATAATGATGTAACTTCTCAGATTAAACAGGGTGGAGTAAGAAGAGGAGCAAATATGGGGATTTTACATATCACTCATCCTGATATTTTAAGATTTGCAGTGATGAAAGTTGATGAATTTTCCCTGACTAATTTCAATATTTCCGTATCAGTTACAGAAGATTGGATGAAACAGGTGCAACTTGATAGTAAATATGTGGTAGAGGAACCGCAGTGGGATGAAATTATTGAAGAAATCAAAACTGCTGAGGCAATCCGTGATGTTGATTTAAAATTAAAAAAAGTTGAAGATGGAGTCAAGAAATTATATGAATTGGTCAAGTCAACTCACGATGATGAAGGCTATGAACTTATTAATCCCCGAACCGGCAAGGTCACAGATAAGTTAAATGCCAAAAAAGTCTTTTTGCTTATTACGCAACTAGCTTGGCATTATGGTGATCCGGGGATGATTATAATTGATCGGATTAATAATTCTAAGGCTAATCCGACTCCTTCTTTGGGTATGATTGAATCAACAAATCCGTGCGTTACAGGAGATACACTAGTTGCTACGGAGGATGGTTGGAAACGTGTTGATAAGATCAAAATAGGTGTACGTATAAGTACAGTGCTGGGAAGTGGTCTAGTGAATAAAATTGAATTTCACAAGAATTGTTCTGTTTTTCGGGTAAAGTTTTCTGATGGTGCGGAAGTGAAAGTAACAGCAGCACATCAGTTTCATGCAATTGTACGTGAAGAGAGAATAAAAAATTCTGCTAATAAAAAATTTACTCCACTAAGACTTGATCAATTAAAAGTGGGAGATATGGTAAGAGTTGCTCCTGCCTTTATGCCAGATAAGCCTGTATTGGATTTACCGAATGGATGGAGTGAAAAAGAATATGGATTTTTTTTAGGGGTTTTATTAGGAGACGGCTGTATAACACAAACTTCTATTGAAAGGAATGTAGTTAAAATAGCAGTTAATACTGAGGAAAAGGAATGGACTGAAATAATTCGAAATATTTTAAAGAAGGCTGGATCTAGGTTTGTTAGTTTGGATACCAGTGGAGGATTATCAGCTAATTTGACTGTTCAAAATAGTAATGGAGCTGTACTTTTAGTTAAACAATCATACCTTAAACCAGCATATTCTTATGAGAAATATATTCCAGAGGAATATTATCAAACAAACAGAGAATTTCTAACAGGACTTTTAGATGGACTATTTAGCACAGACGGAAATGTAAATTTAACAAGTACTCACCCGTCTTTAAGATTAAAAACTACCAGTAAACAATTAGCCTTGGGTATTCGAAGAATCTTACTTTATTTTGGAATTCATGGAAGGATTGTAACTATTAAAAAAGTTGCAGATAGTCATATTGGTAAAAGAATTATTATTTCTAAACATCAACAATATGAAGTAATAATTTCTGGAGCGAGTATGAAAATTTTTGTGCAACAGATTAGTCTTTCTCATCCAAATAAACAAAAAAAGACGCATGATGCACAACTAAAATTTGCTTTAACCGGTAATACTTGGTTAACTCAGATTGTTTCTATTGAACCGGTTGGTGTAGAAAAAGTTTATGATTTGTATGAGCCGGTTTCGGATACATGGAATACAGAAGGTGTTATTTCTCGTGGATGTGGTGAACAACCACTGCTTCCTTATGATGCCTGCACTTTAGGGGGAATTAATGTTGGGAAACATGTAAAAAATGGGGCAATTGATTGGGAAACTTTAGGGGAGACTATAAAATTAGCCGTGCATTTTTTAGATAATATCTTGGATATGAATAATTATCCGATCCAAGCTGTTAATGATATGACCAGACAAATTAGAAGAATTGGTTTGGGAATGATGGGTTTTGCAGATTTATTGGTGCAATTGGAGATTGGATACAACACTGATGAAGCTCTAAAAATGGCAGAAGAAATAATGGGGTTTATTAATGAAAAAGCCAGACTTGCCAGTATCGAACTTGCTAAGGTGAGAGGCACTTTTTTGGCTTGGAATGGTTCAATCTATGATCCAAAAAGTCAATATTTTAAAGGGGAAAATTTAAAAGTAAGAAATGGAGCAATTACCACTATTGCTCCAACAGGTACAACTTCAATGTTGGCTGATGCATCTTCCGGTATTGAGCCTTATTTTGGTATTTCTTATGCTAAAAATACTATTGAAGGAAAAAGACTGTTTAATACCAATTCTTTTTTCTTGAAAATAGCACAGGATGAAGGTTTTTATAGTGAGGAATTATTGGCCAAGATTGAAGAAAATCATGGATCAGTACAAGGGATTGATGAAGTTCCCCTAAAATGGCAGAAAGTTTTTGTGGTATCTCATGATATTTCACCTCTCTGGCATGTCAAAATTCAGGCAGCTTTTCAAAAACATGTTGATAATGCAATTTCTAAGACCATTAATTTTTCTCATGATGCCACAGTTGAAGATGTCAGAAAAGTTTATATGATGGTTTATGAGCTGGGGTGCAAAGGAGTGACTATTTATAGAGATGGATCCAGAGAGAAACAAATTTTAGAAACTAAAAAAGATAGTTCATATTATGATCAATTAACTGCGGGAACAGTAGTTAAATCAAATGGAATAGCAGTTGAAGCACAGGATACTTTAGGAGAAAGACCAATGATACTTCGGGGCAGAACTTACAAAATTAATACTCCGGTAGGTGAGGCTTTTGTCACCATAAACCGGGATAATAAAGATCAATTATTTGAAGTATTTGTTACAATTGGCAGGGCAGGGATGCACACATCAGCCGATGCTGAAGCTATTGGTAGGTTGGCATCTTTGGCTCTCCGGAGAATTTCCCGGACTGATGCTAATTCAATTGCCAGAAAAATTGTTGGCCAATTAAAAGGGATTGGGGGATCTTCACAAATTGGTTTTGGTAAAGAAAGAGTGATGAGTTTGGCTGATGCTATTGCCAAAGCTTTATCAGAGGAATTATCTTTGTTGGAATCTACCGGAACAGAAAAAAGTCAGGCTGAAGTAATACCTTTGGGTTTGACAACTGAAGAAACAAATGGGGTACAGGAAAATTTAGTGACTTCGGTGGAAAAAGTGGTAGCTGATTTTTGTCCGGAATGCGGTCAGGCAACATTTGTCTTTACTGAAGGATGCAAGAAATGTCACAGCTGTGGGTATTCAATGTGCTAAAATAGTTATATGGTCATAGAAACTGGAAGTTCTTCACATATTAAAAAAAGATCATCCTCTAAAGATTTGTTGAAAATGGAGGTAATAATTGAAACGGATCCTTCCTTATTATTGCCCCCAGAGTGTCCTTTCTGTGATGCAATTATGGTTAAGGGTGTAGAAGTTTTTAAACAATATGGTAGGTTGATAAATGTTGTAGCTAACAATTTTCCTGAATATGAATGTTTAGAATGTGGTATAAAAGTGTATGATTCCCGAGCTCTTTTAGAGTTTAAAAAGAAAGAATTAGCTATACGCAGACAATATGAAGAAAGAGGTTCTATTAGAATTATACAAGGAGAAATTCGCAATATTCTTGGGCATATCCATTAGTTTGGAATATTTAGCTTTCCACCCCAAAGGTGGATGCACATTTAGCCTCCCAGACGTCCTCTTGCGAGGCTATAGTATGTATTAAATTTTCTGTCATTGCGAGGAGTCCTCAGTTTGTCGAAGGACGACGAAGCAATCTAATTCATTTTTTGTTTAGATAATGAAATTATCACAAATTTTGCTATACTTAAATAAATGAAAACAAATTTAATTGAATGGGGGGGTGGTATGGAACTGTTGCAATAGTCATGGCTTTTGCCTTATCCAGTTTCTCCCTCATTAAACCAACAGATTTAATTTACCAATTCCTAAATCTTACCGGTGCGGTAGGGATAGTTTTAGTTTCTTTATCCAAAAAAGCTTACCAACCAGCAGTTTTAAATATAATCTGGACATTTATAGCTTTGATTGCAATTATAAAAATCTTTTTTAATAACTAGATTGTTTCTTTGGTTTTAGCTTTCTACCCCAATGATTGGACGCACAAAACTGTTCAAATATCCTTAGGTGTTAGTACAATTCCACCCCCGGTAGTACAATTCCACCCCCGGGGTGGAGCTCAGATATCTTCAATTAACTGGTGTTGAATAAATTCCAGATCATAGCTTGCTTGGTCAAAAATGAATTGCTGATAATCTTTGGGGTCTTTAAATAAACTTAGAATATCTTTTTTAAAACAAAAACCATTGAAGTTGGGATCAATATATTCTGAATATGATGACCATCGATAGTAGTTAAGATCTTTTGTTAAATGTGAAGAAATTGGATTAAGATGAATATATCTAGAGATGTGGATTAATTGAGTGTCATTTTCTATTGAAACAGCTTTAAATACACCCTGTAATAATGGTCCTACTCTATTATGTTTAGTATTGTAATATTTTGTATAACTGTTGAAAGATTTATTCATAAATTCAGTAATACCACCATCCCTAATTTGCTTTATTAGTAGATGAAAATGATTAGGCATTAGGCAATAATTAGCAATTTCTACTATTTTTTTGGTTTCATCTAATTTATTTACTATTAAATTAGGAAAATTTGAAAATTTTGGTTTTGGTCCTTCTATTTGATAATATTTTAATGTTTTGAGGAATCTTCGATAATCCGAGGTATCTTCAAAAATCCTTCTTTTTTCACTACCTCGATTATAAATATGGTAATACTCTCCTATAACAAATGGGATAAATCTATACGGCATCTGATCCTAGCATATCTGAAATATCCTTAGGTGTCAACACAAATCCACCCCCGGGGTGGAAACTTAAAACCAAACTGGATGTAGTATATTACGGGGATGGTAATTGTTTATACAGGTAATGGAAAAGGGAAAACAACTGCTGCTTTGGGGTTAATTTTGAGATCATCAGGATATGGGAAGAAAATTTTACTGATTCAATTTATTAAAAATAGTTTTTCAGGGGAACTTAAATCTTTAAAGAAAATTAAGGGAGTTAAGGTGATTCGGGGGGGTAGGGGATATGTAGGAATAATGGGAGATAAATTGTCTTTGGAGGAACATAAAAAAGTTGCCCAGAAAACTTTAAAAAAATTATCTCATGAAATAAAATCAGGTAATTGGGATTTGATTGTGGCTGATGAAATTCTAGGAGCTTTGACTGGGAAATTAATAAAATTAGCTGATGTTTTGGAAATTATCAAAAAGAAACCGGAAAATCTGGATTTAGTTTTAACCGGAAGAGGAACCCCCAAGGAAATAATTAATTTAAGCGATTTAGCTACCGAAATGAAAGAAATTAAGCATCCTTTTAAGAGTGGAAAAATGGCTAAAAAAGGGATTGATTATTAGAGAAAAATACCCTCTTGTCAAAAGTTAGCACTCATGCTATTATTTTGCTAATAGAATATGAATGATTTTATTTCTCAGCCAGTAAAACTTCCTGATAAACTTCCTCTAGTTCCCTTACGTGATGTAGTAATGTTTCCTGGAACATCACTACCTATTGTTTCAGGCAGATCAAAATCAAAGTCAGCTTTGGATCAGGCTTGGGCAACCAATAGACTGGTTGTATTTGTAACTCAAAAAAACAGCAGATTAGAAGATCCCAAAGCCACGGATTTATATCAGGTTGGTACTGTTTGTTTATTAAAAAGAATGATTAAAAACCCGGAAGGTGAATATACAGTTTCCGCCGAAGGATTAACCCGTGTTTTTATTAAAAGTTATGCTCAAGCTGAACCATATTTAGAAGTAGAAATTGAAGAAATTCCGGAACTTTACGAAAAAACTGAAGAAATGGAAGCATTGGTTCGCAATGTTAAAGAACAATTTAAAAGATTTGTTGAACTGGGAGGAAATCCTTTGCTTGATCCCGGATCTCTCTCTTCCTGGGCTGCTAATTGGCCGATTATCACTCAAAATGAAGATCCAAATTTATTAGTAAATTCAATTACTCAGGCAATTGATTTTAAAACAATTGATAAACAACAACTTTTGGAAATGGTTTCTGTGATTGAAAAATTACAAAGAATTTCTGATCTACTGGCTAAAGAAGTTAAAATTTTAGAAATCCAGCAAAATTTATCTTTCAAAACTAATGAAAGAGTTTCTAAGATGACAAGAGAAGCAATACTGCGGGAGCAGATGAGATCAATTGAAGAAGAATTGGGTGAAGGAGAAGGTCAAAATGGGGAAATAAAGGAATTTGAAACTAAAATCAAAAATTCCGGTATGCCAAAAGAAGTAAGAACTAAAGCTGTAAAAGAATTAGCAAGTTTAGCAAAAATGTCCCCTTACAATCCGGAAGCTTCTTATAAAAGAAATTATTTGGAATGGTTAACAGATCTTCCGTGGTCAATAAAAGATAATGCTCCAATTGATATGAAAAGATCAGCAGAAATTTTAGATGAGGATCATTATGGTTTAAATAAAGTTAAAGAAAGAATTTTAGAATATTTAGCAGTTCATAAATTATCCGGAAAAGTCAGAGGTTCGATTCTTTGTTTTGTTGGTCCTCCGGGAACAGGAAAAACATCAATTGGAAAATCCATTGCCAGAGCACTGGGCCGAAAATTTGGCAAGGTTTCTTTGGGAGGAATTAGAGATGAAGCAGAAATTAGAGGGCATAGGAGAACTTATGTCGGATCAATGCCGGGAAGAATTGTGCAGGGGATAAAGAGTGCCGGAACTATGAATCCGGTATTTATGCTGGATGAGATTGATAAAATTGGCAATGATTACAGGGGAGATCCGTCCGCAGCATTGCTTGAAGCCTTGGATCCGGAACAAAACAATGCTTTTTCTGATCATTATTTGGAAGTACCTTTTGATTTATCCAATGTGATGTTTATCACAACAGCTAATATGCTGGATACAATTCCACCGGCTCTCCGTGATCGTTTGGAAATTATCAGATATGCCGGTTACACTCAAAATGAAAAATTTAACATTGCCAAACAATTTATTTTGCCAAAGCTCATCCCTACTCACGGATTAAAAGTTAAAAATGTTAAGTTTACTGATGAATCGATTATGGCAGTGATTCAAAATTATACTAGAGAAGCCGGAGTAAGAAGTTTGGAAAGAGAACTTTCTTCTGTAATTCGAAAAATTGCCAGAAAAGTGGCAGAAGGATCAAAATTAAAAACTTTTGAGGTAACTCCGGAGGAAGTAACTAAATTATTAGGTCCTGCTAAATTTTTACCACAACTTAAAGAAATCGAAGATACAGTGGGAGCCTCAACCGGACTGGCCTGGACAGAAGTTGGGGGAGAAATTATGTTTATTGAAGTAACATTAATGCCGGGAAAAGGACAATTAATTCTAACCGGACAATTGGGAGATGTGATGAAAGAATCAGGTACTGCAGCTATGTCATATGTCCGGACTCATTGGGAAAAACTGGGACTTCCGGAAAAGTTTTTCCAAAAAATTGATGTGCATGTGCATGTTCCGGAGGGAGCAGTACCCAAAGATGGTCCTTCGGCAGGAGTAGCTTTAACTACAGCCATAATTTCGGCATTAACTAAAATTTCTGTTAAAAAAGATGTGGCAATGACAGGGGAGATAACACTTCGGGGAAGAGTTTTGGAAATTGGAGGGCTTAAGGAAAAAGTTTTGGCAGCTCACCGAGCTGGGGTAAAAACTATCATTGCACCTTTTAACAATGAAAAAGATTTAGAAGATATTCCGGATTATGTGCAAAAAGATTTAGAATTTGTATTTGTTAAACACATTGATGAAGCTTTAAAAATATCTTTAAATGGAACTCCAACACCTAAATCTGCTCCAAAATCTATGAGAATCCCCCTCACTCCACCCCCAGCCTTTGCTTAAAAATAATTCTTGACTTCGGGTAACATTGGGTATATTGTAGAAATATGAAGACCAAAATTGCTTTATTCTTGAACCAGAATACTCGCCGTGGCGAGATGAATGGTTCACAGAAGAACTCTCCGCAGGATACTCCGTCAGTTTTACTGCGGAGTAGTTCATTTGAGAAAAAAGAAATTCGCCGAATATGGCATGAAAATGCATGGTGGCTTTCAGTAGTTGATGTGTGTGAATCATTAACTGGTAGTATTGATGCTGGGGCATATTGGAGAAAACTGAAGCAAAGACTTATAAAAGAAGGAAGTGAGGTCGTGACATTTTGTCACGGACTGAAATTGGAAGCTGTTGATGGCAAAAAATACAAAACAGATTGTGCTAATATTGCAGGTATTTTTCGTATAATTCAATCAATCCTCAGAAATTGAAGGAGTATTTGGGTGCTTGAGAACTTTCATTAGAAGGATGTATCATCATGTTAGTTGTGACAATTTACCTGGTGTAGTGAGTGAATTCTGTGTCAGATTTACACATCCAGAAATGTTTGAATCTCCTTACCAGTACTTGCTAATCACATTAAGACTTGCGACAACACGTTAAGATTACCCAATCCACCCCCGGGGTGGAATATTTTGGAATATTTATTTGTTCACCTTCCCACACTCGGTGTGGGAACTCAAAGATCTTTGCAAGGCGAGGCCTTTCAAAAAAAGGGGTCAAAAAAAGGGGAGGCCTCGAAAAGCTTTTTCCCCCCCCAGCCTTTGCCTAAAAATTTTCTTTGATCCATATATCTAAATCTGCAGGTTGATGATAATTGATGACATTTTCCTCTGATGTTGGACATTCAAAATCTCTTAAAGCTTCTTCAAAAATATTGTCCGGTAAATCAAATCTAGTTTTAATTTTTCTATTTTCCAAAAATCTTTTTCTGACTAATTCTGGGGAAGTATCTACATAAATTATTTTCGTTTCAAAACCTTCTTTGTCGGCAACTTTCCTTGCCCTTTCTCTCCACTCTTTAGTAATCCAGGCTGTTTCACTTAAAGTACTTTTACCATTTTTTAAATATTTGATTACTTTATTTTCTAAGTCATCAAATATTTTATCCCATTCCTTTGCTGAGACATCATCATCACTGACTTCACTCAATCCATGTTCAAATTTAATTTCATCCAGACTAACTCGTGCGAAACCTAATCTTTTTTCTAATTCTTTTGCTAAAACAGTTTTTCCAGAAAAAGGGAGACCACAAAGTACATATTGAACAGGTTTCATTATTTATTGATTATCTAATTATTTGGTTAATTTGTAAAATATCCTTAGGTGTCCCGTCTCGCCAAAAGGCGGACAAGGCGAGCAATACAAATCCACCTCCGAGGTGGAACACATTTTTTAACTTTCCAAACTCGGTTTACAGCCTTAAATCTGTTTCAAACATGTTTTGTTCACCTTCCCACACTCGGTGTGGGAACTCAAAGATTTAATGATTGATATTTTGTTAGTGCAGATGATATAATTTCAAAACTGTGAAAAGGTATAAATATCGTTGTAAATATAAATTTTTAAACACCTCAAATGGGGTGAAGGAGTAAAAGCGCCGAAGAGGCGCTTTTTTTATGGGAAAAATATTACAATGAAAGGAGGTGAATTAAATGATTAAATTTGGATTAGATTTTGGAACAACTAATAGTTCTATTTCAGTATCTTTTGATGGGAAAAATTCCCAGATCATAGAGGTGGATAAAAACGCTTTGGATTCCAGAGTAGTAAGATCAATGCTTTATTTTGATCACAGAGAATTAGTTTATGGACCTAATGTTAAACCAGGACAACTTGAAACACAAAATTTCTCAATTGGGGATATAGAATATAAAGGTGAACAAACTTATTTAATTGGCCAATCTGCAATAGATAAATATATATTAGAAAATAGAAATAGAAAGCCCGGGATTAAAAGAAAAATTTTTACAGGTAGATGGATAAAGATTCAATACGGGGAAGGAAGTTCCGGAGACCCTATGCCTGAGTATTATGAAGAAATCGATTATGGTACAGGTAGATTAATTCAAGCCTTAAAATCCAGTTTGAGAACTTTTTATAAGGGAACTACTATTTTTGGTAAATATTACACAGTGGAAGAAATGATTGGTATTTTTGTGAAGAAATTTAAAGATACCACAGAGAAAGAAACTGGAGAAATTGTTGAAGAAATTACTATTGGCAGACCAGTTCATTTCTCTAATGTTGCAACGATAGATCAAAAAGCTCAGGACCGTTTGGCAGTAGCTATGAAATCAGCAGGATTTAAAAAATTAAAGTTTCAATTTGAACCTGTAGCTGCAGCTAAGCAATTTGTTTCAAAGACAGAAGGGGAAAAAGAAATAGTTTTTGTTTTTGATTTTGGTGGTGGAACATTAGATACAGCTTTAGTTGAAAGTGGGAAGAATTTTAAGGTATTAGCTACAGATGGGGTTTATATTGGAGGAGATTTACTTAATGCAGATATTATGCAGGCGAAATTATGGAATTATTTTGGAGCTTCAGATAGTTGGGGAGATCAGAGTTTACCAGTGCCTTTGTATATTTATCAGGCTTTGAATTCCTGGCATAGTATTCCTTCTTTAAATAATCCTGACAATATGGAGCTTTTGAAAAATATTGCTTATAAACATTCAGATCCTCAGGCTTTAGAAAGATTACTTTATTTGATTAAAACAAATGTAGGATTTGAAATTTATGAAGCTATTGAAAAGGCCAAAAAACAATTATCAGAAAATTTAGAATCAAGGATTATTTATCAGGATGGACCAATTAATTTGGACTTAAAAATAACTAGGGATGAATTTGAAATTATTATTAATTCCAGAGTAGAAGATGTAAAAGAAATAATCTTTAAAACTTTAGAAAAAGCTGGAGTAAAGCCTAATGAGGTAGATAAAGTATTAAGAACAGGGGGATCATCACTAATACCAGTGTTTGCTGATATGTTAGAAGAAATATTTGGTAAGGAGAAAATTACTTTATTTGAAACTTTTACTAGTATTGCTGCAGGTTTGGCTCTTGACTAGATAGGCTCAAATGAGGTAAATTTATATCCATGGAATGGGTTTTAGCAAATTCAATGTTCATAATTTTGGGAGCTGCGGGATTAGCTCTCCTTTATGGACTATTTTTATCTGCTTGGATTTTAAAGTTGCCTTCCGGTGATGAAAAGATGAAAGCAATTGCCTCAGCAATTCAAGAAGGAGCTTCAGCCTATCTTAATAAACAATATCAAACTATTGGTCTGGTGGCTCTGGTGCTATTTACTATCTTGTGGTTTTTCTTGGGTCAAACTACAGCCATTGGTTTTTTAGTTGGAGCAATTGCCTCATCCTTAGCAGGTTATATTGGCATGAATGTATCAGTTCGGGCCAATGTTCGAACCACTGAGGCTGCCAAATCAGGACTTGCCAAAGCCTTAGATGTTTCCTTCAAAGGTGGAGCTGTGACAGGTCTCATGGTAGTTGGTTTAGGGTTGTTGTCTGTAGCCGGATTTTACTTTATTACAGGTGATATTAAAGCATTAATTGGTTTAGGTTTTGGAGGATCTTTAATTTCTGTTTTTGCCAGGCTTGGTGGAGGAATTTTTACCAAAGGTGCAGATGTAGGCACAGACATGGTAGGAAAAATTGAAGCTGGTATTCCTGAGGATGATCCCCGAAACCCAGGTGTAATTGCTGATAATGTCGGAGATAATGTTGGAGATTGTGCCGGTATGGCAGCCGATTTATTTGAAACTTATGCTGTGACAGCTGTGGCTGTAATTTTATTGGGTAGTTTAGTTTTTGCTAATTTTGGCAATTCTGTCCTATATCCATTATTTTTAGGAGCAGCTTCAATTATTGCTTCAATTGTGGGTACTTTTTTCGTAAAAATGGGAAAGAAGAAAAATATTATGATGGCACTTTACAAAGGTTTAGCAGTTTCAGCCATTCTTTCTGCCATTGTTTTTTATCCAATCACCCAAATTTTAATGGCCGGTAATGGTCTTTATAGTACATTTAATTTATATGTAGCTTCACTTTTGGGACTTTTAGTAACCATCGGAATGGTGGTAATTACCGAATTTTATACCTCTACCAGCTTTGGTCCGGTTAAAGGTATTGCTCAGGCTTCAACTACCGGACATGGGACAAATATTATTGCCGGTCTTGCTTTATCCATGAAATCAACTCTTTTGCCAATTCTTTTGATCTCCACGGCAATTATTTTGGCTTACTTTTTGGCAGGACTTTACGGAATTGCTGTAGCGGCAATGGCCATGCTTTCGATGACCGGAATAATTGTGGCAATTGATGCCTATGGACCAATTACTGATAATGCCGGAGGAATTGCCGAGATGGCTGGACTACCGGAATCAGTGAGAAATATTACCGATCCTCTGGATGCTGTGGGAAATACTACCAAAGCTGTGACTAAAGGTTATGCTATAGCTTCAGCAGGGTTGGCAGCCTTAGTTTTGTTTGCTTCTTATTCGCAAGATTTGGCAGCTTTGGGGCAGAATTTAGTCTTTTCTCTGTCTGATCCTAAGGTAATTATTGGTTTGTTTATTGGTGGAGCTTTGCCATATTTCTTTGCTGCTTTGGCTATGGAAGCAGTGGGCAAGGCTGCTTATGCCGTAGTTAATGAAGTTAGACGTCAATTTAAGCAAATCAAGGGTATTATGGAGGGTACAGCCAAGCCTGATTATGCCAGAGCTGTGGCTATTGTGACTGAGGCAGCTCAAAAAGAAATGATTTTACCGGCCTTAATTCCGGTAGTTGTGCCTGTACTTGTAGGGCTTATTTTAGGTCCTACAGCCTTGGGGGGATTGCTTATGGGTATTATAGTTACAGGCATCTTTGTGGCTATTTCGATGACTACAGGTGGGGCAGCTTGGGATAATGCTAAAAAATACATTGAATCTGGAAAGTTTGGTGGTAAGAAATCATTTGCTCATCAGGCAGCAGTGACTGGGGATACAGTCGGTGACCCTTACAAAGATACAGCCGGCCCGGCTATCAACCCAATGATCAAGGTGGCAAATATAGTAGCTTTACTTCTGGTCCCATTCTTAAAGTAATTTCAAAAAAGTATTAGAATAGAGTTATGGGAGAAGATGAAATAAAGAGAGTTTCTGATGTTGAATTGGGAAGAAAAAATCCAGAGCCATTTGGATTGAGGATTGTAGGAGAGGTAAATCCAAAAACTTTAACTAAAGAACAATTTTCAGCTTCTTCTGAAATTTTATATCATGGCTCTCCTAAGCCATTTATTTTCTCTCCTGAATTTGACTATTTAAATAGTGAATATTGTACCAATTCTGATGGTAGTGAGACTTTAGGTCAGGGATTTTATTCAACAGCTGAAAAAGAAATTGCAGAAAATTATTCTGATGTCAGGAAAAATTCCGAAGATGATAGATTTGTTTTAGAAATTATTCCTTTTAAGGCTAAAATGTTGGATTTACGGGATAAGGAAAATTTATCAAGAATTGTTCCAGTACCTAAAGATTTATTTGATTCTTGGTTTTATTCCTTTAAGAAATATTTTTTTGAGGATCAAGGAAGAAAAAATTTGCCTTCATATTTTCAGCAAATGGAAAGTGAGTATTTTCAACATTTAGTTAAATTAAAAAATAGAGAAATAGAATTAAAAAAAGTAGATTTTGATTTAAGAGTTCTACTTGAAACGTCTCCATTTATTCCAATTCATAGCCAAGATTATCCTAGTCCGTTTTGGATGCATAGATTTTCTAATTTTATGCAAACACTTGGTTATGATGGATTAATTTACATTGAGGGTGGGGAGGGAGAGAAACGTAAAAATCACACCAGCTTTGTTTTTTATAATTTATCCAAAATAGGAACTTATGAAAGCTGGCAAAAATTATAATACTACGCACGTAGGGGGACGCCCTCCGAAGCTGTCTAGCCACAGTTAGATTATCTTAGATGTCCAGTCCTCGAAACTTGCTTTATGGCTTATAGTATGCTAAAATAAGCAAGCTTGTTGCTTCGCAATTAGCATCTTATGATACAAGATCTTGTAGCTGCTATAATTTTATATACTCAAACTTCTCTGGAAAATCCCAACTTTGCTTTGCCAAAGCAGGAGCAAGTTTTAGCTTCCAGAGAGATTTCTTTGGAAACAAGATATGCTAATCCTTCTGTTAATGATGTTATGAAAGATAATATCTTACTCACTTTGGCTTATTTAAATGGTGATATAAAGCCAGGCACAAAAATTGATTGGAATAAATTAAATCAAAATTCCCATTATGAGTTCAAATTAGCTCCTAAGGAAACCTTTGCTTTTCAAGATGATGTCTTACCGGAATATGAAAATAAGGTGGCTTTCACAACTAATGCTCATTTTAATGCCCAAGATGGTTTTAAAACTGATGGCTATTTATATGGAGATGGTGTATGTCATTTAGCTTCACTTTTAAACTGGGTAGCCCGTGATGCTAAATTAGATGTTAAAAGTCCAACTGCACATGATTTTGCCTCAATTCCTGAAGTTCCCAAAGAATATGGAACTTCTATCTATTATAATTCCGGTGCTAAAGATGTTAACTCTGCCCAAAATTTATATATTACTAATAATCAAGAAAAGCCAGTGGCTTTAAAATTTGATTATGAAAATGGTAAGCTTAAATTTTCTATTTCTGAAATTTAAAGAAATTTATACAATGGATCCCAGATCCCTTCGATTCTACTCAGGGCAAACAAGTCCGGGATGACTGTAATGCGAAATCTCAATTGATATAGTTTTGCGAAATCTGAACTGAAACAATCTCAAACATTTTTTGTGTCCTTTAATTAACTACTCTTTGTCATTGCGAGCGATCCGCCAGCTGGCGGAGAGCGTGGCAATCTCTTA
>JAUSHL010000003.1 GCA_030648645.1 Candidatus Daviesbacteria bacterium
GGCAGTAGCCGGAGAGCGTGGCAATCTCTTAAATAGATAAGATTGCTTCGTCGGGTCGAAAAATCGACCCTCCTCGCAATGACAGAATTTTGTATCATCTGAGACTTCGTTTATGTGTATCTTTTTAGATTTCGTGTAACAAATTGTAGACCACTGACCTATGACCAGCTGATAATATTTCTACAATTTTATCCTTCTGATTTACTTTATAGATTATCCTGTAAACTCCAAATCTATATGAAAACCTTCTATTTAATTCTCTGGATAATGGTTTACCAATAAAAGGATCATCTTTCAAGTCTTCTATAATGTCAGCAACTCTTAGTCTGTTAAAATTGGAAAGATCATTAAGTTCTCTTTTGGCCTTTGCAGTTAATTTAATCTTAAACATTTATTCCGAGCTCTTCTTTGACATCTTCCCAGTCATATACTCTGCCTTCTTTAATATCTTTTTCACCTTGCTTGATGGCTTTCATTAATTTTTTATCAGCCAGAATCTCATTTGTTTCCCTCCAACCCTCATATTCACGAGCAGACATAAGCACTGCTGCAGGTTTACCATTAACAGTAATAACAAACTCATCTAAAAGTTTGCTAGCTTTGTTTACTAGGGTAGTTAGGTTTTCTCTGGCTTCAGTAATAGACAAAGTTTTTATCATATAAATATATTACAGAATTCTGTACAGAATGTCAACCCGTTCAAATTTTGCAAAGCAAAAATTGTTCGGGTTAAGAAACTAAAATTTCCAACAATTCTCCAGGAGTAACTATTTTTAAAGGTTTAAAATATCTCTTAATATCTTCCTTTAGTAAATGTTTTTTATCTAAGGTAACTAAAAAATCACATTTGGTTAATTTTGCCCCAGCAATTAAATGAGCATCATCAATATCAACTTTGCCAATTTTTTCTATATCAGAAAGGAGAAGTTTTTCTCTAACTATAATCTTATAATCTGCAATAAATTTTTTAATTTCCCTCTTATCTTTCTTGATTTTTAAAGTATGTTCTTCTATTTCCTCAATAACAGTTTGAGAAGTTATAGCTTTAAAAAAACCTAAAGAAGAAAGTCTTATAACCTTTGCTGAGCCACCATTTGGGGAAAGTAAAGCGGCAATAATTACTGAAGCATCTAAATATATTTTAGGAAATTTGGGATTTAATTTTTTCATCAACTCTAGAGGCAAGTTTAGTAGGTATTTTATCTTCCTCTAACCACTCAGTAATCTCTTGATCAGAAAAAATTCTATAAGGAGCTGGTTCCTGAGCTTCAATAATAACTTTATTGCCCACTTTTCTGGCTTTGACTATCTCTCCTGTCTCCAAGCCAAGTTCTTCCCTCCAATTTTTAGGGATAGTTACCATTCCCTTACCCAAAATTCTGACCCATTCTTCCTGATTTGTGCTTATTAAATTACTCATAGTTGGAATTTCTACTTTTCTATATTGTAAACTATACATAATCCTCTGTCAACCAGTTTAAATTATTTAGAGATATTTATGGCCATTTCAACTAATCTATTAGAGTATCCAAATTCATTAAGAAAGCGTAGCGCTTACAAGACAACGATCATTGTAAAAGGCGAAGCTTTCGCAACGAGTTCGTGGGTAAAACTTCATTGTTTATTTACGGCTGATGTTTATTACTTGCTCAATTAAGCGATTACTATAACCGCACTCGTTATCATACCAGGCAAAAACTTTGACCAGATCTCCATCAACTACTTGAGTTAAGGATAGATCAACTATGGCAGATTCAGATCTTCCAATAATATCAGTGGAAACCAGAGGTTCCTCAGACCAAGTAACGATCCCGTTCCATCGTGGCTCGTTACTCGCTACTCGGAAAACTTCGTTTACTTCTTCCACTGTAGTTTTTTTACCCACCACACAGGTTATATCAGAAATTGATCCAACAATTACCGGAACTCGGAGAGCTCTACCATCAAATTTTCCTTTCAGTTCAGGAATTACTTCTATGACTGAAATAGCAGCCCCGGTTGAAGTTGGAATAATATTGGAATAAGCTGCCCGAGCTCTTCTCAAATCATTGCTTTTTCCACCCGGGGGAGGTCCGTCAACTAAATTCTGCTCAGCAGTCACGGCGTGAACAGTAGTCATCACTGCTTTTAAAATTCCAAATTTTTCCTGCAAAATTGCCATGACCGGAGCAATACAATTGGTAGTACAGGAAGCATTACTAATTACATCCTCACCATGATATTGATCATGGTTTACTCCCATGAGGTAAGTTGGCACTCCTACTCCCACCCCAGACACCTCGGGGGTGAGCCCTGGCTCCCCCGAGGTGGACTTAGCTGGAGCAGATAGAATTACCTTTTTCGCCCCGGCTAAAATATGTTGTCTTAAATCATCTTCTTTGGTAAATCTACCGGTACATTCTAAAACCACATCTACCCCTAAATCCTTCCATTGGAGGTTAGCAGGAAACTTCTCTGCTGTTATTGGGTAATTTTTGTTATCAATAGTTAAACTTTGTCCATCTGTACCTGCAAAAACTTCCTTGTCCCATCGACCGTATGCACTATCATGTTGTAAAAGATGGGCTAAGGTCGAAGGTTCGACCAAATCATTAATTGCCACAATTTCAATTTGGTCTTTCACCCCTCGAAGCCTTGTCGCCGACGCTCCATAGCTTTGGCGACGGAGCGGCGAAGTGGGGTCCAGAGCAATCTTAAAAGCAGACCTGCCAATTCTACCGAATCCATTGATAGCAACTTTAATCATGTATTTAGCTTACCTTGTCTTACTTGCATGGTCAAGAGAGTGATTTATATCATCAAATAGATGTCAGACGACAATAGAAATGTCACCCTTTTATGTACTCATAAAATGAGTAATGTACTTCATCTTTTGTCATTGCGAGGAGGGAGTCCTCGACCGACGTGGCAATCTGCTACAGTGGAAGATTGCTTCGCTAGTCGCTCGCAATGACATACTGAATTGAAAGAATGTAGGATGACATTTCTAATGATAAAAAGGGGGTGACGTTTCTAAAGTAATATACGATTATCATCAAATGGATTGACATACTATTCATACTATGATATATTTCATACTAATATGTCTACATCCAAAAAAATTGTTACTAACTTAAGAATAGATGCAAATGATTGGCTTCAAATTAAGGCTATAGCAGCCGAGCAGGGTATAAGTTTTAATGAATATATTAATTTGATTGCTCAGGAAGCTATGTCAAAAGCCTTTTTAGATAAACCCAAAAAAAATCAAATAGGTAAAAATAGAAGAAATATCTATGAAACATTGATGTCTTTATCTAAAAAAAATTATAAAAACAAACCAATGGGCTTGTCTGAAGATGATCAAATTATTTACGGTTTATGAACAATCAGGTGTTTGTGGATACCAGTTTTTTTAAGGCTTTTATTGATAAAAAAGATGAGTTTCATTCACAAGCATTACAAACCTTCGAGAATCTAAAATCCTCAAACAGCTTGCTTATTACCTCTAATTATATCCTGGATGAAACCTTTACAGTAATTAGAAGTAAATGTGGGTTGGAGTTAGCCAAGGATTTTAAAAAAGTTCTCGAGGAGTTTGAGGGAGGACTAAAAATAATACGTGTTTTGACAATTGACGATAAAGAAGCCTGGAAGTATTTTTTTAATGACTGGTCTGGTCTTTCTTTTACTGATTGTGTATCATTTGCAACTATGACCCGTTTAGGCTTAAAACATGTTGCTACTTTTGATACTCATTTTCAAAGAGCCGGTTTCCAGATCAAAAAATAAAATAATTATATGTAGGTGAGCTTCATGATCGTATACACCTTTCAGTTAGAATTAGAGGGTTGAGATATATTAAAACAGCAAGAATTGTTCCAAGTGGAGTTTGCATGGACGGACCTGGCGGTAAAAGAGATCTTGCAGTCTATCAATTATATTATACTTAAATTTACAGACTACATTGTCAACATTTGTCAACATCGGGGGTAACCTCCGATGTTGCGAGGCTAAATAACTAAATATTTTAAAATTACAATTTAAAGTTAACTGCCGAGAAATCTTGCTATTGCAAAAAATCTCGGCACAGTAAATTAGCTTTTTTTGGAGTGCCAGTTGTCTATCTTTAAAACATAATTGGTCAAAATAACATCCATAGATTATTCCAGGGATTTTCTGCCCAGTTTTTCTGCTTGTTGTTTAAAAAATAATTTTAATTTTTCTAAAGTTAGAAGTTTAATCATCTTGGGTAAATAATCAAAATCTTCTGCTTTTAATAAATCCATACCTGCTAAAAAAGGGTCTATTTTAATTTTAAATTTTACTCCTACCCCTTCCATTAAATCCCAAACAGTAAATTTTTGCAGTAGATAATATAAATCTACAAAATCCTTAACCTCGGTCCTTTGAGAAACTGTCAACATTTTATTCACAGCAATATCAAGCAGACTGTCTATATTTAAACCTTCTTTTTCCATCCCTTTCTTCACCCTTTTATAAGGATAATAGCCAAAATCCACCTTTAAATTTTCCCCATCTTTAAACTTCAGATTAAAAATATAAGTAACTTCCATAAACCTGGATTGGAAGGTAAAATTATGCTTTTTCCCCCACTCCTCCATTAAAGTAAAAATTGTTTGGTTGTCAAATTTTTCTGTAGAAAAAAAATCAAGATCATCCGAGAAACGATGATGGAGGTAAAATGAGCTTAAAGCAGTACCCCCAGTAAAATAGAAGTGGGTAGAAAACCATTCATTTTGGGCTAGTTCATCCAGAATTATTTTCTGTTCTTTGGTAAATTGTATTTTCCCCATATTAAAAGTTCCATTAGTCTCTTTGGCAAAGTGAATAAATGCAGTTTATCCCAATTTTCCTTAACTTCAGAGATTTTGATTTTTTCATCCCCTGGACCATAGTTAATCTTTCTTTCCAGAATCAGTAATCTTCCCCCAGGGGTTTTCTCCAATTCTTTTCTATCATAATCCCAAAGAAACATACTTGTATTGTACTACATTATGGCAATAAAGGAGCTGAGTCTTTGACCCTCACATTTACATTCAAAGAATTGGTATTACATTCAGCTACTCCTGGTGTAGCACTCATGCTACAGGCAAGTGTAGGACCACCACTTGTATTGGTCATCTCAAAAGCATTGATGAAATTTGTTGAACTGGCTTTACTTTTTAAACTTTGTTGTTTTTGCACTAAATAAACACCTACTGCCACAGCAATTAAAATTGCAATAATCACTACAATACCAATAATTTGTTTCTTACCTAAAAAGCTTGTTGCACTCTCCATATTTATATTTTGATCTAAATCAAAAAGTTTGTCAATGCTTTAGTTACCTCAGCATTGATCCTGAGCGTAGTCGAAGGATCAACTCTATTGTTTCACTTGCTTCCCACATACCCAAAATGCACCATTTTGGGTTCAAGCCATTTAACGAGACCGCCAGCTGGCGGTTACCGGTTCGAGTTAAATCGGCTTATTTGATTTTTTAACATTGAATAATCAAAACTGTTTACTACCTTATCATTATTAAAATCTCCCCTACCACCTTGTCCTGCCAAAAATTTTCTCCATTCATTAAAGAATGCCCCTACATCAAAACTATTGATAATTTTATCTGCATTTAAATCAAATAATGAATTGGCAGGAGCAGTTGTAGAACCTGATCCTGAATATCTAAATTTAATAGTCAAATAACGAGGAGCACTTGTGTTGTAACCAATTTCCAAAGGCAACATTGATGATCCGGAAAGCTTAAAGGTTAATGGACTCTGACCGGATGGATCAAGAGCATTACCGGCTATGGCTACACTGGTTACTCGCAGTTGAACCGGTCCGGAAGTTGGAATATCAGTTGGTTGAGGTGTAGAAGTCTCAGTCGGCTCACTGGTTGGTCCCGGAGTTGCAGTTGGTCCGGAAGTTGGTTCAGTAGTTGGAATTACAGTTGGAGAAATTGTGGGCTCAATTGTCGGAACAAGAGTGGGTGTTGGAGCCTGGTAATTAAATCTGATAATTAAATATTGAGACTGAGTTCCCTGAGAATAGACAACAACTACCGGAATATCTAAATTACTTGCAGATAAGGTAGTACTTACCACTTCCCCATTAGTATTTAGATTTATTCCATTAAAGGTTACATTTGCAATCGAAGGATTTGGAGTTACAGTTGGTCCGCCAGTTGGCGGAGGAGTATTGGTTGGTGGAATTGGAGTATTTGTGGCTGTAGGTACTGGGATATTTGTTGGAGTTGGTGGCACATTTGTTGGTGTTGGAGGAATAGGAGTGGATGTTGGTACAGGTGTTGGGGCAATGTAATTAAACTTGATGGTTAGGTATCTTGTTGGATAAAGATCTGGGTTTTTAGAGGTAACAATAAGCGGTAAACTGAAAAGATTTGGTCCACCTTGACCTGTTAGATTGGTGCTCAAAGTTACTCCACCTGTTAAATCAAGATTTTGTCCATTTAAGGTAGCTTGATCCAATTCAGGTCTTGGAGTAAGAGTTGGTACTGGGGTATTGGTTGGAGGAATTGGGGTATTGGTAGCTGTAGGTTCGGCAGTTGCCGAAGGGGTTGGTGGGATAGGAGTTGGTGTATTTGTTGGAATAGGTGTGGCTGTAGGTCTTGGGGTGGGGGTAGATGTTGGAGTAGGTGTTGGGATAGGAGTTGGAGTGGCTGTAGGAATTGGAGTAGCTGTTGGG
>JAUSHL010000011.1 GCA_030648645.1 Candidatus Daviesbacteria bacterium
TTAAGAGATTGCCACGCTCTCCGGCTACTGCCGGATCGCTCGCAATGACAAAGAGTAGTTAATTAAAGGACACAAAAAATGTTTGAGATTGTTTCAGTTCAGATTTCGCAAAACTATATCAATTGAGATTTCGCATTACACAATTAACCCTGTTGACATGGCTTAGAAAAATAATTATGCTACGCTCATGGATAGAAAAAGTCTCAAAAAATCTGTAAAAATTCATCTACGTCTTCCCGAAAATATGCGCACCGGTCATGATGATCATTTAACTCCTTTAAAACCACTTGATTTATCTAAAATAAAAAAGTTTTCAGAACTCACTGATGCCATGAGTAACACTGCTTTTGGAGGAAGATTAGTCGGAGAAGCAGTAAATACGCTGGTTTCTATGAGCAAAGACAAAAATGCTTTTGTGGTCTTAACTTTATCCGGAGCTATGACCATTGCTAAAATGGGGTTACTTATTTGTGACATGATTGATCAAGGCTTGGTGCATGCTATTGTCTCTACAGGAGCTTTGATGGCTCATGGTTTAATAGAAGGACAGGGGTTGACTCATTTTAAAGTACCTCGCAATATGAATGATGAGGAAATGTACCTGACAGGATATGATCGAGTTTATGATACTTTGGAACTGGAAAAAAATTTAGATGATACAGAAAATTTATTGTTTGATATCTTTGAAAAGATTGATCCTAAAAAAGTTCTTTGTAGCAGGTTTTTAAATGAAGAGATAGGAAAGTATTTAGCTAAAAATCTTAAAAGTAATAAAAGGGCAATTTTGAAGAGTGCTTACCTTAAAGGAATACCTATTTATGTACCAGCTTTTACTGATTCAGAGTTGGGTTTGGATCTTGGCATGTACAATAGTTGGTGCATTGAACATAATAAACCAGTCAGGCATTTTAATCCCTTTTTAGATCTGGATCATTATACAAAAATGATTGATAAACAAAAAAAGATTGGGATTTTTACTATTGGTGGAG
This sequence comes from Candidatus Daviesbacteria bacterium, assembly GCA_030648645.1. GTDB lineage: Bacteria > Patescibacteriota > Microgenomatia > Daviesbacterales > UBA10151 > JAUSHL01. The sequence goes on from JAUSHL010000011.1 coordinate 990, forward strand.
GAGTCCCCAGAAATTGGGCTCAACAAGTAATGCCTTATCTTGATCTTTTAAGAGCTAAGGATTTTTCTAAGGATAGACATGAAGGTAAAAAAGTTGTTTATAAAGAAGAAACACCACTGATGTTTACCTATGGAATAAGAATTTGTCCAGAACCAGTTTATTGGGGAGGGCTGTCCGGGTGCACTTATTCTGAAGGGGTTTCCTGGGGGAAATTTGCTCCAGAAAGTTTGGGAAGTAAATTTACAGAAGTTTTAGAAGATGCAACGGTTGTCTGGCCTTTAATTTTAAAATCAGCTTTGGAAAAACTGGGCCTGTCTGCCGGTGGGCAAGGTAAAAAAATGATCAAAAAAAATATCTTTGCTGGTAAAAAAGCTGTTAAAGAAATTGAAGAAGAAGTGGAAAAAATTTATCAAATTTAGTTATTTTCCGATTTAACTTTCTGAAAGAACATTTTTGGAGTAAGGACTTTGGTTGGATGGGTAAATTTTGCTACCTCTGTAGTTAAAAAGTGTTTCTGATCAAGTGTAAAAATAAAATCAGATTTAGATGATTTAGCAGAAAATAAAATTGCTGCATCTTTTTGAACAATAATTTTTTCTGCTTGGGAAATTTGTTTTTTAGTAGGGACAGCAGAAATAATAGTAAGTTTTTCTACAAGGATAAAAAATCTTTCTAAATGGTAAAATTCTAATTTTTTTCTGATATTTCTTTCTGTTTCTGTTAAAACTAAGGTAGAAGTACAAAGTTTTAATCTTTTAATAGTAAAGAGTTTAGCGGAGCCACCAGTGGGGGAATTTACAGCAGAAAAAAGCACGCTTGAGTCTAGAAATGCTAGCTTTAAATTTGATCTTCTTCCTGCCATCTTTTAATCTCCTCATCAGAAAATTCTCTGGTTAATGGTAAAAGTTGAGGATCAATATAGGTTTTTTGGTAAATTTTAGCCAAATCTCTTTCTAATTTTTCCAGGTATTTTGCATCTACTAAAGCTACTTCTGGTTTACCCCCTCTAGTTAAAAGAAAATAATTATCACCAGAGGCTTTATCCACTAAATCAGACAGTCTGGCGCGAGCCTCAGAAACAGGAATAATTCTAGAATTAGGATAGTTCATACGAGTATTGTACCACATCTGTACAATATTTTGTCAAGTATTTTGTACAGTATTTTTTCTTTCCTGTTTAGTGACTAAAGCAAGTTCTCCTGGCTGGTTTATCGAATCTTCAAAGATTTTAAAGTATCCGGCTACATATTTTACATGTTCCTGATATGCTACTGTATTGTTAAAATCTGATTCATCCCAGAAATAATTCCAGATGAAAGCAGCCCGGCCTGCCTGAATAAGTTGTTCTTTGGAAAGGTTTGGACCAAAAGGCATAACTTCCGGATGTTCCAGTACAGCTCCGGCGCCTTTGGCGGGTTTGCCTGTATCGGGGTTAAAATCCATTGCTGGCTGGTAATATTCGGCTTCCTTGTTTCCGATCATTACTCTTTTAAAACCCAAGCGATTGGCAAAAGCCTCACCTGGAGCTTCTCCTCCGAGTGTGCCTTCTGCTTCTCCAGCAGTTGAACCTTCAGCAATACAGCCAATAAGATTTACTCCTATAGCTTTGGCATCAGCTTTGGCACTGATTAAACTGGAAACAAAAATTTCATTTGCCAAACTCATCATTTTCATTCCTACACCTTTTTTCCCTGCCCCGTAGCAGGCAAAATAAATTGCTTCATTAGTAGGTTGATTATTCTGATCTCTCAGTCTCATAGTCATGCCGGTACTGGTACAAATAAGTTCACCTTTTTCATCATTTAGAACTACAACCCGGTAATAAACAGTTTCTCCTGATTTGTCGTCTTTCATGCCCTTTATAGAATCTTTCATATCAGAAAGAGAACAAACTTCTTCCTTTTTAAAAGTGTTTTCAAAGAGTTGTTGGACTTTTTTTAGTATTGGATCCTTGTGATTTGTGACTAGTCTAGAAACAAACCTTTCTCCTCCACGTTCTAAAGTACAATCAGGAGTATTAGATGGGTTACGTTCAAAACCACTCATCTTCGAAAGATGTTTAATTCTTGCCTCAACTGTGTCAAATGAGGGATCGAAACTTTGTTCATTTTCTAACATGCGATAATTATAAGCTGCTTCCCAAATTTTGTCAATCAGTGGTAGAAAAAGATTAACAAATCGCGTAAAATTATAAAAATCATGCCTAGTTATAATTCTTTAATTCAACTAAGAAAAAGTTTTTGTTCTGAATGGGTATATATAAATAAAGAGGGGAAAGCAGTAATTGATGCTTCTGATCTGCATGACATCATGCAGTTTTACAGGCAAGCTATTAAAAAAGGAACTGTCCTTAATTTAGGAGCAGGTACAACTCACTTTCATTATATGTTAGCTATTGAAGATAAACTAACTCATATTACAGCCCTTGATTTGGGTAAGGAACACATTCAAATATTACAGGATTTTTTTAATTATTACCAAAATCCCCCCAAACAAGCTAGATTTATCAGCAAAAAAGATCTAAATATTTTCCAGATAACTGCCCAGTCTGTAGCTCAAGATTCCCGTTATGGTCAGGACAGGTCTAGAGAAGAAATTATTAAAAATATCATCTGTAAAAGTACTAATAATCATGGGAAATTAGACTGTATTTATGGAGATATGTACCAACTAGATGTTTTAGGAGATAGAAAATTTGATAATATTATCCTCTCTTTTTCTTTATTTATCAGCAGGGACAAAAATGATATGCTAAAACTTTTTACTGGTATTAGAAAACATTTGTCTTCTGAAGGAAGAATAATTATTGCTGATTTTGAGGGTGTTGGGGATAGTGGTTTTGGGGAAAAAGAAGCAGAAGATTTTCCAGAACTGCCTAAAGTAAGAAATATTTATTCTGCTGATTTTGATCTAGACCAAAATATTTTAGCAGATTATTTAAGGAAGGCTGGTTTCAAAGAAGTCAAAGTAAAAACAGTGCCTGTTGAAGTAGAAGGCATAGAAAAAGAACATAATCTTAATTATCTCTTTGCTCAAGCCAAAGTATAACTCAGAATTTTTAAACTACTAGGCTCCCAAGCCTGGCTTGGCAAGGCTAATTAAAATTACTAATCTTCTAATTCTACAAAATTTTCTATAATATCAAAATTATCATTTTCCTGAACAAAGGAAGAATAGGAGAGAGAGGGATTATTTTTAGAGAAGTAGCTCAATATTTCTTCTGGGTGAACCCATTCTGTTTTCTTTTGCCCAAGATACTCAGGATAAGAAGATGGTTGTTTAGGCATCCAAGCCTGGCTTGGCAAGGCTAAAGCCTGTTTATGAATATATTTGGAAAGATAAATAAACTGATTTTCTTCATCCACTAAAACTGCTTTATATACCCCTTGATACAAAGACCCCACCCTTTTATATTTAGCATTAAAATATTTTGTGTATCTTGTACCCAAAGAATTCATAAACTTATCAATAGATAATGCACTTTTCTGCTTAATAAAAAAGTGAAAATGATTGGGCATTAGACAATAGGCGAGTAAAGTAATTTCATCAGCAAAATTATTAAGACGAAGTTTTTTAAGAACAGTATTTCTTTCTTTACAGGAAATATCTGGATCCAATAAAAGTCTTTCTAATCCTTTTATATCTTTTGGTAAGAGATATTCCTTAAGATAGGAGAGAAAAACATTATAATCTTGTTGATCTAGGAAAATCAGCCTTTTTTCTACACCTCTATTATAAATATGGTAATAAGCTTCATCTGCATATACTTTTCTTGCTCTGCCATCAGACATATTTTAATAATAACAATTTGTAAATTTTAAATCAAGAGTTATTAGGCACCCAAGCCTGGCTTGGCAAAGCTAATAAGATTTTTAATTTTGCTGTATATTTGGGTATTTTGATTATGATATGATGATGGTATAAACCAATTTAACTCGAGATTGCAACCGCCAGCTGGCGGTCTCGTTAAATAGTTTGAACCCAAAATTATGATTAAAAGTTGCAAATTAGAGTATTTTGGGTATAAAAGAGAAAATTATGGACTTGGTATTTGATAGTCGAAAAAAAGAGGAAATTAAAAATAAAAAAGAAATTATTTTTTCTGGTTCTCCTGGATATTATTTAGTTGTTATCTCAGCCAGAGTTAAAGGAAAGCAGCAACTTTCCAAAGAAGCCACTGATGATGAGGATTTAACAGTTAAAATTGATGGGAAAACCTTTCCTAAATTAAATGATAAAAATAGATTAATTGATTCTCCTGCATCTTTTTCAGGGGGTACTTTGCATAATTTATTGAAAACTGTTTATTTTGTAGTTGCCCTTTCAAGTAGTAAACATTCCGTTATTTTAGAAACTGATCAGCTATCAAACACTGCCAGTCTTGAAAGTTTAGTTATTTACAGATTGAATTTAGAGAAAACATTTAAGTTAGATATACAAACTTCAGCAGAAGATGGTGACAGAAGGCCTTGGATTACTCTGACATTAGATAATTTGCCACTTGGTTCAGTTACAACTACAGTTACTTATTCTCATCGCAAACAAGATAGTGATGATGTTAAAATAATTATTGATGATCATATACAAGAAAATTTATTAAAAAGTATAAAACATTTTTTGTGGCATTTTGCTGGATCCTTGTTGTCGAAAGATAGTTCTAAAACTGAAACAGAAACTTTTACAGTTAATCTTCCTCAGAGTTTACATTATATTGAATTTTGGGCTGATCGGATGCCAACGTTAGAAAATGTCTTATTTGATTTTGGGACTCAACCACAAATTCCCAAAAGAATTCCTACAGTTGATGATCCGGAATGGACTAAGGATTTTAATGACGATACAGAAGAGATATTGTTAGCTAGATTAATTTTAGGAGAAGCGGAACGACAATCTAAACAAGCAAAGATTGGTATTGGTTTCACGGTACTGAACCGCTTGAAGAAGAAAAATTTAAATTGGGGTTATAATGTGAGGGAAATTATTCTTAAAGAGAACCAATATGATGGTATGTGGAATAAAAGTACCTATACCAAAGCAAGAGATCCATTTAGTGATAGCTCAAAAACAAGGAAAATAGAATGGGAAGAGAGCTATGAAGTAGCCGTTGATGTTCTTTCAGGAAAGTTATTGGATCCCGCAAATGGGGCAACTAATTTTCATTCTTATGAAAATTCTCAGATGTTTCCTCCATGGGCGACTGAAAAGACTTTTAAGATAAAGTTAGGTAATATTTATTTTTATGAACTTGAAAGGTGACTTCCAGAAAAAATTAGCGATTGTTATAGTGTTTATTGTGTTCGCTTGTTTAAACTTTTTCTTAGGATTTTATTTAAAGGGTCAGATAGATCATAAAATTTCAAGATTTAATTTTACAAAGGAAGTTTCATTAAAAACTCAAAACACAAACAGTCTTACTAAAGTTCATTCTGAAGTGTCCCCTGATGGTTTAAAAGAAATTATTTTATATGAAAAATCTTTCACTGGTAATACTCAGGAAGAATATCATAATTATCTTGCTAATCAGCATATTTTTGCAGTAAGAGAATTTGATCCTTGGAATGAGAATGAAATTTTTTTAGGGGATGAGATGGTAGGTTATCCTCATTGGTTGGGCAATGATTTCATTTTTTTCACTACACGTTGTGGGACAGGTTGTAGAGGATTAGAGCTTGTTAATATACATTCCAAGGAATCCAAAGGTGCTGTAATAACCACCACACCTATTTCAAAAGATGGCTACGAAACTAATTTTCGTGATTGGTTTGGTCATGAATATCAATTTTCTGGTTCGGATAAAAACTTACGTTCTGTGTATTTGAATGGTAAGGTTTATTTAATATTTGAAATGTGGAATAATAATCAATCAATTGGAGAAAAGAAATTTCTTTTTACTGGAAATTTACTTGAGGAATAATAGGCTCCCAAGCCTGGCTTGGCAAGGCTAATTAACGAAATTTATAACATAGGATTTTGAAGGATAATTGGGCTGCTAGGACATCAGCATGATAATTGACCTGATTGGGTAAAAGTTCAACTAAATCCACACCCACTAAATTTTTTTCGGCAATTAATTTTTTAAGTAAAGGTAAAGTTTGATAAAAATTATAACCTCCGGGAACCGGAGTACCGGTTGAGGGCATAAAGGCAGGATCTAAAAAATCCAAATCAAAAGTTAAGTAAACATCTTGAGTGGGAAGTGATTTAATAATTTCTGCAACAGGTAATTCCAAAGGATAATCCTCCGCATAAAATACTTGAACACTTTTTTTACTCAAATACTCTGCTTCACCAGAACTCATGCTTCTAATCCCAACTGAAGTTATAGGAATTTTTAAATCATCAGCAATTCTTCTCATCACTGTAGCATGATGAATTTTGGTTCCCTCAAATTCGGGAAGCTGATCAGCATGAGCATCAAGGTGAAGTATAGAAAGTTTAGGATATTTTTTGATTATTGCCTGAACTACTCCTAAAGTTATGGAATGTTCTCCTCCTAATATAATAGGAAGCTTTCCTGATTTTATAATCTCTGCTACCGCTTCTTTAATATCAGCCATAGCTTCTGCAGTAGAATTTTTTGAGGGTACTAAACCTTCCATGGTAAAAATTTTTAAATCAGCTAAATCTTTTCCTGTCTCAATATCATAGGTTTCAATATGTCTGGAGGCATTGATAATTGCTTCCGGTCCTTCCTTGCTTCCTGTTTTTCCATAAGAGGTCCCTTCATAACCAATTGGTAAAATGACAGCTTTAGCATCTTTAAAATCCGGATTTGAGCATCCTCCAAAAAAAGGAGGTTCAGTTCTATTTTGAGACATAGTCTGATAATAACATATTTAATCATGGTTGACCCGTTCAAATTTCAAGTGTCAAAGAAATTTGTTCGGGTTGACCCGCGCAATTTTTGCTTTGCAAAATTTGTTCGGGTTGACAAGGAGCTTTGATTTTGCTAAACTTTCCCACAGTGAAGAAAAGAATGAGAAGCAACGTAATTTATATTTAATCTCCTTGCATTCAGGATTTTCCTGTTGTAGGAAGATCTAAACCCTCGTTGTATCCCTCTTAGTTAAATTCGAATATAAGCAAAGCTTGCGACCTAACGGTCTTCGAAGCACGAAATTCGAAAGTTTTGAATTTTGTATTTTGAATTTGTTTCGTTTTTCGGATTTAGGATTTCGAATTTTAGACAGAGACGGGCCCGTAGTTCACCTGGTAGAACGTGTCATTTGCAATGACAAGGTAAGCGGTTCGAGCCCGCTCGGGTCCACACTTCGTCCCGATAAGATCGGGACTACGCGTGGCAAGCCACTACGAAGTGTGCTCCGCGAAGTCTTGACGAAGTGGAGCTTGTACTTAGATTAAGTAACTTAAGTAACTTAAGTAACTCAATCTAGGTAGAAAAGAAAAAGTCCTAGAATTTGTACCTTAAAATGTGAATACGACAATAAAAGCTGTCAGTACAAAGTCGGGTCGAAATATCGACCAAGCTGAAGACTGATAGCTAATAAGTATGAAGGCCAAATTATCCCGACATAACGTCGGGAAACAAGCCAAAAAATACTCAACAAAAAAGCATACGGTGGATGCCTAGGTCAAAAGTACCGACGAAGGACGTACCAAGCAACGATATTCTCTGGGGAGCTGCTAAGAAGCTTTGATCCAGAGGTTTCCGAATGGGACAACCCACTTGTGCATGGCACAAGGGAAATTACTAATGAATTTTAAAATTCAAAATTCAAATTTTAAAGGAAATTCAAAATTAAAATGTTTAAAAATTTAAAATTTAGATTTGATTTAAAATTAAAAATTAAAAATTTAAAATTTTTTAAGGTAGTTTTTCTCGTGCTGTGCATGAGTACCCCGTCATAAATACATAGTGGCGGGGAGGGTACGCGCTGAACTGAAACATCTAATTAAGCGCAGGAAAATAAATCAATCGAGATTTCCCCAGTAGCGGCGAGCGAAAAGGAAACAGCCTAAACCTTGTCCTTCGGACAAGGAAATTCGAAGCACGAATATCGAAATCCTAAACAATGTTCAAAATTCAAATGTCTTAAATTCAAAAAGTTTTGGATTTATAATTTTGAAAATTTGTATTTGTTTCGAATTTCGGATTTAGAATTTCGGATTTTCTTACCCGGAGGGTAAGGTGTTGTGGGGTCTACGATATAGCATCAGTTTTAGATAGTTGAATACTCTGGAAAGAGTGGTCAAAGAAGGTGATAACCCTGTAAACGAAATTTAAAACTGGCTTAGTAGATACCCGAGTAACCCGGGACACGTGAAATCCCGGGCGAATCTGGGGCGACCGCGCTCTAAGGCTAAATATACTTTTGGACCGATAGTGAACTAGTACCGTGAGGGAAAGGTGAAAAGAAGAGCGAAACGCTCAGTGAAATAGTACCTGAAACCGTATGTTGTCAAGCTGTGGAAGTGGGGACTAGACAGTGGACGATAGATGATGGAAAGTGGAAGATAGTTTTTTGAGGATAGAAGATTGAAAATAGATTCAGTTTCTAACCTCTATATTCCATCTTCAAAACACTACCATCTATATTCTATTTTCTACCGTCTAGTCTCTACAACCGCGTGCTTATTGAAGAATGAACCGGTGAGTTAATTTATACTCCAAGTCTAAGTGCTGAATGGCAAATAGGCGTAGTGAAAGCGAGCCTGAAAGGGCGTTTACCCTGAGAGCAATCGAAGGGACCAAGGAGTGTGAATTAGACCCGAAACCGAGTGAGCTAATCATGTCCAGGGTGAACCCCGCCGAAAGGCGGGGGGAGGCCCGAACCAGTGGCAGTAGCAATTGCTTTGGATGAGATGTGATTAGGGGTGATATGCCTATCGAACTCGGAGATAGCTGGTTCTCCCCGAAATATATCTAGGTATAGCCTTGGAAAAAATTCAACGAGGGGTAGAGCTCTGGATGGTCCGCCAAGCGAAAGTGAGGCGGACCAATCAAACTCCAAATACTCGTTGTGTATCCAGGAGTCAGTCCGATCCGGCTAAGCGGAGCGGGCCTAAGGGAAACATCCCAGATCAACAGCTAAGGTCCCTAAATGCAAGTTAAGTGTTAAAGGAAGTCTAGTTCCTTAGACAGCCAGGAAGTTGGCTTAGAAGCAGCCACCTTTTAAAGATAGCGTAACAGCTCACTGGTCTACTATGGAGTGTGGCGCCGACAATTAATCGGGGCTAAACTTGCTACCGAAGCTTTGGATGTCATTCCGATTTATCGGGGTGGCGTGGTAGAGGAGCGTTCTATATGGAGTGAATGGTAGCCGTGAGGCGACCT
>JAUSHL010000016.1 GCA_030648645.1 Candidatus Daviesbacteria bacterium
AGAAATTATTAGCAATTGGGATGATTAGTGAATACTTGCAAAGTGCAGGTTTGATACATGTTAGTTTTTATAGAACAGAAGCAATAGAACCATTCAGGAGAATTTCAGGTGATTCGTCTACATTGTGGAAAATTTTACCACCGGAGAGATCAAACAGGTATAAATTGGAAAGAATAGCAAAAGAATTGGGTGATTTTTTCAATGTAGATTAACCGCTTACCACATGGATTGCCTTGGCCGCGAGCGCAGTCGAATCGGTGGGAATGTAACTTTGAAATTAAATAAATATCTTAATTTGTTTTTTGGGCTGGTATGTGGGTGAGCGAATTTATTGGCTGATTATCCCACGTAGCTTTTTGAATCATCTGGCTCCAGTAGATAGCTAGTGTGTGTGATAAATCTGTTCTATAATTGGTTATATTAAATCGGACACGGTCTGTTTTACCGGTGTTAATAGGATCTTGTATGGTAACTTCAAATATTGAGAGTCGCTCATTTCTGCCTAAATCAACTTCAACATAGTATCCCCGTGCACTAGATTTATTTGTGTAATGACTAACTCCATCAAGGAGTCCCCGGTCGAAAATTAAGTTGAATCGATCTAGTTGCGTGTCTCTGAACGGATGAAATTCAAAGGTAGGTCTTGCCTGTGGCTGAGCTTCTGAACAACCAGCAAGTAAGGATCCTGATATGCCAGCCGCCAGCAGACAATATTTTAATCTCTCAAGATTGGTCATGTTTTGCCTAAGTATAGCCCCTTTAAAAATCTTGTCAAATGAGGTAGAATTGGTCGTTATATTTTTCGGCCCGCCTGCAACGCTTTGCGTAGCATTGCGGGCAGGGATAACTTCGTCCTTCGACGAAGCTCAGGATTAATTTTATGAGCACAGACAAGATAATAATCAAGGGGGCAAGAGAACATAATTTAAAAAATATCGATCTTGAGATACCAAAAAATAAGTTGGTAGTTTTAACCGGGCTTTCCGGTTCAGGTAAATCTTCTTTGGCTTTTGATACCCTGTATGCAGAAGGTCAAAGACGTTATGTTGAATCCCTTTCTTCTTACGCCAGACAATTTTTGGGAGTCATGGATAAACCTGATGTTGATTATATTGAAGGATTATCTCCGGCTATTTCCATTGATCAAAAAAGCGCTTCACACAATCCCAGATCTACAGTTGGCACAACTACGGAAATTTATGATTATTTAAGATTACTTTTTGCCAGAATTGGTCATCCACATTGTCCGGATTGTGGTGAAGAAATATCAAGAATGAGCGTAGAGCAAATAGTGGAAAAAGTGATAAGCGGAGCTTGTCATCCCGCACTTCGTCCAAAGGACGATCAGCCTTTGGCTGATGATGCGGGATCCATAAGTATAGATTCCCGCCTGCGCGGGAATGACAAAAAAGGTAGAAGAATCATGATTTTGGCGCCGGTAATAAAAGATCGAAAAGGAGAGTATAGCCAACTTTTTGAGGATTTAAAGAAAAAAGGTTTTTCGAAGGTCAGAATTGATGGACATATTATGGATTTAGCAGATGATTTGGTGTTGATTAAAACAAACAAACATACGATAGATGTAGTGGTGGATAGAGTAGTAATTGATAAAACCGTCATTGCGAGGAGCGAAGCGACGTGGCAATCTAATACTGACGAGATTGCTTCGCCTTTGGATCGCAATGACAATGGAACTTATTCAAGACTCTCTCAAAGTATTGAAACTGCTTTAAAAATGGGAGAAGGATCTGTCATAATTTCTGATGTTTTAGATGCATCTTTGGAATTTCCGGCTACACCTAAAAAAATGGAAGATCATCTTTATTCAGAAAAATTTGCCTGTCCAAAATGCAATATCGCTTTACCGGAAATTGAACCCCGTTCTTTTTCTTTTAACTCTCCGCACGGAGCCTGTTCCGTCTGCGCCGGACTAGGAGCCCTTTTAAAAATTGACCCAAATATTATCTTAAATCCAATTTTATCAATTGCTGAAGGTGGAGTGTTGGCTTGGTCACATCTTGGCGAATCTGATACTTGGTTTTCTCGACTAATTGAATCAGTTGGTTTGGAGCATAATTTTGATTTAAAAATGAGAATTGAAGATTTCACACCGGAAGCAAAGAATGTTTTACTCTATGGAGCAGGCAAAGAAGAATTTAAAGTTAAAGGCAAAAATAGGGAAGGTAAAATGACTCATTTTTACTCAACATTTGAGGGATTAATAATCAATTTAGAAAGAAGATATAAAGAAACAGAATCTGAATATGTAAAAAGAGAGATCGAAAGATATATGTTTTCGGAAATATGTCCGGTATGTCAGGGTGCAAGACTAAAGAAAGATTCATTGTCTATAACTGTAGATGGATTAAATATTTCAGAAGTTACCAATTTTTCGATAAGAACTGCACTTGATTGGTTTTTCAAACTTGAAAGATCATCTGGCACATCTGGCTCTTCCGGCTCATTGCTTTCCCAGCGTGAGCAGACCATTGCTGATTCAATTGTTAAGGAAATTAAAGCCAGATTACAATTTTTAGTGGATGTAGGACTGGATTATTTAACTTTAAACAGGGGTTCGGCTACACTGGCCGGAGGGGAAGCGCAAAGAATCAGACTGGCTTCACAAATTGGATCCGGACTTTCCGGAGTTTTATATGTTTTGGACGAACCATCAATTGGACTTCATCAAAGAGATAATTCAAAATTAATTGAAACCCTCAAAAGACTGCGCGATTTGGGAAATACTGTGGTGGTGGTGGAACATGATGCTGAAACAATGGAAAATGCTGATTTTATCGTTGATTTTGGTCCGGGTGCAGGAGAACACGGAGGATATATCGTAGCATCCGGCACACCAGAGGAAATTAAAAAAAATCCAAAATCTCTAACTGGCAGATATTTATCAGGTAAAAAAAAGGTAATGTGTCATCCCGAACTTCGTCCAAAGGACGATCAGCCTTTGGCTGATGTTTCGGGATCCATTAGTATAGATTCCTGCTTTCGCAGGAATGACAGTGGAGGATTCCTTAAAATCATAGGTGCGACTGCCCATAATTTAAAAAATATTGATGTGGAATTTCCTTTGGGAAAATTTATTGCAATCACCGGTGTATCCGGATCCGGAAAATCCACATTAATTAATGACATTTTATATAAAAGTCTGGCTTCTGAATATTATCATTCCAAAGACCGGGCCGGAGTACACAAAGAAATTTTGGGTACAGAAAATATTGATAAAGTAGTTTTGGTTGATCAATCACCAATTGGCAGAACCCCAAGATCAAATTGTGTAACTTATACCGGTGCTTTTACTTATATTAGGGATCTCTTTGCCAATTCTCCGGAAGCCAAAGTTAGAGGATATGGACCGGGCAGATTTTCTTTTAATGTCAAAGGTGGAAGGTGTGAGGTTTGTGAAGGAGAAGGGCAAATAAAAATTGAGATGCAATTTTTACCGGATGTTTATGTAACCTGTGAATCCTGCAATGGAAAAAGATATAACAGAGAAGCGTTGGAAATTACATTTAAAGAAAAAAATATTGCGGAGGTTTTGGAGATGACTGTTGAGGAATCATTGAAATTCTTTGAAAATATTCCATTAATTAAAAATAAATTAGTGGTTTTAAATGAGGTCGGACTGGGATATATAAGATTGGGGCAACCTGCTCCAACGCTGTCTGGAGGGGAAGCTCAAAGAATAAAATTATCTTCAGAATTATCGAAAAGACAAACCGGTAAAACTTTATATATATTGGATGAACCAACCACAGGACTTCATTTTGCCGATATTGAAAGATTATTAATGATTTTACGAAAACTAGTTGATTTTGGTAATACTGTAATAATTATTGAGCATAATTTGGATGTTATAAAAAATACTGATTGGATTATTGATCTAGGACCGGAAGGCGGAGAATGTGGAGGCAAAATCATTGCAGAGGGTACCCCTCAAGATTTGTCTTCCAATAAATCTTCAATCACAGGCCACTATTTAGCAAAAGTATTATAGAACCTTAGCTTTACACCTTCGCGAGGTATACATGAAGATTAATCCTCTTAAGAGGCCACCTTAAAGGTGGACGTCTGAAATTAAAAATTAACTTATATTGATGGGAGTTTTAATAATTCGAGAGGACACCTTTAAGGTGGGAAGCTAAAATCAGTCATCTATATCCAGAAGACTGTGTTTTATTCTTTCTAAACCCTCACCATAACTTATTTGATCCTCCAAAAATTGTTTATACATTTCTCTGGAACCAAAGAAATTTAAAATAATATCTGTTGAGCAGAGATTAGAACTTGCATTAACATATTCATTATACGAAGACCATGAAAACTCATCTAAATTCTTAGTAATACCTGAAACAACGGGATTTATATGAATATATCTTGATAAATGTAGTAGATATTCATCACTTTCAACCAATATTGCCTTAAATGTTCCCTGTAAAAGAGATCCTACGCGTTTGTTTTTTACATTAAAATATTTCGTATAACTATTTGAAATATGACTTAAGAAAATTGATATCCCATTATCTTTAAGCTGGCGTATTAGAAAATGAAAATGGTTTGGCATAAAGCAATAGCAGATTATTTCAACCATTTTATTTTTCGGCGACGGATTAAAAGTATTTATCTTGGAATGTGTAAATTTAGAAAATTTTGGTTTAGGTCCCTTAAATTGGTAATAATAAATAGTTTTTAAAAATCTTCTATAATCTCTTGAATTTGTAAAAATGTCTCTTTTTTCAGCTCCTCTGTTATAAATATGGTAAATCTCACCATTAATTAAAGGAGTAATTCTTCCTGGCATATACCTTAGGTTTAAGAGACCACCTTTAAGGTGTCAAGCTAGAAATTTAATATTGTAAATATCTAGCAAAAGTGCTTTTAATGAATACTAAGCATATGGAAGGCCTTTTCGCGAAACTCTATATATTGATTGTGCCAATACCTCTATTTTATTATCAATTGCTCCAAATGCTGCATTCAGTCCTGTGACTAAGTCTTCGCTGTTTCCTGATAATAATAAGTCTGCTAAGGCTTCAACAAATACTTCTCTTCTTTCAGCAACTCTTTCCCGATATCCAGATTGCATAGACTCAATTATGATGTTAGGATCAACTGCATAATTGAAGAATGCCTCCGCTAGTTTATTATTGCCTTCAAAGGCTTCTGTTGCTTGTGATTTTCTTCTTGATTTTTCAGCCATTATTTTATCTGCAATAATATTTTCTCTTCTTAATCTATCTTCTCTTTCCATTCTTTTCCAATCTGCATCAGTAATAACATGTGCTTTTATAGGTTGCAATTTTCGCTCTGGCATATCTTGACCTCCTTATAGCCGTAATATAATCTATTCTAAACTTAAAAGTCAAGAATATGATTTTCTTTTTAAGAAGATGCCCATTGGTTAAATTTTTGCTAGAATATAGTTAATGAGATTATTGAAATTAAAGATCTTGGGGTTGGTAATTTTCTTTTTATTTTTATTTCTATGTTTAAGTTCAATACCTGTTTTTGCAGATAATGAATTCTCCACATCATATGATGTTTCTTATGATATTAATGAATCTGGAGTGGCTAATGTAACCCAAAAAATAACTTTAAAAAATTTAACAGACAAATATTATCCCTCAAATTTTATCCTTTCCATTGGTTCAACCAATTTAACCAATATTTCAGCCACAGATGGTGGAGGAGTAATGGAATCAAATGTTGAAAATAAGGATAATAAAACTTCCATCTCTGTTAAGTTTAATCAGCAAGTCACAGGTTTAGATAAAACTCAAACAATTATCTTAAAGTTCCAATCAAAAGATTTTGCTCAAAATATTGGCAAAACTTGGGAGGTTTATTTGCCAAAAATTCCGGATTCTGCAGATTTAACTGATTATAATTTAAGCTTAAATGTGCCGATTTCTTTCGGTGATCCAACTTCTATCACTCCTAAACCTTCTTCCCAAACTCAAAACTTTGAAAGACAAACATTTTACTTTAACAAAGATCAACTAAAAAATAGCGGTGTATCTGTTAATTTTGGTACCACTCAAATCTTTGATTTTAATATCAAATATAATTTGGAAAATAATTCATTTTTTCCCAGTTTGCAATCAATTGTACTTCCTCCAAACACCCAAAATCAGGATATAATTATTAATCAAATTATCCCTGAGCCTTCCAATGTTATAATTGATGATGATGGAAATATATTGGCTTGGTATAAAGTATCAGGTAAAACAAGGATTGAAGTTGAAGCTACCGGATCAGCCAAACTTTATTTAAATTCCAAAAATAATAATATTTCTGTATTAAATAATCTTTTAGATTATACAAAATCAGATAAATACTGGGAAAGTGATAATCCGGCAATTAAAACAATATTAGCTGAAATTTTTAAAGATGGAGAACCAAAATCTAATCCGGAAAAAGCTAAATTAATTTACCGGTTTGTGGTAGATCATTTAAAATATGATACAACCAGATTAGATGATAATTTGGAAAGGTTAGGGGCTGTCACAATTTTAAATAATCCAAATTCTGCAGTTTGTATGGAATTTACTGATCTTTTTATAGCGCTATCCCGTGCCGCCAATGTCCCAACCCGCGAACTTGATGGATTTGCTTATTCTCAAAATCAAAATTTAAGACCATTATCTTTATCTAAGGATTTACTACATTCATGGCCGGAATATTATGATGAAAAAAAAGGTTGGGTGATGGTTGATCCAACTTGGGAAAATACTTCCGGTGGTGTTGATTATTTTAATAAATTTGATTTAAATCATCTTGTTTTAGCTATCAAAGGGATTTCATCTGTAAGTCCGGTAGTCAGCGATGAATTGAAAGTTACAATTTCCAATCAGGATTTTATAAAGGAAGAAAAAATTAAAGTTGATTTAAATATTCCGGATATTTTATGGGCAGGACTACCGGTATCATTAAATTTATTTATTGAAAATACCGGCAATACTATCCTAGATTCATCACAGCTTGTTTTAAATGCAGATAAAATTAAAGTAGTTGGTGGAAATACTATTACTTTAGGTCCTATTCCTCCTCAAGGTCACACAACATACAAATTTAATTTAAGACCATCTTTAAGTTTCCAACAATCTACTGATACTATAGAAGTCACTGTTGCCGGTGAAAAATTTCCCAAACAAGTTATTATTAAGCCAATATTTATGTTTATTCCCTGGCCATATTTATTGGGAATAATAATTTTTGTAACTGCCTCAATTTATGGACTAACTCTTCTGATCCATTTAAGAAGAAAATCATCTCACAAAAGAGTATGATAGCCTCATATGATCCCTAGACATTTTAAGGCACCACATAAACCGGGTGTTTATATTTTTAAAGATAAAAGTGGAAAGGTCCTTTATGTAGGCAAAGCTGTTGATTTAAAAAGCAGAATTGCTTCATATTTTTCGTGCTCCCACTTGTCAAGTGGGAGAGTAACAAGTGGGAGAGTAAATAATTTAGTCCCTCAAATACATTCATTGGAAACTATTGAGGTTTTATCAGAAGTTGAAGCCTTAATTTTAGAAGCTAATTTAATAAAAAAATATTTGCCTCCTTTTAATATCAAACTTACTGATGATAAGGATTATTTATATATAAAAATTACAAAAGAGGATTTCCCAAAAGTTATTACTGCCAGAAAAAAAGAATTAGGAAATGCTAAGGCATATTTTGGACCTTTTCCATCAGCCAGTACTGTAAAATCCACCCTAAAGAAACTCCGCAGAATTTTTCCTTGGTGTTCCGGTTCACCAAATAGATTGCTTCTCCGGCTTTCGCCGGATCGCAATGACACTTCGACTTCGTTCAGTGCAGGCGTCATTGCGAGGATCCGCCAGCTGGCGGAGACGAAGCAATCCAGGCCATGTTTTCATTACCATCTTAATTTATGTCCGGGACCTTGTGCAGGAAAAATTGGTAAAAAAGAATATAACAAAATTATTAATAGACTGATTAAATTCTTAAATGGAAAAAAAGAAGAAGTGATTAAAGATTTAGAAACAGAAATGAATCAATTTTCTAAAAATTTGAAATTTGAAAATGCCCAAAATATTAAAAAAACAATTGAGGGAATAAATTACTTAACTCAATCAAATAATATTGAGGTGTATTTAGAAAATCCAAATTTTATTGAAGATCAAAATAAATTATCTTTGGAGCAAATAAAAAATGATTTAAATCTAATAAAAATTCCGGAAAGAATAGAATGTTTTGATATTTCCAATATTTCAGGAAAACAGGCGGTTGGATCAATGGTTGTTTTAACTGACGGGAACATTGATAAATCGCAGTATCGTAAATTTAAGATTAATCCGGCAGTTGCCAAACCCAATGATGTAGCAATGATGAAAGAGATCCTCCAGAGGAGGATGAAACATAATGAATGGCCGTTGCCTGATTTAATTTTAGTTGATGGAGGACGTGGTCAAGTAAATGTCGCGAAACTCGAAATTCGAAACTCGAAATTCGAAACTCCCATCTTTGGTCTGGCCAAAAGACAGGAATGGATTTACCCCCCAGAAGGAGAAATTATTAAATTATCTAAAAATTCTTTATCACTAAGAATGTTACAAAAAATCAGAAATGAATCTCACCGCTTTGCCCTTGCATATCATCATAAACTACGGGAAAAATCAATGCTTTAGATGTTGTATAATTACAATATGAAATCTCTGCTCCGTTCATATTTGGTAAATATGGTTTCCCTCTGGGTAACCACTCAAATTCTTCCGGCATTATCAATCACAGATGGATTCAAAGGATTATTAATTGCATCAGTAGCCTTAATGGGAGCAAATATGTTATTAATCCCTCTTTTAAAAATACTTCTTTTACCTTTAAATTTATTAACTGTCGGACTTTTTTCCTGGTTAACTAATGTAATCGCCTTATATTTTTTAGTGACCGTTATTCCGTCCTTTAAAATATCATCATTTTACTTCTCAGGATTAAATTACGATGGATTTTCCTTACCACCTCTGGATTTATCGCCATTTTTTGTGGTAGTTATAGCCTCATTTCTAATTGGATTAATTCACCACTTTTTAAAATGGTTAATAAGATAATTTAACTCGTTCGTCAATTGCCGAACTCGTTAAATATCTTGAACCCAAAATTTTGATTAGAATTTGCAAACTAGAGTATTTTGGGTATAAAATGATATCATACTCACATGGATAAAAATTTCCTTTCAATTTTTCAAATAATTATCAGCCTTGGTTTAATTTGCTTAATCTTAATTCAAGCTAAAGGTTCCGGTTTAGGATCTACTTTTGGAGGTGAATCAGGATTTTACAGAACTAAAAGAGGATTTGAAAAATTACTCTTTTATACAACAATTGTTTTTGCATTTTTGTTTTTATTTTCTTCAATTCTAGGAATTTTATTGTGAAAAAGCTAAGGCTGGCTTCCTTAATTTTTATAACTTATTTAGAAAGGTACTTCCGGAAATTATCCGGAAATATTAGAAGTTTCTTTAAATTAAGAAATCTTTTTATTTTCTTATCATTATTAATTATTTTATTTTTATTAATTAAATTTTTTTTACCGGCTTTTAATCAACCAACAATTTCTGAAGGCTTTGTTGGAGTTTATACAAAAAATAATCTGCCCTCTACAGTTACTAATTTACTTTCTAATTCCTTAGTAGAAATTGATAGAAAAGGTATGCCTCAACCTAAAATAGCTGAAAAATGGGAAGTTAATAATAATTCCACAATTTATATTTTCAAAGTAAAAAATAATTTATATTGGAATGATGGCACAAAACTTAAATCATCCGATATAAAATTTAATTTACCTGATGTGGAAATAAGTTATCCGGATGATTTAACTATTAAATTTAAATTAGCTGATTCTTTTTCTCCATTTCCATCTTTTTTAACAACTCCGGTATTTAAAAATAATTCATTAATTGGCTTGGGGGAATATATTCTAACATCTGAGGGAAAGAATAAGGATTTTATTACTAAAATGGATTTAAGCCCAAAAAATTCAAATCAAAGCTTACCAAGAGTTTCTATAAAATTTTATTCGGATGAAAAAACAGCCAGAACTGCTTTTGAGCTTGGAGAAATTGATAGTTTAATTGGTGTAGCAGAAGTAGCATCTTATAAAGAAACACCTAATGTTGCAGTAAAACAAATTCAGGTTTTTAATAAAATCGTCGCTATTGTTTATAATACTAAAGATAATATTTTAAGTGATAAAAATTTCAGAAGAGCTTTGGGCTTCTCTGCTCCGGAAATAAAAGGGGAAGAAAGAGCTAAAACTTCTATTCCTTCATCTTCCTGGGCTTTTAATGATACTGTAAAGGATTATTTAGGAGATATTGAAATGGCAAAAAGTTATTTTGATAAAGTTGAAAAAGGAAAAACTGATACATTAACATTAACAACAACTCCAATTTTTTCGGCACTGGGTGAGGCAATTATAAAATCATGGCAAGAACTTGGAGTAAATGCAGTGCTTAGAATAGAAAGTGGAATTCCGCAAAATTTTCAAGCTCTTTTAATCCAAATCCCAATTCCACAAGATCCTGATCAATATCCTTTGTGGCATTCCACCCAAACTAATACAAATATATCTAAATATTCATCTCCCAGAATAGATAAGGATTTGGAAGATGGTAGAAAAACTGGAGATATTGAAGTAAGAAAAGAAAAATATGCTGATTTTCAAAAGATATTACTTGATGATGCCCCAGCAACATTTTTATATTTTCCTAAATTTAATGTAATTTATAGAAAGAAGATTGAAAATAATATTAACAAAGTAATTAATCTCCAAATTCCTCAAAATTAAAAAAAACCTAGATTGGTTTTGCGAATTCTGATGCTATCCGGTGTAACTTCAACCAATTCTGTATCATTAATATACATCAAAGCATTCTCCAGTGTTAATTCTTTTGGTACATTAAAATGCTCAGACACTCCCTCTCCTGAAGACCGGTGATTTGTTTGTTGTTTTTCTTTACAAACATTAATTCTAATATCATCTTCTCGGGAATTTGATCCAATAACCTGACCTGCATAAACAGGAGTTCCCGGACCAATAAATAAATTACCTCTGCCTTGTGCAGCTAAAAGTCCATAAAGTTTAGTAATACCATTTTCAAAAACTACTAGTGACCCTTGTTCTCGGCTAAAATTATTTCCTGAATCTTTTTTATATTCTAAAAATGAAGTATTTATTATGCCAAGGCCATGAGTATCAGCAATAAATTCACTTCTAAATCCAAACAAATCTTTTGTGGAAATAATAAATTCCATCGAAACAATTCCGTCTCCCGTATTCATATCCTGCAATTGTCCATGTCGAAGCCCCATTTTTTGCATTACTGATCCTGAATAATTTTCCGGAGCTTCAATAAAAACCTTCTCAAAAGGAGTAAAAATTACCCCATCAACTTTTTTTTCAATGACGCGGGGGCGTGATACCTGAAATTCATATCCCTCTCTTCTCATTCTTTCAATTAAAATTGCCAAATGTAGTTCACCCCGACCTGAAACAATCCACCCTGAGGTTGCCGAAGGGTCCACTTTTAAGGCTACATCTGTTTCAATTTCTTTATATAATCTTTCCTGAATTTGTCGTGAAGTTTTAAATTCACCCTCGCGTCCGGCAAAAGGAGAAGTATTTACCCCAAATGTCATCATCACGGTTGGTTCTTCAATATTAATTACCGGTAGAGCCTCAGGATTCTCGATCGAAGCAATAGTTTCTCCAATGGTAATTTCGGCAATGCCGGAAATAGCAACAATGTCTCCCGCCACGGCTTCCTTAATATCTAATCTACCCAATCCTTCAAAAGCCATTAAAGATGTCAGTTTGCTTTTTTTCATTACACTTTCCCGATTAATATACATAACATCCTGACCTGCTTGAATTTTCCCGTTATGAATTCTACCTGTAGCAATTCTACCTTTAAAATTATCTCCCTGAATTGAGGTCACCAGCATTTGCAATGGTTTTTCGGGATCTCC
This sequence comes from Candidatus Daviesbacteria bacterium, assembly GCA_030648645.1. GTDB lineage: Bacteria > Patescibacteriota > Microgenomatia > Daviesbacterales > UBA10151 > JAUSHL01. The sequence continues at coordinate 12,012 of JAUSHL010000016.1, forward strand.
GGACGGAGTTGGAATATATTGTAAAATTGCATCAAAAATAGGGGAAATATCTGTCATTTTATCCAAATCAGGCTCAAGACCTGCTTTTCCGAATTTACTTGAGCAGTAAATTACGGGAAAGTAGGCAGTTTCTTCATTTGCTCCCAAATCAATAAACAAATCAAACACCTTATTAAGTGTTTTACTGATCATTAAATCAAAGGTTTTAACTTCGCCGACAGGCGAAGTCAAGCTCTGCTTATTTAAAACATGTTGAATTCTAGGATTGGGCTTATCTGTTTTAAGATCGTCTCCTGACGATCGCAAGATCGATTTATCGATCTTATTGATAACTACAATAATTTTATGGCCCAATTCCAAAGCTTTTTTCAAAACAAATCTGGTTTGAGCCATTGGACCTTCTTTGGCATCTACCAAGAGTAAACAACCGTCAGCTAGATTCAAAACTCTCTCTACTTCTCCTCCAAAATCAGCATGTCCGGGGGTATCAATGATATTAATTTTTACTCCATCCCAAATAACTGAGGCATTTTTGGAAAAAATAGTAATACCTCTTTCTTTTTCCAAATCGTTACTATCCATGATAAGTTCAGAGTTATCAGTAAATTCCTTACCTAATTTAGTCGAAGATTGACGAAGTAAAGCATCCACCAAAGTGGTTTTACCATGATCTACGTGAGCAATTATGGCTACATTTCTTATATTGTTCATATTTATACCCAAAATACTTCAATTTAAACATCTAATAAAATTTGGGTTCAAGCCATTTAACGAGAGTTGCAAATTCGAGTTAAATTGGTTTATTCCCCATAAAAAAACCGTCCTGCCTTAGGCTTTCGGAACGGCTAGTATATTATACCTAAAATTCTTCAAACTTACAATTAATACATAATTTTGGGTTCAGAACATTTAACGAGACCGCCAGCTGGCGGTTGCAATCTTGAGTTAAATTGATCTATACCTCTATTGAGTTCAGATAACAAATGAATAAAATCACGTCATTGCGAGGAGTCCTGAGCGAACTTGTACTGAGCGCAGTCGAAGTAGTCGAAGGAGACGAAGCAATCTAAGATCATTGGATCGCAAGCTCTGCTTATTTTTTATGAGATTGCTTCTCCGGTTTCACCGGATCGCAATGACAAGATATCACCAACTTCAGTTTTTGTTTTTTTGATAATTCCAGCTGGTAATTCCAAAACATGAGAATATTTTGGATTCCAGAAAAATAAATTATTGGGCAACATGGAGGCTATTTTAACTACCTTTCCATGATCATCCAAAATAATGACATCTATAGGTTTCTTGAGGAAAAAAGTATGAATCCCAAATCTAGTCCTACAACTCCAACCCCCGAGGTTGGAGTTTTTTATCATTCCAAGCAACTTATCAGAAAAAGAATTAGCTTCCCGTAAATCCTCTGTTAGATAAATATTCTTAGTTTTGTTAAATAATTTCATTTTGCGATCCCGCTAGTACCTTACACAGACTGCGGAAATTCTCCGAATTATTCCTTGCTGACGGTCTAAACTCAGAATTTGCTTACACATTTGGCTTAAAAGATGCATAGCAAAGTACAATATCATTTTTTACTTTTGGATAATTTTAGGATTTGGTCTTTCTTTAAAATCATGTAGGATGAGCAGTTTTTATGAAGGGCACGGCTGATAAAATTCTCAAACCCGACATAGATAATTTCTTTCTTTTCATCCTTGGCGGTTTGTATGGCTGGTAGTAAATCTGTGTCGGAGGAAATAAGATAAAATTTATTGTATTCATTTTTTATTGATCCGCGGACAATATCAACAGTGATTTGAACATCAACGCCTTTTTCATGAAATTTCCCATTGGACATTAAAAGATAACCGAGCTTAATCTCAATATTTTGGTTTCTTAGGTGAGTAAACAGCTTTTGTTGATTTGAATAAAGCATCTCAGACTTTTTATTGCCCTCATACTGCCTAATCTCGCCAACATAATAAACTACTTGGAACTGATCACTCTTAACTAATAGCTTAGCTAGGCCATGATAATCAAAGTTTGTTAAATGAACTTGGGGTAGAATCTTTTTGACTTTATTGTAAAAATTACTCCCATCAAACTGGACTAGAATTTTCTTCTTCACCATTTTATCTTAGATGATTTTATGGTTTTAAGCAATAAAAACCCCCAGCTCGAGTTGAACTGGGGGGAATTAGCAAATCAAATGTATTTCTTTTGGAAATACAACATTATATTATCAAAAATAATGACAAAATGCAACTACGAAATCGATCTCTGTGGCCTAGATGAATCACCAAATCTGGTGTCAACATTCGCTCCCTAACAGTAAGGTACTTTCACCACAAGGATCATTCGGTGAGTATATTCTAACATGAATTTTCTACGAATGCTTTAAGAGTTTAATTTATCCTTATAAATCCCATGGCTTCGCTGGTTGTCTGCTTGAGTCTCTTTGGATCACAATTCCAGCTAATCCTGTTTGGGTAAAAGTTAATTTACCATCTTCGATAATTTTTTCTCGCCATAAACAATCAGTAATATCTCCTTCAAGTAATGAAAATTCATATTTTTATTACCTTCCATATATTCCTTTGGTCCCCTAAATGGCATTTCAGGGCTGACTTGTTTTAAGGCTGACTTTAGAAATTCATAGGTTTGCTTTGCTCCATCTTCATAACCTTCTGTTTGTCCATGTCCGCCATATTGCATAGTCCAAGCTGGCTGATCTTTGTAATAGATAGTAGTCATTCCAGGGGCTCTAAAATAGCCTGTATATTCGTCTTCTAGCCGCCAATCTTCCCAACCTTTATAATCATTCAAATCTTGCTCTGACATTTTGCTTTCTGGATAAGGCCATTGAAGTCTTTTGTATCCCGGTCTGTGGGGGTATACTTCAGCTCCATCAGCAGCCCATGTTTTTCCATTAGCAATAACAATAAAATCAGCAAGACTTTTTAGCCAAGCCTCTTTTTTGGCCTCTTGTTCTGGTGTTAATTGTATTTCCGTACTCATAGCATACTACTTATTTTAACAGATCAAAGGATAAATTAATCATCTCCTGTTAATTTCTCTCATCTATTTTTAACAATTGTTAACTAGTGAGCGCGGAGAGATTCGAACTCTCAACCAATACCTTAAGAGGGTACTGCTCTACCGTTGAGCTACGCGCTCTTCTCACTAAGTACCCCTGGCAGGAATCGAACCCGCAAACCTCTTCGTCCGAAGCGAAGCGCTCTATCCAGTTGAGCTACAGGGGC
>JAUSHL010000027.1 GCA_030648645.1 Candidatus Daviesbacteria bacterium
GCAATTGCCGGAGAGCGTGGCAATCTCTTAAATAGATAAGATTGCTTCGTCGGGTCGAAAAATCGACCCTCCTCGCAATGACAGAATTTTGTATCATCTGAGACTTCGTTTATGTGTATCTTTTTAGATTTCGTGTAACATAGCAAGGAGGTATTGACAGAAGGTAAAGTTTTTACTAACATTCTTTTTAGTTATCCTATATTTATGGAAAAAGTACTAACAGCAGGACTATCTTTCACTGAACAACTTCAATATAACTGGGAGCAAGGAAAATTTGTCTGTATTGGCTTGGATGCAGATTATAGTAAAATACCTGCTCATTTAGTTCCCAAATTAAAAGCACAAGGAGCTACTAATTTTAATATCCGAACAGAGGCATCCTATGAGTTTCTTAGAGATATCGTAGATGCTACTGCTGATGTTGTATGTGCATATAAACCAAACAGTGCTTTTTTTGAAGATAAGCATAACTCTCTATTCGCCTTAAAAAGTATTGTTTCTTATATTCATAAAGCTTACCCCAACATTCCAGTTATAGGAGATGTTAAGCGTGCTGATATTGGTAACACCAATAAGGGTTATGCCAAAATGGCTTTTGAAAATTATGATTTTGATGCTATAACAACTAATCCTTATTTGGGAGGGGATACTTTTGGTCCATTTACGAGTTATAAAGATAAGGGTTTGGTGATACTGTGCAAAACCAGTAATACGGGATCAAAAGAATTACAGGACATGCCTATCAATATTCTGGAAGCCCGCAAAGAAGGCTTGTTAGATTATGAAGAATATTACGAATTAGACGAAATTCTTAAAAAAGCAAGTCCCAAGGTTTATCAAATGGTTGCATTTTTAGCTGCCAAAAGATGGAATAAATCTGGAAATTTAGCTTTAGTTGTAGGAGCAACTCACCCGGAAGCTTTTGCTCCAATCAGAAAACTCGCTGGAAATATGCCCTTTCTCATTCCCGGAATTGGAACGCAAGGTGGAGATTTAGAAAAAACACTAAAATATGCTCCAGATGATAAAGGTCAAGGAATGATCATCAACTCTTCTAGTGGTATTATTTTTGCTTCAAAAGGTGAAGATTTTGCTGAAGCAGCTAGAACTGCCACATTAAAACTTCACAATCAAATTCGGCAATTTATGACAGCTTAATCTATGGCAAATTCTGAAAGAGTTAGTGAAATTTTAGAACTTAAGGAAAGCATTGGCAATAGACAGCTTTATAGTATTGGAGGAACTTGGGCAGAAACGACTCAACATGTTCCTGTAGAAATGGCTTTTGGGGGATTTTTTGCATTACAGGCAGAAATATATCGACCACGCCATGCAGGTTATTTTACCGGCAGATTGACAGAAGCTGATGGGGCACAATCCATTATCCAGGGATATTTAGATCTTGGCAAATGGTTAGTCAATTTTGAAAAAACTTATATAGACGGTAGAGGTTGTCCTCGCAGAGCCCCTATTAACTATTCCTTTTCAAAAAACACTGATAATGATAACGAATTGTGGAAAGGAAATTTTTTTCTTCATCGAGGAGAGGAAGAATTATTAAGAATGGAAGGTTTTGAGCCTAATGGTAGAGCTTTCTGCCGTATCCAGTTAATCAAAGACGGAGTAGCAGATGTTATAACCTTAAGTAAAATTCCCGATAATTTTGAAGCTCAAAAATTACAGCTTATTGCTAATTATTTGAACAAAATCCAACCACAGTAAAACTTTTCAAGGCCTCCCCTTAAACAGGCACGACACACCAAAACTTCGACATATTTTGAATTCAAAATATATAAATGGTAGAATATTATCTATGTCAAATCCGGAACACATAGAAGAATTAAAGAATGAATTTTTTGGAAGACCATACAGTTTTTCTGCCATTCCAAACACAGATCAAACAATTGATTTATCTGCCAATTCCGCTTCTGATGGTCTAACACCAATAAAATATCTTGATCAAGAAGGCGGAACAGTTAATTTTAGCCATGTACCAGCATTGTTTAAAAATATGATTAAAAATCCTAATACTTTGCTGATAGAACTTGATACGCTTATGGACATTGTAACTGATGAGGAAAGAGAGTTATTTGAAAAATATTTAGACTCTCCGGATAACTCTCAAGATTTTAGCAGATAAATTTTGAAGTCATACTTGTATCAAGGGGAGGCCTTGTAAACTTTTGCCTTGCTGCAAACAATAAAAAATGTAACAACTAAATCAATAATCTTTAATTTCAATTTTGCTTCTTTCTGAGGAAACTTCTACTTTTTGACCTTTTCTCCAGTGCAATTTTTTCATTAATTCTTTTGGCAAAGACACAACAGCAGAATATTTCCCTAAACTAATAATTTTCCTGATCATATCTTCAGTATATACCAAATATATATCAAGTATATACTACTCATTCATAGCTCTTATAGACTTCTGGTCATACCTGTAACAAGATAACAAGGCCTCGCCTTTTTTTCAGAGGCCTCGCCTCAAACAGGCACGAAAATTTTAGCGTAATCCCCCTGTTACTTTAATCTTAGAAAGCAAATCTAAATTTTCCAAAACTTTTCCGCATCCCCGAACTACTGTAGTCAAAGGATCATCGGCAATATAAACCGGCATTTTGGTTTCATCAGCAATTTTTTTATCCAAACCCCGAAGAAGTGCTCCACCACCTGCAACTACAATTCCCCTTTCCAAAATATCGGAAATCAACTCCGGTGGAGTTTGTTCCAAAACATCATTTAAAGCCCCAATCATTTGGTTAATTGTCCCCATTAAAGCTTCCCGAATTTCAGTTGAGGAAATTTTTAGTGATTTTGGCAGTCCGGTTGCCAAATCCCTACCCCTGACCACAGTTTCTTTTTCTATTTTTAATGGATAGGCCGAACCAATTTCTATTTTGACATTTTCGGCAGTTTTTTCGCCAATTAACATGCCGTATCTCATCTTCATGTAGTTAACAATATCCTGATCCATTTCATCTCCTGCTACCCGCAAAGATTTAATAATCACTGCCCCGCCCATGGAAATTACGGCAATTTCCGTTGTCCCTCCGCCAATATCCACAATTAAATTTCCTTCCGGATCTTCCACAGGAAGTCCTGCTCCGATTGCCGCCGCCATTGGCTCTTCAATTAAATAACAAGCACGGGCTCCGGCAGAAAGCACTGCATCCTGCACTGCCCTTCTTTCTACTTCGGTAACTCCTGAGGGAATACCTACCACCACCCGGGGCTTGGGAATTTTAAAAGACCGGCGATTGCCGGTTTGATGAACTTTATGAATAAAAGCTTTCAACATTGCCTCTGTACAATCAAAATCAGAAATTACTCCACCCCGAAGTGGTCTGATTGCTTCAATGGCAAAAGGAGTTCTGCCCAGCATGCGTTTGGCTTCAGTTCCAATGGCCACAATTTGCTTACTTTTTCGATGAAGGGCAACAACTGAGGGCTCTCTAATTACAATTCCTTTATCCTTAATTAAAACCAGAGTATTAACTGTACCCAAATCTATACCAATATCTAAAGAAACAAGGCTCCAAAATTTATCAAACATCAGGTTGAGTTTAACAAAGATACTTCACTTGTACAAGCAGGGATGGTAAGATTGGATAATCAAATTTTAAATTTTTAATTTTAAAATTTAAAATTGGTTTAAAATTTGGATTTTGAATTTTAAAATTACTAATGTTATCCAAAATCCTAACCTACTCATTTTACTTATTATTTGCCCTAACTCCTTTAATCTGGTTGCCCCAAACTTCTGAACTTTTTGAATTTAATAAAATGATTTTTGTTTATTTGCTAACTATTGTTATTACAGCTTGTTGGCTTTTGAAAATGATTGATCAGAAAAAAATAATAATAAGTAAAACTCCTTTAGATATTCCACTTTTAATATTTTTAGGAGCAAATATTTTATCAACTATTTTTTCGATAGACCTGCACGTTTCAATCTGGGGATATTATTCAAGATCAAATGGTGGACTTTTATCTTTAATTTCTTATCTAATTTTATATTGGGCATTGGTTTCAAATTTTACCAAAGAAGATGCACTAAATTTTTTAAAAGCCGGAATTTTTGGTGGGATTATTGTTTCCCTTTGGGCAATTCCGGAACATTTTGGGGCTTCCCCATCCTGTTTAATTTTAACAGGAAATTTTGATGCTTCCTGTTGGGTGCAGGATGTTCAAGCCAGAGTTTTTGCAACACTGGGACAACCAAATTGGTTATCAGCCTATCTTGCCATGTTAATATTCCCTGCATTGTATTTTCTGCTTACCAGTACTAAAAAATCATCCATAATTCTTTATTCTATATTCTTAATTCTATTCTACATGGCTTTCACCTTCACCTATTCCCGCGGTGCAACTTTGGGACTCATCGGAGGAATGGCAGTATTTTTATCATTTTTTATCGTGTCATTCCTGCGAAAGCAGGAATCCAGAACGTCTGGATCCCGTATCAAGTACGGGATGACAATTTTGTTAATCTTTCTGTTAATCAATCTCCTTTTTGGTTCTGCTTTAACAGACTTTAAATTGATTTCCAAATTTGCTCCACCCTCCCGGCCATCTCTGACAACCAATATCAGACCATCCGGTACTCAACTGGAAAATGGTGGTACTGAATCAGGATCAATCAGATTAATTGTCTGGCAGGGGGCTTGGGAAATTTTTAAACACAATCCAATTTTGGGTTCAGGGGTCGAAACCTTTGCCTATTCTTATTATCAATATAGACCTGTGGCACATAATCTAACTTCTGAATGGGATTTTTTATACAATAAAGCTCACAATGAATTCTTAAATTATCTGGCAACTACTGGAATAGTGGGTTTTGGAACATATATGTTGATTATCGGGACATTTATCTTCTGGTGTATTAAACACCTTGTCATTGCGAAAAAGTTTACCCTGAGCGAGCGCAGCGAGTCGAATGGGAAGCAATCTGCTATTCCAAACAAGATTGCCACTTCGGCTTCGCCGAATCGCAATGACATCCTACTTGTTACATTAATTCTTGCTTCCTATATTTCATACCTGATTCAAAATTTCTTTGGTTTTTCGGTAGTTATCACTGCCCTCTTTTTCTATCTTTTTCCCGCTCTGGCTTTTATGATTACAGGTTCAGGGCAGACACGTAGGTCTGCCCCTACATTCTTAAATTTTATCTTTAAACACACTACATTTGCCAAAACTATTATTTTAATTATTGCCGGAATTCTAATAATTATTGTAGGCAAAAACTTTCTCGCTGATACTTATTATAATGAAGGACAGGGATATAATGATACAAGTCCCGGAAAAGCTTACAATAAATTTTTAGTAGCCTCCACTTTAAATCCTTGGGAACCTTTATATAAAAGTGAACTTGCCTTTGCTGCCGCATCCAGCGCCGTCGCTTTTGGCAAGGAAGATGCCACAGCTTCCTCTAATTTAAAAAGTCTGGCAGACAAACAAACTGACTTGCTTTTGCAAGAACATCCTCACAATACCTCACTTTTCCGGACGGCTATCAGAACTTATTATCAACTTTCGGCACTAGATCCAAGCTTTATGGATAAAACTTTACAAACCTTAGATCAAACAATTTTACTTTCTCCCACAGATCCAAAACTATTATTTAATAAAGCAGTTATTTTAAGTGCAAATGGTAAAAATCAGGAAGCAATTAAGGCTTTACAACAAGCAATAAAATTTAAACCAAATTATCTGGAGGCAAAAGAGAAGTTGAAGGAGTTGGAGAAATAAATTTTTAATTTCTAAGCGCAAGTTCCTCCTCGGATGGTGACCCTGAGCAAAGTCGAAGGGGCTCCTCCGAGGTGGAACAGGAAAAAGTAATAAAAAGATGAAAAGAATTGGCACAATAATTGATGAGACAAAGCATCCGGAAAGACCTAAAAATTTATCAACAGAATTTCAGGTTTATGGAGTATATTTAGCAGAATCTTTAGGAGATACCAAACATTATTCTTTGTACATAAAACTTGCCAAAACATACCCCAGAGCACTTTTGGAAGAAGCTTTGACTTACACCAAAGGCTACACCAATGCCAGATCCAAAGGGAGAGTGTTCATGTGGCGTCTTTCCCAACTTAAGAAAGACGCCACTCAAGCCTCTTGATCCGCCGCAGGCGGAGAATAGATGGCTTATGTGGCGACTTGCACAGCTAAAAAAAAGAGCAAGGAGCCACTTAGAACCACTGAGCAAAACGAAGTGCTGTTCTATGTGGAGACTCTAGCAACTCAAAAAAGAAGCTGCTTAGCGGTAAAAATTATCAACTATACTCTGGGATATGAATGGGAAAACTCTCTCTCGTTCTACGAACTTTCCTTCACAAGAAATTACTCTGTCATCATCATTAAAAAGCTTAAAAGATATTTGTTTCACCACTTTGCCAACTAATGTAGGATCAAGCACACGTTCAAACGAATAACGTGTATCCCTAAATAATTTGCTTGATTCTCCCATTCTAATTTCTTCCAATACTGCTTCTGCAGCGTAAGTTCTTCTACTCATCCTACACATCTGGTCAATCGGAGGAGGTAAAACATAACCACCTTCAGAAACTACAGTTAGCCCTGAATCAGATTTTTTAATCATCCTAATATTTTTCGATTGAATAATTAATGGGTTAATTTTTGGGTTATCTTTTTGAAAAACTACTATTTTTTTTGCAGTATTATCAAGTCTAAGACGGTGATTCTGATCACAAAGACCTGAAAGGTCTATATTCCACATTTTGATAACATAAAAATTATCAGTTGACCCAGCAATTACAAATTCAAATGATCCATCTGGAGCAAAATAACCATTGCTGTTATTAGGAAAAATCCTTCCTTCTTGCATTTTTCCTTCTATTATAGCTTTATCAGTAACCGAGAGTGACCCAGGCATATTGCCAAGATTTTCTATAACTGCCATATTGCCAAGAATTATATACATTCCAAGTTATTTGTCAATTTATTTGTCAATCTTTTTTAAAATTACGCACGTCAGCGCACGTAGGCACGTAGGGGGACGCCCTATGTGCCTAAACTCAAATCTAATTTGGAAAAATAGCTTATAAAATGCTAAAATTAACCCATGCAGATTTTGAGAGCGCCTGATCCAAAACTTAGGATCAAAACAAAATTAGTTAAAAAAATTACACCGGAGTTATTAAAAATAGCCCGGGAAATGATTGAGTTGGCAATGTCTTACACCGATCCTGAAGGGGTAGGACTTTCCACCACCCAAATTGGCAGAGATGAAAGATTTTTTGTGGCAAAACTTTTAAAAGAATTTCATCCTTATTTCAATCCTCAAATTATTTCCAAATCCCCTAAATTAAAAACTTATTTTGAAGGATGTTTGTCTGTACCTGATTATTATGGAGAAGTAAAAAGATCAATTTTAATCACTGTAATTTATCAGGATAAAACCGGCAAAGAATTTAAAAAAATCTTAAAAGGTCCTTCAGCTTGGATTTTCCAACATGAATTTGATCATATCAATGGAGTTTTATTCGTCGACCGGGTTTTAGAACAAAAAGGCAGAATGTTTAAATTTACAGGTAAAGACCAAGTTGGAGGAGATATGTTTGAAGAGGTGACACTTTAGTTACAACGAAGTGTCATCTCTTCGAGCCTGAGCAATGACCTCAGAGTCGAATGGCCTGAGGAGCCATAAAGGCGACGAAGGATCTCTATTATGAAAAACAATAAACTCAGAATTATTTTTTTCGGAACACCTGAATTTGTTGTTCCTGTTTTAGAAAAACTTAATGAAAATTTTGAAGTAGTTGGGGTGGTTACTGCTCCGGATAAATTAGTTGGCAGAAAACAAATTTTAACTCCAAGTCCCGTTAAAACCTTCATCAAAACTGTCATGCTGAACTCGTTTCAGCATCTAGACAAGATCCCGAAACAAGTTCGGGATGACATATTAATTCTAACACCAGAAAAACTTGATGCTGATTTTATCTCCGAACTCCAAACTCTGAACCCAGAACTATTCATAGTGGCTTCCTATGGCAAAATTATTCCCCAATCAGTTTTGGATATTCCTAAATTTGGTTCCTTAAATATCCATCCATCACTTTTACCAAAATACAGGGGACCCTCACCAATCCAAACTGCAATTTTAAATGGTGATAAAATTTCCGGAGTTACTATTTTAGTTGTTGATAATAAAATGGATCATGGAGGTATTATTGCAACAGAGGAAATTAGCTTGTCAAACACAGATACTTTTGATAGTTTGAGTAAAAAAATGTTTTTAATTGGAGCAGAACTTTTGGTTAAAAATATTCCGGATTTTGCTCGCCCTGAGCGAAGTCGAAGGGTCTCTGGGAAAATTAAACCTCAAGAACAGGATCATGAGAAAGCTACTTTTACTAAAATGTTTACTAAAGAAGATGGATACTTCGACATTAACACGCCGAACTCTGAACTCCCAACTCCGAACAAATTAGATCGCATGATCCGCGCCTATTATCCCTGGCCTACAGTCTGGACCAAATGGAATCCTTCGACAAGCTCAGGACAAGCTAAAATTGTAAAATTCCTTCCCTCTACTGTCATTCCTGCGAAAGCAGGAATCCAGGATTCTGGATCCCTGGTCCCTTCGGCCTCGCTCAGGGCGGGCAAGCCAGGGATGACAGAAACAGAAAATCAGAACGACAAATTTTTAATTCAAATGGAAGGCAAAAAGGCTGTAAAATTAGCAGATTTCTTAAATGGTCACCCCAATTTTCCTATCAAATATTTAAAATAAGTATTACTCTTGACACTTCGATCAACTCAGTGTCAATCCTGAATTTACTGAAGGATTGACAAAAAGTAATACTTTTGATAACATGGTATTACTTATGTTTATTACCACTGTCACTTCCAAGGGTCAAGCTACTATCCCTTTATTTATCAGGCTCAAACTAGGATTGAAACCTGGAGAAAAAATTATGTTTGAAGAAAGAGGAAAAGATGTTATTCTTAAAAAAAGTCCTAATTTCTTAGATTTAATGGGTTCTTTAAAAACCAAAAAAAAGTATAATAAAAAAGTTGCTTATAAAGCCATTGGGAAAATGCTGGCAGAAAAACAGCGCAGAATTAATGAACAAGCTAATTGACTCTAATTTAATTGTTCGCTATCTTATTCAAGATGACCCCAAAAAAGCATTAGCTGTTAGAAAATTATTGGAAAACAATAAAACAACTTTGTTATTAACTGATATAGTGATTGCAGAACTGGTCTGGACACTTGATTCCTTTTATCATTTAACAAGATTAGAAATTTTAGAAAAACTTCAATCACTTTTAGATTTGGATTCAATTAAGGCACATAAAGAACTGTTAAGCAGAAGTTTGCAAATTTATCAAGCTTACAATATTGATTTTATTGATGCTTATTTAGCAGCTTATTGTGGTGAAAAGAAAAATATCAAAGGTATTTATTCTTTTGACAAGGATTTTGATAAAATCAAAGATATCAAAAGATTGGAGCCATAAACTTTTGGGGCTACCCCACTTTTCCAATTAAAAACATTTAAACTTATAGTTTATGCGGGAATTGAGTATTATCTTATCCTATAACCTGTAAGGCATCACCTACTGCCTGTTTTTAGTTTCATTTTAGAGCCTCCATCAACATTGAATAAAATCTAAGATTGTGAATTGTGGCTAGACGAAAGGCGCTTGAGTCTTTAATTTTAAACAAATGATGTAAATAGGCTCGGGAAAAGTTCTTACAGGTATGACAATCACAATTTTTAGAAATTGGATTTTTATCTTGAACATATATTCCCCTCCCAATATTAATATTTGAGTAAGATTTGCCCTCATGAATATACAACTTTTGATGTCTTGCTTCTCTAGTTGGTATCACACAATCAAAAATCTGATAGCCAAATTGGACACACTCCACAATATTCTCTGGTTTTCCTACTCCCAAAGCATATTTAGGCTTATCATCCGGTAAAAGCTTTGCCACATACCCCACTATTTCTGATAAAAATTTACCATTTTGAACCGGAAAACCTCCAAAGCAATACCCATCAAAACCAATTTGAATCAATTCTTCTGCACAATATTTCCTCAGCTTTTTATTATTTCCCCCCTGCACTACAGAGAAAAGCAAAGGTTTAGCCTTCCCAGACGTCCCCTGGGAGGCTAGAAGATCAAATTCAGTTTTACTTCTTTTAGCCCAGGAAATAGTTCTTTCCACTGATTTCTTTTGATCTTCTAATCCCATCTCCGGTCTTACACAATCATCCAAAACTATGGCTATATCTGTCCCCAATTTCAGTTGAAATTCAATGGATTTTTCCGGAGTTAAAAGTATTTTTTCACCATTCCATTTAAAAGTAATCCCCTGATCACTAATTTTACCCATTTCAGGATGATCATGTACCAGTGACATGACTTGAAACCCACCAGAATCTGTAATAACTGACCTTTGCCAGTTCATAAATCCATGGATTCCTTTAAACTTTTTGATCTTTTGATCAATTTTATTGGTCATCAAATGAAAAGTATTGATAACCAATCCTTCAACTTGAGCATTTTCCAAATCTATCGAATCAACGCCCCTAACTACCCCCAAAGTCCCATCCGGAAAAAAAGAAGGTAAAGTTACAGTTCCATGATTAGTTTTTAAAGTTTTAATCATATTAGTTTTAAAATCCAAAATTCAAATTTTAAAGGAAATTAAAATTTTAAAATTAAAAATTTAGATTTGATTTAAAATTAAAAATTTAAAATTTAAAATTAGGAAGTAATTGGAGTTGTCGTTTGCTTTTTAGGTTGGATCTGACTTTTAATTGCTCTTTGACATTTTGTGCACAGTTTCATGCCTTGATAATGATGAATATTTACTTTTTGGGTTTTTTGATGGATTGGAGCACGCAAAGCCCAAGTACCTCCGGCTCCGGATGAACCTTTCTTATGACGGGAATAAGCAATTTTTCTGCTCCCTTTTTGACAAATCTGACAAGTTAACATGTTGTCAACTATACCATTTCCACCCACATCTTGCAAATATGAAAAATTGTGCTAAATTAATTTAACTCGTCCACCAGTGGCGGACTCGTTAAATATTTTGAACCCAAAATTGTGATTGAAAGTTGCAAATTGGAGTTTTTGGGTATAGAATGAGCTCATCTATGGAATCTGGATTAGATCAGTTTGGAGCTTATTACATAGGAGAAGCCAATATTGGTATCCCACCGGAACACTGTGAAACTCCTTCTCAATTCGATATTGAAATTGTAGCCACAGAGGCTTTTAGACAAATTCTTCCGCTTTTGGGTTCAAGTGCAGATGAGATAACTGACACAGGTTATACTTATAGAGAATTAAATTCAGCTTTAAAAAGATTAAATCCATAAATCCACCTTGCAAATTGCAAATTAGTCATAAAACCTCATATTTTTTATATCTATAGGCATATTCATGCACATAGGGGGACGCCCTACGTGCGTACCAATTACCAATTCATTGAACGAACGTCACTAAATTGGTATAAAATTTGCTTTTAAGATCAACTAGTATTATCATTCCTACCATGATTGACCAAGAACAAAAGTTAAGAACTGAAATTGAGGAAATAATAGATCAAAAACTAATGGAAATCCCTCCATTTAGATGGAGTGGCAAATCTCGGGGTTTTGATCTGCCAGCTATTTTAGTGGAAAAATGGTTAGAGAGACCTCAATCTCATATGGATATCATTGATATTCTTCCTTTTCAAAGTCCAGCCAGATTAATTCTAACTTCTCGAGATGATTGGGAAGAGAAAATTATGAAAAAAATTGGATTTTTTAGAAGAAAAGAGATTATTGAAAAAACTATAGATCATCCAGCTTTTAAATCAGCCCAAATACATATAAAAATTCGAAATTTTCCTGATTCCATTACTTTAGTTTATTATCTTGGTCTAGGAAAAAATCAGCCAGGAAACCTTACAACATACAGAAACCAACCTATAGGAGATCTAAATGAAGGTGTTTTTATTCCTGTTGGAACAAAAGTCAGAGAAGCTACCCTATCAGATTTGGAAAATTTTAAGCAATTTATTGAACAAGCCCAGCCAATTACCTCTTAAGAAGATTTTCTAATTTAGGCTTAATTTGGTTTTCTATATCTTGGTTATATTTATATTGATATCTTTTATCTACATTTTGAGCAGTTTGAGAAAAAATAGATAAAATTTTAATTAGGGCTTTCTTGATTTGATCTTGATCATAAGATGAACTTAATTGTTTAAGAATCTCTATTTGTTCATGAGATAAAAATTGTTCTATCCTTTTGTTTGTCTCTAAAAGTAAAATACTTGGATCCTGTAAAAGTTCAAATAATTTAATTAAACTTGATTGTAAAATCTGCAAAGCATTTCTGCTGTTATAAATTTCCCCTTTTTTAAAATATTGGACAGCCAAAATTGCCATATACCAAAAATGGGTTATCTGATCCTGAAATATTTTTTCAAAATCCAAGGTTTCAGGTCTTTGATCCAAAACTTTTTGCAATTCTCCTGCAGTTTTATCAAAAATAATTTTAACTTCCTGAGCTTTTGGTCGGGAAAATGCGGAAGAAATATCTGATCGCTTAATTACAGGTAGTTCTAATCTAAATAAATCATCAAAAACTGTGGAAAATCCTGCCCAAAGATTTTGATAGGAAAAAACAACTGTACCTAAATTTTTCACTATCTCCGGTAATTCTTTTTGTAATTCTTCTTCCTGATCATCTTCTACAATAATATATGCTTCCATATCTGAATATGGATCTGCTTTATAAATAGTTTCTCTGGCATAGGAACCTGCCAAAACCAAACCCATAATTTTAGAATTTTTTTCCAGTTCGGTTTTAAGAGTAGAAATTATTTCCTGGGGATTTTTCATGTCTAAATCATACCCCAAAACATTCTCTCAGTACAGTCTACAATCTTATAGGCACATTCACGCACATAAGGCGTCCCCCTACGTGCGTACCATTTCATTGAATAACCGTCCACTAAATTGGTATTATTTATGTTTTAGCTACGCAACATCGGGGGTAGTCCCCGATGTTGCAACGATTCTTCTCCTTCTATACTTTTTAAGAAAAATCTCATATAATTTTCTAAATGGAACCAGTTTTAATAGCTTCATCAATAGTAATTTTGCTTTTTTCAGTGATTATTCATGAAGTCATGCATGGAGTCATGGCTTTAAAATTTGGTGACAGGACTGCAGAAAATGCTGGGAGATTAACTTTAAATCCCATCCCCCACATTGATCCAATTGGCACAATTTTGGTACCAACTATGCTTATACTATCAGGATTATTGTTTCCAGGTGGCAGTGGTTTCATTATTGGTTGGGCTAAACCTGTTCCAGTAAATCCATTGAATTTTTCCAATATAAGGAAAGGTGAACTGTACGTATCTTTGGCAGGAGTTGGATCAAACTTTGCTTTAGCTATTTTTGCAACTATAATTTACCATCTGTATATCTTATTATCACCACTAACCGCTAATCTCTTAATTCTTGAAATATTGAGTTTCACTGTTACTATTAATTTACTTTTGGGAATATTTAATTTACTACCAATTCCCCCACTTGATGGTTCAAAAGTTCTGATGTCCAGATTACCAACAAAATTAGCTATCCAGTACCAAAGTTTGGAAAAGTATGGAATGCTTATACTTCTTTTTCTTTGGTTTGTCCCAATTGCAGGAGTACCAATTTTAGGTCTGATAATAAGTCTACTAGTTAACGCACTTGGTTCAATTCTAGGAGTACCATTAAGACTTTTTTAAAGCTAAATTTAAAATTACTGAGTATTTACCAAAGTAAACTCCGGAGGAGGGATAATTCCGGATTGGTCTTTTAAAACTTCAATTCTTTTTTCCGGCTTTTTACCATTACTATTATTGACTTTGTACATATCTGCATAAATTTTGATTTGTGTTTCTGTAGTAATTACGGAAGGTCTAATCTGATTTTCTAATAAATCTGTATGTTCACTTAAAGTTTTTGTAAGCTTTTCCAAAATTACTGAATGCTCGTCTAATTTTTCATTCATTACAGATATTTGCTCTTTAATTGTTCTTACATTGCTTGATGTACTAAGTAAAGATAATTCTTGACCACCTACTTTTTTCTTAGTGATTTCCACTAATTCTTTAACTGATCTTAACTCATCTTTTATTACCTTTTTCAGCTTCTTTAAATCATCTTGATTCATAAAATTACTCTAATAATTTGAATGAAATTTGGCAAGAGAGATTTTCTATATCCAATGTATTCTAATGGATTCAAACCATTTGACGAGAGGTACAAAATCGAGTTAAATTGGTTTATATAAAACCCCTATCAAAAAGCCTTTTTAGCCTCAAATTAAGGTTTTGGGGACTTGACCCGAACAAATTTTTTAAAATTTGACGGGTTGACAAATGGGTTAAAAAATAGTACTCTAACTGTGTTATAAATATTCATTTATTTATGACAGTAGATAGTTCCTTGATCTAGCTAAAAGGCTGATCAAATACCCTACTTTGTACGTTTAAAATTTGGAGACATTTTTCCTCCATCGTTAACCTACTAAGGGGGCCCGAGGTAGAACATTAAGAGGACATATCGCTTGATATATCTGAATAATATTTTATAGGGTACCTACCTGAAAATCAGGGGAAAAACCTTCAAAATACGGCTTTGTGGGGTAGATATTATTAACCCTGCGATAGTTCCGCTTCGCGTGTAACTATCTAATGGGTAGATATTATAAAAGTTAATCCTGTCCAGGTCGAAATCTCGACCTGGATTTTTTAGTATGTTTTTGTCATTGCGATCCGGCGAAGACGGAGAAGCAATCTCTTTTTCATTTTCTTTTCCCATCCCAATTTGTTAGAATATTACTCAGTGCCGGTGTAGCATAAATGGATAATGCAGTGCTTTTGTAAAGCAAAGACCTGTCGGATCGTACCCGACCACCGGCTCATAATAATTTATTTACTTCTTGACATTCGGTTTTAATTTGGATAATCTGAAGTAATGCGCCCTGCCTTTTATGATAATTCTCAATATAAACAAAAGCAGTCAGAAATAACTCGTAAAAATTGGCAAACAGGCCTGTTTGATTCTTTGAAAAAACCATTAGAAATAAGGAAATGTCGTAATCCGGAATGTAAAAATAGTTTTCAGGTAAAACCTTATGATCCCAAATCATATTGTAGTAGTCACTGCTCTGCTCTTGTGAATAATCTAAATCGTCCTAAAAAATCTTTTTATTGCAAGACTTGTAAGAATAAATTGAATAGATTTGATAATAGATACTGTTCTATTAAATGTCAGAATTTATATCGATATAATATATTCATAAAAAACTGGAAATCAGGTCTAGAAAATGGTAATAAGGGTATTACCACTAAAATACTTTCTGCACATATTAAGCATTATTTAATTAAAAAATATGGGAAAAGTTGTTCTGTTTGTAGTTGGCATAAAAAAAATCCTATTACTAAAAAAGTACCGTTAGAGGTAGATCATATTGATGGAAATTCGAGCAATAATATTGAGAATAATTTAAGATTAATTTGTCCAAATTGTCATGCCCTAACACCCCATTTTAGAAATTTAAATAAAGGAAATGGCAGAGCTTGGAGATTAAAATATATTAAACAAAATCAGAAATCAAATTCTTAAGTAGCTACAATCCCTAAAATCTGATAAAATCATTAAGTTAGTATGCCGAAGTGGCTCAGTGGGAAACATAGTTGACCGCGAGACACTTCAAGAATAATTGCCGAAGTGGCTCAGTGGGAAACATAGTTGACCGCGAGACACTTCAAGAATAATTGCCGAAGTGGCTCAGTGGGAAACATAGTTGACCGCGAGACACTTCAAGAATAATTGCCGAAGTGGCTCAGTGGGAAA
>JAUSHL010000007.1 GCA_030648645.1 Candidatus Daviesbacteria bacterium
TAGTTGTTGTCCAGTTTTCATCTATACCTCCTTTCAGCTCAGATAGTGATGTAATGCCGGCAAGTTTAAATGCCGCTTTAATATATCTAAGACCCTTAATTCTAACTGAAAGGTGTATACGATCCGCTAGCTCACCTACAACAGTTCATTGACAGTGATCTCTTTAATACTTACAATACAAATTATCTATAGAAGACCTTACTAAAAATGGAAAATAGAGATGCAGTTTCCAGTAGCCAACCCGATATAGGTAGAAAATTTTTTAGAACTTTATCTGCACCAGTAGTTGTGCAATGGGAATTGACTGATTGGTGTAATCACAGATGCATACATTGTTATAATTTTTGGCAAAAGAATACTAACCCACCAGATTTAGACGATCCAGCTTTAATAAATAAATTTGAAACTGCTTCATCAGAAATAATTAACAGCAATGTCTTTCATGTAACTATTACTGGTGGAGAACCTCTGAGCGTTTTTGAATCTGCAACCCCTTTTATTAAAAAATTAAATGAAGCTGGGGTAGATTTAGCATTAAATACTAATTTAACATTCATGACTGTTAATTATGCAAAAAAGATTAAAGATTTAGGTATTAAATCTGTCCTTACTTCTCTAATGTCCTCTAATACAGAAGTTGCAGACAAATTAGCAGGTAGAAAAGGCGCACAACAAAATACAATAAGAGGTATGCACATTGCTATGAATGAAGGTTTTGATTTAAGCGTAAATATGGTAGTTAGCGAAAGTAATTTAGACCAAATTTATGATACAGCAAGATATGTTAAAGAACTAGGTATTAAATCTTTTTCTGCTACCAAGGCTTGTGTCCCCATTAATAATAAAGATTTTTCACAAGAAGCTTTATCTCGAGATAGTTTTCATCAAATGCTTACCTCTTTGATTAAAGCTAAAAATGAATTAGGTTTGGATGTTAATTCCCTTGAATTTTATCCATATTGTGCTTTTGATACTCAAGAAGAGCTAGATATATTTGGGCATCATAATTGTAATGCTGGAAAAACTGGTTGCACTATTGGTTTTGATAATAATATAAGACCGTGTTCTCATGCTAGTCAAAAATATGGCTTGATTAGTGAGAATGGGTCATTCAACAGAGCATGGCAAAATCTTGAGCCTTGGAGAACGGATATATTTATTCCCAATGAATGTCAAGAATGTTTTTATCGTTATTCATGTGGTGGTGGTTGTAGATCAGAAGCTTTTGCACTAACTCATAATCTACAGGCTCCAGATGCAATATCTGATTTTAAAAAACAACCACTAAAAAAACAATCAGTACCGATAAAACAGATAGATGATGAGGCTACTTTTGTTTTTGTTAAAGGTCTCAAAAGCAGACCAGAGGATTTTGGAGGAATTTTGTATAAAAATTCAGCAAAATGGCTCACTGTCGACAAAAATCTATATGATTTAGTTAATAAACATCAATTAAGTACTTTTACAACTTTAACTTTAGCCCAAGCATTAGGAAATAATACCAACGAAATATTTACAACGATGTCATTATTAAAAGAAAAAGGTTTAATACAAGAAAGGAGGTGAAAATATGGAAAGATTAGCTGTTTACGATTCAGAAAAAATATTCAACACAAGAATAGACAAAACTGTCTTGGCTCCTGGAATAGTTGCTTTATTTTCCAATCCAGATTTAAAAGTAAGTACGGCTATGTTAATAGCTTGTGATAGTTGTGATGCAAGTTGTTTATCATGTCAAGAAACCTGTGATTGTTTTGATTCAGGTGGCTGTATTAGTTCTGATTGATAGTAATAATATTTAGGACATCTTATTTGATGTTATTAGGAAAATTTTTTTGGTGTGTTGTTTGTGTGGTTTAAATTTGGAGGGAACTATATGATTAGTTATACAAAAATGAATGAAAATTAGAGTTGTTTATTCTTTATTAATTGATACAAATATATACATGAATTCCATTTACCAATTTGCTTGGTTAAAGCATGGTAGAGAAGATATGCAAAAAAAATTACTGAGTAAATATCCTATTGATTTTCAAGAGCAGTTGCAATCAGCTAAAAATACTAAACAGGCAAAAGTTATAATCAGAAAATATTTAAAAAATAATTATAAAAACAATCAGCTTTTATATAAACAATCAGCTAAGCTTTTAACAAAAGTTTGGAAGAAAGAAGAGAAAAAAATAATTGAACAATTAGAAACTTTATTTAATAATAAATTTCCATTTGAAAAAATTACAATTTTTTTTACAACAGCACCTATCTGTCCATATAATTATAATAAAAGATGGATTGCAGTAGTTTGTAAAGCTACACCAGAAATACAAATTAATATTTTAAAACATGAGTTAAATCATTTTATGTTTTATTTTTATTATTCAGAATTGAAAATGACATTAACAACTGAAAAATTTGAATCATTAAAAGAATCATTAACTGTATTTACCAATCCTGAAGAACAAGGTTATCCAAATCATCAAAAATTAAGAGCATGGTTAAAATCACAAAAATCACCAATTCCAGAAATTCTTAAGAGTAGTGAATGGGAAGAATACATTGGTATCTAAAATTTATGGGGTAATAAGTTTTTGCTGAATTGACAAGGTTTAGGAAAGCGTAGTACAACTATGGAGGATGTTCAATAGAGAACAAGAGCAAATACGCAGTTTTTTTGGAAGAACTGATCAAAGTGCTCAGGATGCTGCAATTTTAGCCAGAGCAGAATTTTATACTGATCTTCATAAAAAAGTTTCTGGTGGATTGATTAGTATTGCCGATGCAGAAGAAGCAGTCAATTTATATAATCATCCTCCTAAATTTAACCCCCAGCCAACATTTAGTAGCTTTTTGTCAAAGTCGAGAGAAATACCCTTATTAAAACCTGCATTAATTACAAAATAAAACGGTTATTGTTCGAAGTTGCATTCTAGGCTCAGATCATGATACAATTCTCCCATACCATGAAGTGGTAGATTTTGGAAGTTAAAAAATTTCAGTAGATCGCGCGTCCCCCTTCGCTAAAGCTACGGAGGGACAAGTCGGATCAGACAGGTGATACGGCGATTTCAAAAAAAGCGAAATACTGGGTCGAGGATTCGACCCTTTTTAATGGGTTTTTGAGATTGCTTCTCCGGCTTGTGCCGGATCGCAATGACAAGAGAAGATTATGATAAATACATTATTAGGAATCAAAAAAAATATGACTTCAACATATGATGCTCGAGGGAGAAGAGTTGGAGCGACTGTGGTGCAAATTGATCCTAATTTTATTACTCAAATTAAAAGTGAAACAGGCAAAGATGGTTACAACTCAATTCAATTAGGGATGGGCACAAAAAAATCAGTTAAAAAACCTCAAATTGGACATGCTGCTAAAGCTGGAATTGATAAAAAAATCAGATGGTTCAGAGAAGTCCCCACTTCGCCAAGGCTTCGCGGGGTGAGTAGTGATGAAGTAGTCAAAGATATCAAACTTGGTCAGGAAATTAAAGTGAATCAGGTTTTCTCTGCCGGAGATAGTGTAAAAGTTACCGGAATTTCTAAAGGAAAAGGATTTCAAGGGGGAGTGAAAAGATACAATTTTGCCGGAGGTCCAAAAACTCACGGGCAATCAGACAGACACCGAGCTCCCGGTTCAATTGGTTCAGGAACAACCCCAGGTAGAGTTTATAAAGGTAAACATATGGCCGGGCACATGGGTGTTGATCAGGTGTCACTTCGAGGATTAGAAGTAATTTCTGTTGATCCAAAAAATAATTTAATGGTTGTAAAAGGTGGGATTCCCGGAGCTGTGGGAGGATTACTTACTATAACAAAATTAGGAAGAATTAAAGGCTATATTGCTCCTCCTGAGGAAAAGGAACCCTCCGACGCTGCCTCCTTCGCCGAAGTGGCTACGAAGGCCGAGGAAGCTATGGAGGGCAAGGAAGAGTCAAAAGAATCAGATGAGCCAAAAGAGACAGGGGAATCCCAACCAGAGGTTGGTCAGTCTATGGCTGAAAATGAGCCAGAGGTAAAAGAAGAAGTAAGTGAAGAGAAAGGAACTGAAGATGCCAAAGAATAAAAAAGAAACAAAAGATAATGTGTCATTGCGATCTGGCACAAGCCGGAGAAGCAATCTCAAGAAAGACCTGTCTGTTGGCAAGGCAGGGATCGCCACGATCGCCAAAGGCGATCTCGCGATGACAAAATCAAGTAAGGTGAAGAGTGTCTCACTTTCTGTGTCTTCTTATTCCTTGGAAGGAACTAAATCAGTTAATTTAGAATTGCCAAAAGAAATTTTTGGAGTTAAAGTAAACAAACCATTACTGGCACAAGCAGTCAGAGTTTATTTTAATAATCAAAGAGCACATCATGGACACACCAAAACCAGATCTGAAGTTGATTATTCAACTAAAAAACAAGGTCCGCAAAAAGGCAGTGGTCATGCCAGACATGGATCATTGGGCGCTCCAATCTTTGTTGGTGGTGGTATTGCACTGGGTCCAAAATCCCGCAAAGTTATATTAAATTTACCACAAAAAATGAAGCATCAGGCTTTAGTTTCTGCTTTATCGGCAAGAGTGTTAGAGGGAGAAGTTTTAGGTCTTTCCGGAGTAGAAAAAAGTACCGGTAAAACTAAACAAATGCAAAATTTAATAAGCAAAATAGATAAAAGAAATGTTTTAGTTATAGCCGATGGAGCTAATGAAAAATTAATCAGATCAATTGAAAATTTAGCAGGTATAAAAATTATTGCTCCGGAACAATTAAATGTTTTTTCAGTAGTAGCCTGCAGAACCTTAATGATTACTAAGGAAGCTGTTAAAAAAATAGAATTAAGAATTATGAATGAAGAATCAAGGGAGGAAAAATAACTAAAGCTTGAAATTTTGAAGACAAAATTATGAAAATTATTTTAAAAAGACCAATTATTACTGAAAAATCAAATAAAGCATCCAAAGATGGTGTGTTTACCTTTTTGGTTGGAAAATTAGCCAGAAAAGATGAAATCAAAAAAGCTGTTGAAGAAAAATTTGATGTCAAAGTCGTATCTGTAAAAACAGCAAATTTTGTAGCACAAACAAAATCTCAAAGAAGCAGAAAAGGTTATTTTACTGTTTCCGGATTTAAAAAAGCGATGGTGCAGCTTAAGAAAGGTCAAACAATTGGATTATTTGCTCAGGAATCTGCCGAAGTTGAGGTCAAAACAGCAGACTCAGTAAAAGAAAAGAAAAGTTTACTTAAAGGTACAAAAGTGAAGATTGAAAAACAGTCGTCAGCTATCAGCTCTCAGTCTTCAGACAAGAAGAATAAACAAGAAACAGATAAAAAGAAAGGAAGTAAATAATGGCTTTAATTCAGTATAAAGAAAAAACAAAAACCAGAAGATTTGCTTCTAAAATAGAAAGAGCCGGGAAAAATGAAAATGCTCCAAAAGCTTTAAGGTCATTACTGCAAAAACACAGCGGACGATCAAAGGGTAAAATTACTGTACGCCATCAGGGAGGCAGACATAAAAGACAATACCGGGCAATTGATTTTTTGAGAAATAAATTCGGAGTTTTAGGCACAGTCGTAGCTTTGGAATATGATCCAAACAGAAATACTGACATTGCTTTGATTAAATATGCAGATGGAGAATTCCGTTATATCTTAGCTCCAAAAGATTTAAAAGTTGGAGAAAAGGTGGAGGCTGGAGAGAAAGTGGAAGTTAAAGTTGGAAATGCGATGAAACTCAAAAATATGCCGATTGGAACCATGATGCATAATGTTGAACTTACTCCCGGAAAAGGCGGACAAATGGGCAGAAGTGCCGGTACATCTTTAACACTACAAGCTAAACAGGATTCCTTTGCACACTTGAAACTTCCTTCCGGAGAGATTAGAATGGTTTCTTTGGAGGCAATGGCCACAATTGGGGTATTAGGCAATGAGGAATGGAAAAATATTAATTATGGAAAAGCCGGAAGAAAGAGACATATGGGAATTAGGCCAGCAGTCCGTGGTACAGCCATGGATCCAAGATCACATCCTCACGGAGGAGGAGAAGGTAGATCAGGGGTAGGAAGAAAAAAACCAATGACTTTCTATGGTCGACCGGCTGTTGGAAAAACCAGAAATAAAACAAAATATACTAATCAGTTTATAATTGAAAGAAGGAAAAAATAAGCAAAGCTTGATTTTTTGCTTTGCAAAAAAATATATGTCACGATCGCTTAAAAAAGGACCATTTATTGATGCAAAATTATTAGAGAAGATAATGAAGCAAAAAGAAACCGGTAAAAAAGAACCAATTAAAACTTGGGCCAGATTTAGTCATGTTTCTCCTGACTTTGTCGGACATACTTTTTTGGTGCACAACGGTAAAAACTTTATTACAGTGTTTGTCAGTGAAGGAATGGTCGGACATAAATTAGGAGAATTTTCTCCGACTCGTACTTTTAGAGGACATGGAAAAATGACTGAAAAATCAGTAACAAAAACTTAATATGGAAATAACACAAATACAAAAAAATTTACATAATTCACCAAGAAAGCTACGACTCGTGGCAGATTTAGTGAGAAAACAAAAACCTACTCAGGCACTTTTAACACTCAGATTTGCTGATCAAGCTGCAGCCATACCTTTATCTAAGGCAATTGCCACAGCTTTAGGAAATGCTAAAGCTCAAAATATTGATGGAGAAAGTTTAGTTTTTAAAAGTTTGGAAATTAATGAAGGACAAAAAATGAAAAGATTTAGAGCAGGAACCAGGGGCCGTGTCAAGCGATATGTTCGAAAAATGAGTCATATTAAAATTGTTTTAAGTGATGAAAAAGTAAAGAAAGGAGCATAAATTCGAAGCACGAAATACTAAACTCGAAACAAATACAAATTAATAAAATACAAAATACAAAACTATTTTGAATTTTTGAATTTTGAAAATTGTTTCGGATTTCGATATAAGCAAAGCTTGCGAGCTTCGCTCTTTAGAATTTCGAATTTTAAAAAACGTGGGACAAAAGATTCATCCGATTGGTTTTAGAATAGGGGGAGTTATACCTTGGCAATCAAGATGGTTTGGTAATGGAAAAACTTACAGGGAATATTTACTTTCTGATATTAAAATAAGAAAAATATTAATGGCAAAGCTTCGACCGGCAGGAATATTAAAAGTAGAGATTGAAAGATCCAGTAATAAAGTTAAAATAATTATTTTCGTAGCCCGTCCGGGAGTATTAATTGGCCGGGGTGGAGTAGGTCTTACCGATCTTAAAAAATATTTAATGAAAGAGCTAAATATTAAAAATGAAAATGGTTTAGAGATTGCTCCGATGGATATTAAGGCTCCTGATTTATGTGCCTATCTTGTAGCTGTGAATGTAGCTGAACAGCTTGCCAAAAGAATGCCTGCTCAAAGAGTAATGAATCAGGCTGTTGACAGGGCAATGAAAGCCGGAGCAAAAGGTGTAAAAGTATTTTTAGCCGGAAGAATTGGTGGAGCAGAAATTGCCAGACGTGAATGGAAAGCTTTGGGAACAATGCCACTTCATACTTTAAGACAGGATATTGATTTTGCCTCAGTTCCTGCTTTAACTAAATCCGGATATGTTGGAGTAAAAGTTTGGATTAATCGGGGGGAGGCAATAATTTAATATGGCACTACTTGTACCAAAAAGAGCAAAATACCGAAAAACATTTCGCGGTAAACGCGGTGGTATTGCTTCTCGTGGTAACAAACTTGATTTTGGTACTTTTGGATTAAAATCAATGGAAGCAGGTTGGATTACTTCCCGTCAGATTGAAGCTTCCCGTCGGGCAATTACTCATTTTACTGCTCGTGGAGGTAGACTTTGGATTAGAATTTTTCCAGATAAGCCGGTGACAAAACATCCGGCTGAAGCTAGAATGGGATCCGGTAAGGGAGATGTGGTAGGATATGTAGCTGTGGTTAAACCGGGTAGTGTTATTTTTGAAATGGGAGCTGTAACTTCCGAGATAGCACATGAAGCTTTAAGATTGGCCGGTCATAAATTACCTGTCAAAACAAGATTAATAACAAAAGACAGTTAAACCAATGAAAAAAACAGAAATTTTAGAAATTAAAAAAATGGAACAAAAGCCTTTACTGGTAAAGATCAAAGATGCTCAAAAAAATATTTTGGGTCTTATTTTAGATAAAAGCACCGGTAAAGCAACAAATCTAAAAGTCGTGAAAAATAAAAGAAAAGATTTAGCGCAAATGATGACAATTTTAAGACAAAAACAAATGTTATTTGAACTGGAGAATAAACATGAATAAAATAATTAAACAAATATTAACCGGAAGAGTAGTATCGGCAAAAACACCGCAAACTGTGGTTGTATTAATTGAACGGGAAAAAATTCATCCATTGTATAAAAAAGCTTTTAAAAGGAGTAAAAGATTTTTAGTGCATGATGAAATTGGGGCTTCTTTGGGAGATTTAGTGGATATTGTTCAGGTAAAACCGATGTCCCGCAATAAACATTTCCAAGTGCAAAAAATAGTTGGTAAAAATATGGAAGCAGTTATTATTGAGGAGTTAAAAGAAAAAGCAGCAGAAGCTATTGCGGAGGTCATGCCGGAAGATCGGTTGTCAGTTATCGGTTCTCAGTTATCAGAAGAAAGTCGATCAGTTGCTCGCCTCGCTGAAGCTTCGACGAAGCGGGTCAGTGAATCAGTAACTGAAAAACAGAAAACAGGAAAACTAAAATCTGAAAACAGAAAACTGATAACTGATAACAGGAGGTCAAAATAATGGTACAACATAGATCATATTTAAAAGTTGCAGATAATAGCGGAGCAAAAACAGTACAGGTGATTCAGCCTTTAGGAGGAACCGGTAAAAGAAAAGCATCTTTGGCTGAATTAGTTGTGGCTGTAGCCAAAGATATTGATCCTAACGGTCAAATCAAAGATGGAGAAATTGTTAGGGTTTTAATTGTACGTACCAGAAAAGAAGTCAGACGTGATGATGGTTCTTATATTAAATTTGATGAAAATGCAGGCGTGGTTGTTGATAAAGACGGAGAGCTTCGGGCAACCCGTGTGTTTGGACCAATTGCCAGAGAAATAAAAGATAAAGGTTTTACTAAAATTGCATCACTTGCACCGGAGGTATGGTAGTTCGACGATGATCACTATGAAAATATTAAAAAATGACACAGTTAAAATATTGTTAGGTAAAGATACCGGTAAAACCGGTAAAGTTTTGCGGGTGTATCCTAAAAAAGATAAGGTTTTAGTTGAAGGAATAAATTCCTTTAAAAGACATATTAAGAAAACAGGACAACATGATGGTGGGATTATTGATATTTCTAAACCGGTAAATATCAGTAATGTTATGTTAGTTTGTCCAAGTTGTAAAAAAGATACTAAAGTTGGTTTTGAAATTAAAAATGGAGAAAAGACAAGAATTTGCCGTAAATGCAAGGAGGTAATTAAAAATGGTTAGATTAAAAGAAAAATATCAAACTGAAATATTACCAAAATTAAAAGAAGAATTTGGTATAAAAAATAATATGGCAGTTCCAAAAATTACTAAGATTGTTATTAATGTAGGAACCGGTGATGCGAAAGATAATCCGGAAATTATTGATAAAGTTGTGGAGAATATAGCTGCTTTATCAGGTCAAAAACCGGTTGCAACAAAAGCCAAAGTAGCAATTGCCGGTTTTAAGTTACCTAAAGGAGCCAAAGTCGGAGTAATGGTAACACTTAGGGGTAGAAGGATGTATGAATTTTTGGATAAATTAATTTCGGTAGTTTTACCAAAAGTAAGAGATTTCCGAGGAATACCGGGAGAATCTTTTGATAGTCAGGGAAATTACAGTTTAGGAATGAGAGAACAAACTCTTTTTCCTGAAGTTAGCTTTAAAAATACCAATATTGGTGGTAGAATGAGAGGTTTAGAAATCTCAATTATTTCCACTGCTAAAAATAAAGAGCAGGGAAAGAAATTATTAGAATTATTAGGAATGCCTTTTAAGAAAGCATAAGCAAAGCTTGCGATCAGCAAGCTGATCTAAAAAAATATGGCTAAAACAAGTAATGTAGTTAAAGCAAAAGAAAAATATAAAGTCAGATACCACAGCCGATGTTTGCGGTGTGGCAGATCTCGCTTTGTATACAGAAAATTTGCTCTTTGCAGATTGTGTTTTAGAGAATTAGCACATGTCGGACAAATTCCCGGTGTGAAGAAAGCGAGTTGGTAATGAACGATGAGCACAGCTCTCGTTTAAAGAAAGAAAATTATGAACGATAAAGTTGGAGATTTATTAATTAGAATAAAAAATGGATATATGGCTTCAAAAAAAGAAGTCAATGTTTCCTATTCAAAATTAGCTGTAGCTATCTGTGAATTACTAAAAACAGAAGAGTATATTGAAAGCTTGGAAATTTTAGATAGAGAAATTAAGCTGGTTTTGAAGTATGAGTTTGATGAAAAAACAGCCAGAAAAATTCCTGCTGTATCGGATGTTAAAAGAATTTCTAAACCGGGTCGGAAAGTTTATGCAAGTGTTCATAAATTACCGTATGTTTTTGAAGGTTTGGGAATTGCTTTGATCTCGACTCCAAAAGGAATAATGACTGATAGAAAAGCACGAAAGGAGGGCGTAGGCGGAGAAGTAATGGCCCACGTGTGGTAATAAATGTCCAGAATCGGCAATGCACCAATTAAACTATCTGAGAATGTAACCATTAATATGGAAGGATATGGCTTAATCGTGAGTGGTCCTCTGGGACAATTAAAAATGAATATTGATCCTAAAATTAAAGTAGAGGTAGAAAATCAGGAAGTAAAATTAAAGAGAAAAGATGAAACCAGATCATCCAGATCAATGCATGGTTTAACCAGAGCTTTAATTGCTAACATGGTTATCGGTGTAGAAAAGGGTTGGGAGAAAAAATTAGAGTTGGTGGGAGTTGGTTTTAGAGCTTCCGGTAGTGAAGATAAATTGACTTTAAATGTCGGATATTCACATCCAATAGAAATTTCTGCCCCTCCCGAAATTAAATTTGCTATTGAAGAAAATACTAAAATTACTGTTTCCGGTATCAATAAAGATTTAGTGGGGCAGATTGCTGCTAAAATTAGAAATGTCAGAAAACCGGAACCTTACAAAGGTAAAGGTATTAGATATGCCGGAGAATATATTCGCAGAAAAGCCGGAAAAGCAGGAAAGGTAGGAACAGGAGCAAAATGAAACAATTAGGCAAAAGAATCAGAAGACACAAAAGCATTAGAAAATACTTAATTGGTGTAGCTGAAAAACCACGACTTGCGGTGTTTAGGTCCAGTAAATATATTTATGCTCAAATTATTGATGACAGCTCCGGCAAAACCTTAGTTTCTGCATCTGATTTGAAAATGGATCAGAAAAGCCCTAAGATGGAGCGGGCAGAAAAAGTTGGAGAAAATTTAGCAAAATTTGCTTTGAAGAAAAATATTTCTCAGGTTATTTTTGACCGTGGTGGTTTTTTATATCACGGAAGAATACAAAAATTAGCTGATGGAGCAAGACTTAGAGGTCTTAAATTTTAAAATATGTATCCAGATAATATACAATCAGAATATTTAGAAAAAGTTGTCCAAGTCAACAGAGTTTCTAAGAAAACTAAAGGCGGAGATAAAAGATCTCTTTCTGTTTTGGTAGTAGTCGGAGATAGAAAAGGTCATGTTGGTGTGGGACTGGGTAAAGCTGCTGATGTACAAGCATCAGTCAAAAAAGCTGCCTCATACGCCAAAAAACATCTAATTGAAGTGCCTCTTGTGGATCATAGAACTATTCCGCATTCAATTCTTATTAAACGAGGAGCAGCTAAAGTTTTACTAAAACCTGCTCCGGCCGGAACCGGAATTATTGCCGGAGGCGCAGTTAGAGTGGTTGTTGAAGCTGCAGGAATTTCCGATATTGTTTCTAAAATTTTGGGTACAAGTAACCGGGCATCTAATGTTTATGCCACACTTGAAGCTTTGAAAAAATTAAAACTAATTAAGAACCGAGGTAATAAATGAAATTACATACTTTAGAACAAACTACAATCAAATCAAAAAGAAGAATCGGTCGGGGTATCGGTTCCGGAAGAGATAAAACTGCCGGACGTGGTTATAAAGGACAAAAAGCCAGGGGAAAAGTTGGTTTGGGATTTATCGGAGGAACATTACCTCTCTATAAAAAATTACCTTTTAAAAGAGGTTTGGGAAATACAAAAAAAACTAAAAAAATGGTGCCTTTAGCATTAACAAGATTAGCTGTTTTTAAAACCGGCTCAACAGTGACTTTGGCAAGTTTAGTAGAGAAAAAATTATTAACCAAAGGTCAAGCCGATCAATTTGGTGTTAAGATTATGGGAGATGGAGAAATAAAAGTGGCTTTAACTATTCAATTACCGGCAACAGTTTCTGCAAAAGCAAA
The DNA here is from genome assembly GCA_030648645.1 of Candidatus Daviesbacteria bacterium. Lineage (GTDB taxonomy): Bacteria > Patescibacteriota > Microgenomatia > Daviesbacterales > UBA10151 > JAUSHL01. The sequence continues at coordinate 12,401 of JAUSHL010000007.1, forward strand.
AATTGAAAAAGCTGGAGGGAAAGTTGTTTGTGACTAATTTACTTGCCCCAATTATCAATGCTTTAAAAGTTCCGGAACTTCGACGAAAAATTATTATCACTACTTTCATTATTATTGTTTACCGTATTGCGGCTCACATTCCTGCCGGTGGCGTAGATATCAATGCCTTAAAATCATTATTTTCCGGTAATCAACTTTTAGGATTACTTGACATTTTTTCCGGAGGAACTTTAGCAAATTTTTCAATTATTTCTTTAGGATTAAATCCTTATATTAATGCATCTATCGTTGTTCAGCTTTTAACTATGGTTATTCCATCTTTGGAAGCTTTGTCTAAAGAAGGTGAATACGGTAGACAAAAAATAAACCAATATACAAGATATCTGACAGTGCCTTTGGCAATTGTTCAATCAATCGGTATGTTTACTTTACTTAAAAACCAAGGAGTGATCACTGACGTAACTCCTATTAGTATGTTAACAATTATTATTACTATGGTAGCGGGAACCATTTTTTCCATGTGGCTCGGGGAACTTATCACTGAATACGGATTAGGTAATGGAATTTCACTGTTAATTTTTGCCGGAATTGTTGCCAGTATGCCGGTTGCCTTATTTCAAACAGCGTCTGTCGTTGATTCACAACAAATTATTAATGTAATTATTTTCTTGGGTATGTCAATTATAGTGACTGCGGGTATTGTTTTTGTGAATGAAGCAAGAAGGCAGATTCCTGTTCATTATGCCAGAAGATTTTTAGGAGGAAAAGAAGTTGGTGGATCATCAACCTATTTACCTCTCCGGGTTAATCAGGCAGGAGTGATACCGATTATTTTTGCAGTGTCTTTAGTGTTGGTTCCCTCCTTTGCCGGTCAGTATTTAGCCCAATTGCAGTCTGTACCGTTACAGACTGTGGGTCGTTTTTTGGTAGCTAATTTTCAGGTAAGTTCTTTAACATATAATATAACTTATTTTCTTTTAATTATTGGTTTTACATATTTTTATACTGCAGTAATTTTTAATCCTGTCAAAATATCTGACGAGATTAAAAAATCAGGGGCTTTTATTGCCGGTATCAGACCGGGATCTGCGACAGCGACTTATCTTAATTATATTTTAGTAAGAATAACTTTAGCCGGAGCAGTATTTTTGGGAATTGTGGCAATATTGCCGACAGTTGCTTCGCAAATGACCGGTATTACAACTTTGGCAATCGGTGGAACCGGAATTTTGATCGTCGTTTCAGTTGTATTAGATACTGCCAAGCAATTTGAAAGTAAACTGGTGGAGAGAAATTACGAGAGGTTTTTGAAATAATGCGGATTTTAATAACCGGTAAGGCCGGATCCGGTAAAACAACACAGGCAAAAATTTTAGCCAAAAAATTAAGTCTTTGCTTTATTGGGGCCGGAGAGATTTTTCGAAATAAATCTTTAGAAGAAAATCAAATTGGAAAAACATTAAAAAAAGATTTAGAAAAAGGAATTCTGATTGATAACAAGATTGCTTCAGAATTAATAAAAGAAAAAGTGCAAAATTCTTCCTGTCCTTTTGGGTATATTTTTGATGGATACCCCCGGGATTTAGATCAATTACAATATTTTGATCCTCAATTTGATAAAGTAATTGTTTTGGAAGTGTCTGATGAAACACTGACGGAAAGACTGACTAAAAGAGGAAGATTTGATGATACAGAAGAAGCAATTAATAAAAGATTAGAAATATTTCAGACAGAAACTTCAGCTGTTATAAATCATTATCAAAATTTAGGTATTGTACTAAAAATAGATGGAGAAAAAAGCGAAGAAGAAGTGTCGGAAGAAATTGAGGAAAAAATAAATGAGTAATAATATTATCAAAACAGAAGTTGAGCAAAAATTATTAAGAAAAAGCGGAATATTAACAGCACGTGCTTTAAAAACTGTTATAGAAAATGCTAAGCCGGGGGTAACTTTACTTGAATTGGATAAACTCGCTGAGGATGTGATTAAAAAAAATGGAGGAGAATCTTCTTTTAAAACAGTTCCGGGATATAATTTTACAACGTGTCTGACTGTAAATGACGAAGTAGTTCATGGAATACCCCGAGCTATTAAATTACAATCCGGAGATTTGCTAAGTATTGATGTGGGGGCAATTTATCAGGGGTGGCATACTGATGCGGCATGGTCAATAATAGTAGGAAGTGATGAGTTGGAAGTTGGGAGCGAAAAGAAAAGATTTTTAGAAGTGGGAGAAGAAACTTTATGGAAAACAATTACTCAGGCTCATGAGGGTAAAAGGATTGGGGATATATCAGCTAGTATTCAGCAAGGTGTAGAAAATGCAGGATATAATGTGGTGCAAAGTTTTTCCGGACATGGTATTGGCACAAATAATCATGAAAAACCGGAGATTCCCACTTTTGGTAAAGAAAAAACCGGATTAAAATTAAAAAGAGGGATGATTTTAGCAATCGAGGTAATATATGCGGAGGGAAATGGAGATGTTTGTGAAGCAAACGATGATTGGACTGTAATTACAACAGATCATAGTTTGGGTGGATTGTTTGAAATGAGCGTAATTGTGGGTAAAAAAGGGGCAGAAATATTAACAGATTGGAGGCAAATTTAGTTAATTTATGGTGCGTTGCATTTTGAAGCTAAATTTGGTAAAATTACTCATCAGACTTTATGAACAATGAAATTATTGAAGTAGAGGGAAAAATCACAGAAGTTTTACCCAATACTTTATTTAGGGTAATGATTGATTATTCAAAAGATTTACCTGAACTCATTGGTAAGATTGTTTTGGCTCATATTTCTGGTAAAATGCGTATGCATTATATCAAGCTACTAACAGGGGATAGAGTAAAAATGGAAATGAGCCCAAAATATGATTTGAATAAGGCAAGGATCACGTTTAGGCTAAAATGACGTTTTATGTCATCCTGAACTTGTTTCAGGATCTATATGGATTCCGGATCAAGTCCGGAATGACAAAGGAGAATATATAAGCAGAGCTTGAAATTAAGAAATTATGAAAGTACAAGCAAGTATTAAAACAAGATGTAAGTTTTGTAAAATTGTTAAACGCGAGGGGATTTTGCATTGCATTTGTCCCAGAGATCCGCGCCATAAGCAAAGGCAAGGATGAAAGGATGCCTTCGCTTGCGACTAGGAAGTCTTAAACAAAGCCAAGGATAAAAATATGATAAGAATATCAGGAGTTAATTTACCGGATGAAAAAAGAGTTGATATAGGTTTAACCTATCTTTTTGGGATAGGCAGAGCCAATGCAAAAGTGGTTTTAAAAGAAGCCGGAGTTTTGGAAAGTACAAGAATAAAAGATTTAACGGAAGAAGAAGTAGGTAAAATTCAAAAAGTAATTGATAAAATTAAAGTTGAAGGAGATTTAAGACAGGAAATAAATCAGGATATCAGAAGATTGGAAGATAACGGTTCTTACAGGGGACTTCGGCATCGAAGAGGTTTGCCGGCCAGAGGTCAGCGAACAAAATCAAATGCCAGAACCAAAAGAGGAAAAAGAAAAACTGTGGGAACTGTCAGAAAGGAAGCTGAAGCAAAAACTGCTCCAGCTAAACAATAATATATGGCAAAAAAACAACAAATTAAAACAAAGTTAATTAAAAAAGCAAATGCTCCTAAACAGGTTCCATCCGGCCGAGTTTATATAACAGCAACATTTAATAATACATTAGTCACACTCACAGATCAAAAAGGCGATGCTTTAGCATGGAGTAGTGCCGGAGCTTCCGGTTTTAAAGGGACCAGAAAAGCTACACCTTTTGCTGCAATTACTGCTATTGAACATGTGGTTGCTAAAGCTAAAAATGTTGGAATGACTGCCTGTGAAGTTTATATAAAAGGTCCGGGATCAGGTCGGGATGCTGCAATCAGAGCTTTACGCAATGCCGGATTAAATATTACTATGATTGCTGATGTGACTCCTATCCCACATAATGGCGCCCGAGCAGCCAAGAAAAGGAGAGTCTAATGGCAAGATATACAGGACCAAAAAGGCGCTTAAGTAGAAGAGAAGGTGTAGCTCTTTTTGCCAAAGATGTTGCATTTATCGAAAGAAAAGGCGCAGTTGCACCGGGTGTACATGTTGGCAGATCCAGACGCAAACCATCTGAATATGGTATTCAACTTCGGGAAAAACAAAAAGCAAAAAGAATATATGGTCTTTTAGAAAGACAATTTTCCAAATATTATGCAATGGCGGCTAAGAAAAAAGGCAATAAAGGCAGTACTTTAATTGGGCTTTTGGAAACCCGTTTGGATAATACAGTTTACAGACTTGGTTTCTCTCCTTCCCGTGCCGGAGCCAGACAACTCGTGTCTCATGGGCATATTATGGTTAATAATAAAAAAGTTAATATTCCTTCATTTCAGGTAAGAGCCGGATACACTGTTGCTATTTTAGATAAAATGTTAGATAATACTGGAGTTTCAGAGAGTTTAAAAGCTCAAACTACCTTGCCAGAGTGGCTGGAAAGAAAAGCTACAGTTGGCAAGGTTTTGCGTATGCCAAGTCGGGAAGAAGCAGAGACTGGTATTAATGAGCAACTTATAGTAGAATACTATAGTAGATAAGCTGTATATGATAAATTTAAAAATTAATACAATTAAACAAACAGACAAGGAAGGAACATTTGTTCTGGAACCGCTGGAAAGTGGATTTGGTCATACTATCGGAAATTGTTTAAGACGAATTTTATTAAACAGTCTTCCAGGTGCAGCTATTAGTTCTGTAAAGATTGATGGAGCCTCTCATCAATTTACCTCTATTGCCGGTATCTCAGAAGATGTTACTGAAATAATTTTAAATCTAAAAAAAGTCAGATTAAATATTTTTTCTGATAAACCAATTAAATTAACTTTAAAAGCTTCAGGAAAAACTGAGGTTACAGCCGGAGATATTGATACTTTAGGTAATGGAGAAATAATGAATCCTACCTTACCTATTGCTTCTTTAAACAGTTCATCAGCTAAGCTTCATATTGAAATGATAGCTGAAAAAGGTCAGGGGTATGTTATGGCCGAAGCTAAAAATACTGTTGAAATTGGTACAATTTTAATTGATTCAATTTTTTCTCCAGTTACATCTGTCGTTTATAAAGTTGAACCAACCAGAGTAGGTCGAAGCACAAATTTAGATAAATTGGTTTTAGATATTATTACTGATGGCACAATCACTCCTGAAAATGCTTTACTATCATCTGCCAAGATTTTAAGTAATTATTTCAGACAAATTTATGAACCAAATCAGGAAGAAGAAGTTGTAGCTTTACCTGCAGTACCTAATGAAGTTTTAAAACTCTCTGTCGAAGAATTGGATTTGCCTGTTAGAATTACCAATGCCTTAAAAGCAATTGATATTGACATTGTAGAACAATTAGTTTCTACTCCACGTGCACAACTTTTAAAAGCCAAGAATTTAGGTGTACAATCTTTAAATCTTATTTCTCAAAAGATTGAGGAAAGGGGCTTGAGTTTGCGTGAGGCATAGAGTTTATGGTAAGCATCTTGGTAGAGATAAAAATCAAAGAACAGCCCTCTTTCGAGGGTTAATCCGCTCTCTTTTTTTACAGGGAAGTATCACCACCACTGAGACAAAAGTTAAAGCTATTAAAGGCATGGTCGATAAATTAATTACTAAAAGCAAAGACATGAGTGAAGCTTCGAAAAGAGTTATCGTTTCTACAATTTCAGATACAGAAGTTATTGATAAATTAATCAAAGAAATTGGTCCCAGCTTTGCTCATCGTCAATCCGGTTTTACACAAACTGTCAGACTTGGTAAAAGAGCTGGAGATGGAGCAATGTTGGTAAAAATGAGTTTGATTTCAGAGGAACCGATAAAATCAGAGAAATCTCAGCCAGAGGCTGGTCGTCCTCTGGACGAAGATAAACCAGAGAAGAAAATTAGAAGTAAGAAAGTGAGTAAAAAATAAATGAGTACAAATAAATTATCAGTTAAAGATATAAGAAGATCATGGCATTTATTGGATGCTAATAAAAAAATTCTTGGCAGATTATCAACTGAGGTGGCTTTATTATTGATGGGAAAAAATAAAGTCAATTATGTTCCCTATTTAGATATGGGTGATAATGTAGTTATTATTAATGCAGAGAAAATTGTAGTTACCGGCAAAAAAGCAGATCAGAAAGAATATAACAGATATTCAGGATATCAGGGTGGAAGAAGAGTGGAGTCTTTTAAAGAGTTGCAGGAAAGACGACCGGAAGATATTATTATTCATGCAGTTCAGGGTATGTTGCCCAGAACAAAATTAGCCGAAGATATGATTAAAAAAATGCATGTTTACAAAGGGAGTGAGCATCCTTTTAAAAAGAAATTTACCGAAAAAGTAGAAAAAACAGAAGGAGAAAAAAATGGAAAATAAACAAGGTGATCAAAGTGTTGGTAGAAGAAAAGAAGCTGTGGCCAGAGTAAGAATTTTTGAAGGAAAAAGTCCAATTTTAGTTAATGGAAAACCAATTAATGAAGTTTTTGCCGGAATGGTAAATCAGAGAGCTTATCAAAAACCTTTTGAACTTACTAAAACTTTAGGAAAATATTCTGCGACTGTTAAATTAGTTGGCGGAGGCACAGCTTCCGGTTTAGGTGCTGTAGTACATGGAATATCCCGAACTTTGGCTGGTATGTCTACTGACAATAGAGAGATTTTAAAGAGAAATGGGCTTTTAACCAGAGATGCAAGAGTGAAAGAGAGAAGAAAATATGGTCATGCTCATAAAGCCAGAGCAATGAAATCTTCACCAAAGCGTTAAACTTTATAAGAGCCTTGTCTTAAAATATTTATCTTTTCATCTTTTATTTCAATTAAAGTAGAAGGTTCTGATACAAGTTTTCCGCTATCCAGATAAAAATCAACATTGTTGCCAAAATATTTTTTAGCTTCGGCAATAGTTTGGGCAGGGGGGAAGCCTTCCGGATTTGCAGATGGAGCAACTAAAGGACCTGTTTGTTTTAAAAGCTCCAATAAACCTGGCTTATTAGGAATTCTAAAAGCTAAAGTATTTGTTCCTCGATGTAAATATTCAAATTTTTCATAATTACATGGCAAAACTATGCTCACAGGATTTGGCCATAAGGATTGTAAATGGTTAATAGTTTGTGGTTTCTGGTCAAAATTAATCTCAAATAATTTGAGATCTTCAATTGAGGAGATTAAAATAATAAATGGTTTGCTGGGAATTCTTTTTTTTAGTTGATAGATTCTTTCAACTACCTTTTTTGATAAAGCAAGGCCTACTAAACCATAGATAGTATCAGTTCCCAAAATCCCCACCCCATCATTGTTTAAAATCTTGATAATATTGTCATGTTTCATATTTAGAGAATATTATATCTCATATCCCACCTCGGGGGTGGGACATTAAATATGAGTAATGCACCTCAGACGTCCTCTGACGAAGCTAGAATTCAAAAAGATCAATGTCATCTCCTTCTTCCATAAAATTTTGATAAGAAAGATTTAGGTGTTTTATAGAAAAGAAACTTAAAATTTCTTCACAATGGACCCAGGGTGTTTGTCTTAACCCCAAATATTCCGGATAAGAAGATGGTTGGGAAAAATATGCATGAAGGGTCTTATCCTCCGACGCCAATTTTTTAAACTTTGATTGAGGTATATCTTTAACTGGATTCTTATGAATATAGTGAGTGATATTAAGTAATTGCTCATCTGTATAAACCATAACTGCTTTGTAAACATCCTGATAAAGTGAGCCCACTCTTTTATATTTACGATTGAAGTATAAAGTATATCTGACTCCAAGAGAATTCATAAATTTATCAATACTATTGGCTGATTTCTGTTTCACTAAGAAATGGAAATGATTTGGCATTAAACAATAACAGTAAAGAGTAATTTCATCAGCGAAATTATTCATTTTTATAAGATTAAAAATTTTATCTTTTTCTTTAGAATTTAATGAAGAATCGGATAATTGTTTTTTTAGTAAATCTATATCTTTAGGCATGAGATAAGTACGAAGATAAGATAGAAATACCGCATAATCCTGGTCATCCATAAAAATTAATCTTTTTTCAACACCTCTGTTATAAATATGATAATAACTATCCATAGAATAATCTTTTACAGAATTTCTTGAGGCCATAAATTTACTATGATGTGTAGAAGGAACGACTGTCAAGTCCTAACTTAGTTTACGTACTTGTACAACTCAACAATTTACGCACCTCAGACGTCCTCTGACGTGCGTAGAGCTTTATAAATTTTTAGCCACTGAGGAAATGATAGATAGCCTGATTTGGTTTTTAGGGAAAAATTTATTTTTGCAGATAAGTTTTGTAATTGTTCCTTTGATAAAAGTTTAAGTAGATTCTTATTTACAGTTGTTCCTTGTCCAAAGCCTATTTCAATAAATTTTTCCCAAGAAGATCTTTCTTCGATCGGTAGTAAGGGTACTTCCTTTTTATTAATTTGCCACATTACACTATCTATACTTGGTGAGGGTGTAAAATCTGAACGTTTAAATTGATAAAAGATAGAAAAATTAAACCATGGTTTGTGTTTTAAGGAAAATTGGTTTTCATGGGGTAAACCTGATAGACGGGACGCCAGTCTTTTATCTACAATCAAGTAACAATCTTCAGGGGGATTATTGGAATCTAATAATTTTCTGATAATTTCGCCCTCTATAGAAAAGGGAATATTGGCAAAAACTTTATAAGGGAATTTTGGTAAAGGAAATTTTAAAAAATCAATTTGATGAAGATTAAGATTTAAATTGTTTCCCAAAAATTGTTTTAGATGAAGGAATAATTTTTCATCCAACTCTAAGGCAATAACTTTTTGAGCTTTTTTGCAAAGTTCAGTCGTTATTAATCCTTTACCGGCGCCTATTTCCAAAACAATATCATTTTGATCAATGGAAGAATTATCAACTAATAATTTAGTTAGCTTTAAGCTGTATAAAAAGTTTTGTGATAATATTTTTCGTCGCAATTTGTATTTCATAACAATAGAATTTTATCATTCATTTATAACTGAGTAAAATATTTATTCAAAATAAAAATATGAGTAAAAAAAGTATTCAATAAATTAATTATTTTCTAAAATTAAATAATTGAAAATTTATTATAATTTTTAATTGGGGTTTCTGAGGTTTTTATTTGTTCAATTTTGGCAAATTTGGGACCTTTTTTGCACCATTTAGTAAATTTATCCAGATTTTCTTTTTCTCCTTCTGCTTCAATATATAAAGATCCATCAGGTAAATTTTTGACTAGTCCTTTTATATCTAATTTTTGGGCTTCTCTTTCCGAAAAATGTCTAAAAAAGACCCCCTGAACCCTACCGGTAATTATAATATTTAAGTGTTTAACCATTTTATTTTAGTTTTTAAAATTAAAGTTGCAATAAAGGAAGTTGTAGCATATAAAATACCTGCCAAAATATCTATCACGTAATGTTCTCCTAAATAAACTAAAGAAATCCATACACCTAGAATATATGGTAAAAAAAACAAACCTTTCCATTTAAAAAAACTCAAACAAAAAAGAAATATTAAGAAAGGATAAGCTGAGTGAAGCGAGGGCATGGCAGCTACAGGATTTGGATTCATATTATGGTAAAGTGTTGGTAATTCGTAACTTGTAGGAAAATCTCCTAAAGTGTAATCTAAAATTTTTGTAACTTCTGGAATGTATCCCTTATCCGATGACAACCAAGGAGGGGATGCAGGAAAAATTACAAAAGTTACCCAAGCAGAATAAGAAAGTAGAGAAATTGCTACTACGAATTGTTTAAAATAAGCTTTATTATCTAGCCAAAGCAAAAAACCAAAGCCTAAAGGAATGGCAAAGTGCAAAAAATAAAAAATTGTTGCCACATAATCGTACCAATTTAAATTTGGCAGATGTAAAAACTGGCTTTGTAAAAAAATTGTGGGGATAAAACCAAAAATAAATATTTCCGTATTGATTAATGTTTGATAATTGACATGAGTATTTAGAAATGGAGCTAACCCTCTTAAAAAATCATAAGATACTAAAATAAAGATAAAAGGAAGCCAGTCCAAGATAAAACTTCTGGTTCTTTTGATCAATAAACTGCCTAAAAGCAAAACAAACATATATCGATCAGGAGCAATACCTATTCCTTGCCAAATCATGAGAGCCGTAACGGCAATAATATAAAAAGAAAATAAAATTATCAGAAAAAAATGATGTTTCACTATTCCTATTTTACTTGTTTTCGTGCTAATATGAAAACATGGTTGATAAATTCATTTTGCATTTGGATGAAGTGGGAATTGATGATATTCCGCAAGTTGGAGGTAAAAATGCATCACTCGGAGAGATGATTCAAAAATTAGGACCAAAAGGGGTCAATATTCCCGGTGGATATGTGGTGACTGCCTCTGCTTATCAGTATTTTTTAAAAGAAACTGGTCTGGATCTATTTATCAAAAAGGAATTAGAGAATATATCCGAGAAAAATCTATC
>JAUSHL010000015.1 GCA_030648645.1 Candidatus Daviesbacteria bacterium
AATTCTGTCATTGCGAGGAGTCCGCCAGCTGGCGGATCGCTCGCAATGACAAAGAGTAGTTAATTAAAGGACACAAAAAATGTTTGAGATTGTTTCAGTTCAGATTTCGCAAAACTATATCAATTGAGATTTCGCATTACATGGTAAAATGGTATAATCAAGTTATGACTCAATTACAGATACAAGCACAAATTGATTCTATTACAGATCAACTTATTAAGAAGTATAAACCTCAGAAGATTTTTTTATTTGGTTCATCTATAGCTGGGAAGATGACTCCTGATTCTGATCTTGATTTTTTGATAATTAAGGATGATAAAAAAATATTCCATGATAGAGTAGCAGAAGTTTATGGATTAGTAAAAAAAGATATAGCGGCAGATTTTATAGTAGTTACGCCGGAAGAATTTAACAAAAGATTACAATTAGGAGATCCTTTTTTCAAGTCAATTGCCTTAGAAGGTAGGGTATTATATGGTGGCTGAATTATCTTTGGTTGAAGAGTGGATTAAAATGGCGGATGAGGACTATCTTTGGGCTCAAGCAAGTTTAAGGGAAGAAATTTTTAAAGGTGTTTGTTTTGCTACCCAACAATCAGCAGAGAAATATTTAAAAGCTTATATTATTGCTCATAATTTAAGTTTTGAAAAAATTCATGATCTCAAAAGGTTGGTGGAAATATGTATAGGTAAAGATAAAGATTTTGAGGAACTTGCTGAATTTGCGGAATATTTAACGCCTTTTTATATAGAAACCCGTTATCCTGGATTTATTATCGATATTACCAAGGTTGATGCTAAAAAAGCACTTGATGCAACAGAACAAATTGCTAGTTTCGTTAAGTTAAAACTTCAGGCATGAAAAAAATGAATGCGGGGGAGTTGCGATCGTTAACTCGTCACTCGTCACTCGTTCAGGCGAGAAACGAGAAACGAGAAACGAAATCTATATTATTTTAGATAATGTTTTGGATACATCCGATAATTAGTATCCGCTACCCAAGTATTCCTAATAACAAAACAATTTTATAGTTAAAAATTGTTTAAGTATCTTAAATATGATAATATCCCCTAATATATGCTATATGTCTATTATATTCTTCTGATTTATAGCTATTTTCGTGGCTTAAGAGGCTGTTATAGGACGCTCAGAAGTATAAAATATGTCAAAAATACGGATTTTAGAGCTAAAAAAACGAGAAGAAGCCAATCAATTTTATTTCATATAATAATACCAGTCTTACGCGAACAAGAAATAATTGAAGAGACAATAAAACATTTCAGCAAATTAAAAGGAAACTATTTTGTTTATTTTGTAACCACATCTAAAGAAGACTTTGATAAAGAAAATAATAAGCATATTCATCCTAAGTACAAAACTTTTCCAACAACAAAAGAGGTTATTTTGAAATATCTAAAAAACCGCCCAGAATTGAAGGCTAAAGTTAAATTAATTAATTATCCTCAAAAAAGTGGCCGGTTAGCTCATCAATTTAACTATGCTTTAAAAATTATTAGGAATCAAACAAAAGATTCTGATTATGTGATTATTTATAATGCAGACTCAAGGGTTAAGAGTAATATCTTAGAATATTATCTGGCAGTGATTGACGAAAATCCAGATTGTTTAGTAATTCAACAATCAGCTGCTTTTCTAGCCAATTTCAATAAGCTGCCATCATTCTTAAAGGGAATCTCACTCCTACAAACAAGGTGGACCTTAGCTCACGAGGTTCCCAGAATTTTAAGAACTCATGGATTATTCGGATTTACCGAGGGGGCTCATGTTGTAAGTCATGGTCTATGTATACAGTACAAATTTTTGACGAGCATGCATGGCTTTCCTACCAGCTATTTAAATGAAGATTTGCCTCTGGGTTATTTTATCCGTTTATACGGAGCGAAGATTTACTTGCTGAAAAATCTGGAAAATGCAGATACCCCTACATCAATTAAAAGTATGTTTAACCAGTATCGTACTTGGTTTTATGGCGTGTCTTATTATCCAATTTACATTTATGACGCATTAAGGTTAAAAGAAGTAAATAAAATTTTTGCAGTTATTTGGGGGGTAAAATACTTGTTCCGAGGTTTTCTCTGGCTAAATTTATCCCTTGCTTGGCTCCTAATTTTTATGTTACCTATCTTACTAGGAAAGCCTTATTTGGAAATATTTTCAGTGTTGTCATTTATTATTTATGCACCTTTAAGCTTTCTAATTATCTATTGGAAATTAAGCGATAATTTTAGGATAAAGAGAGATTTAATTCCAATACTTTTATCCCCAATTGTATATTTAACCCATAGCTTTGGACCTATACTAGCTACTTGTGATATGATAGCCTCAATAGTTTGCGGTCGTCCAATTTATAAAAATAAAACTGAAAGATGAACTCTGTAGATATAAAGGCATTCATGGAGAAAACATTCTCCAAAATAGATCCTTGGGACGACATTGATTCCTCATATAACAGTAGTAAGTTTAGTCGGCAGCTAAAATTAATAAAACAATATGCCCCAAAATCTTTACTAGAGGTTGGTTGTAGTGAAGGAGTTTTTACTCAGCTTTTAGCCGATTATGTGCAGAATATAAATGCAATTGATGTTTCTGACAAGGCAATTATAAGAGCAAAATTAAGATGTAAGGATAAAAGAAATGTTATATTCTTCTGCACAGATATAACTGTATTAAAATTCTCTCGTCAATATGACATGATTTTGTTGGCTGAGGTTTTATCGTATGTAATTTGGTGCAATTCATTACTAGAGATTGGTTATTTATTTGAGCGATTCATTAGAAGCTTGCGTCATAATGGAAAAATAGTTATTGTAAATACAATACAACAAAAAGATATAATAACTAATAAAGATATTATTGAGTATTATCCATGGACTAGGAACGCATATTATAGTATTTTAGAAACATTGGGGATGAAAAGAATCTATTATAAAACTTACTCAGGTATTAAAAATGAGCAAAAAAGAAAATATGAAATTGTAGTTTATGGTAAGTAGAAATTATGAAAAAGAAAATTAAAGCTATTATTTCGGACTTTGATGGTGTTTTATGCCACTACTATTTTTATCATACCCTTGAGTCGACCAGACCAGAATTATACGAGTTTATTAATGTTGAGCTATTTAAGAATAATCGGCATTTAGTAAAAAGTTGGATGCGAGGAAAGCTATCAGCTGATGATATAAATCGCTTCTTAGCTGAGAGATCTTCCATGGAATTTAATTTTTATAAGAACGAGTTGATTAAGAGTGTTAAAAAAATGCAACTCAATCAACTGTTATTAGACTTTCTTCTCAAAATGAAAAAAAATAGTGTTAAAGTTGCATTGTTAACAGATAATATGGATGTTTTTGATGATATTACTGTTCCCACTAAGAAACTTGAAAAAGTATTTGACCATATAGTTTCTTCTAGTAAGTATAAAATGCTTAAAGGAGATAATAGAGGTGAAATGATAGATCGGACTCGAGATCTTTTAAATGAAGATTATGAAAATATATTAGTTTTAGATGATTGGCCATTATTAGGTGAAATGGTGTTAGCGAGAAAAGGCAATTTCTATTTATATAACAAAGATACTGAAACTCAATTTGAAGAGTGGTTTAATCAAAATTTTGCATTTTAGTATTAAAAGTGTAAAATTATAGGTTAATGGTTGAACATCAGTCTATAATCGGTACCACAGTAGAGGGAGTTTCCTACGCAGGAAAAAGTACAACTTTACGGCAGTTAAAGGCAAAGAGTAATGTATGCCAAGAAAAGATTATCATAGTTCCCGAGTACTCTGAGATTGGAGACTTATCAAAAATTAAAAGAGATTCTATTGTTAATACTCAATTAGCCGTTGAAATCATTCTTGGTCTAGAAAAAAGGAGGACTGATTATTTAGCTTCTGAGTTAGCGCATTCACCTAAAGCTGTAGTCCTCTGGGATAGGAGTCCTATTAGTTGTTTGGCTTTTGAATATGCGGCTAGTAAAATTAACAATATCCATATTCTTCACGGACTAGCAGATCGTTTTCAATTGGAGTATGAGAATGGAAATATTTTGGTACCTAGGAAGTTTTTTTTCTTAAGGGTTAGCATGGATAAAATAAGAGAACGGGAATTTAGCATGCTGGTTAATGGGCACAGAAAAAATCCAGAGTTTCTAAGAGATAGTCGAGTAATGATAGCCTTTAATCAGGTCTTTCAATTATATGCTGATACTTGTTTTCAAGGTACCTCGATAGTTATTGATTCGATAGATGACAATATTGATCTTGTTGCCCGTAACATATTCAATTTTGCTGCGTCTGACACAGCTTCACAAATGCCAGCGATCAATTATCCGAAATTTGTACAATTGTTAGCTTATGTCTAAATTAAATATTGTTTTTCATAAAATAACAACTAATCCAGCTGGAAATTGGGAAGTTTCACCAATTTTATTTAGAGATATTTTCAAATGGTGTCAGCAAAATTACGAAGATTTTCAAATATATTTTGATGACGGTTACGATCTTGAAATTATCTCTAATTTTTATAATGAAATTGCTCCTTTATCTACTCTTGCTATTGTTACAGATGATATAGAGAAAAATGGTTTTTTTTCTTGGGAAGATCTTTCAAAGTTATCCAAGATGGGTTTTAATATTGCTTCTCATAGTGTTACCCACCCCTCGATGTCTGTTTTTGACCAAAATAATATTGGATTAGTTAATCCTTCTGGTGGAATATATTCAAATGTTCCTAGAGGGAAGCAATTACTTACAATGATTCAAGTTAAATTCCAGATTGTTGAATCTAAAAAGGTGCTTGTTGAAAAAGGTTTTCGGATTAGAGAATTTGTTTTTCCGTATGGGCTTTATTCACAGCAAACTATTAATCTTTTGAATGATTTAGGACTATATGATTTTTATGCTACTTGTGATAATGGACTAGACGAAGGCGTTAAAATCATATCACGTAATCTTATACATGGAACTAAGTCACTAAAGGAAAATATAAGATGTTTAACCAAAATCATAGAAAAATAGAAATATTAAACGATAAAGTACGAAAATATTATTCTACTCAAGCTGATTTTGTTAAGTTTCTAGCCTTAAGAAAATTACTACAAAAATTTGATTTTATTTCTCGAATTCTGACATTTTCTAAAAAGGGATTATATATAGAAGAGACTAAGATTAAAGGGGTTGATCTTAGTGATATGGTTTTAACAAACGATTTAATCGTTAAAATCGCTCATATATTAAAGGAAGTTCATAGTATTAAAATCCCTTTTTTCCTGAAAACTATTTTAGTAGATGAGTTTACTAAAGATGGCAAGTATCATCCTCTAGTTATCTTTGACAAAGTTATAAAAGCCTTATCTTTGGAAGAAGGAACTAAATATAAAAAATTTTACAAATTAGCAAGTAACTTAGAGAAACAATTTGCGGAGCTAGATAAGTCTTTATGTCTAATTCATTCCGATGTAAGCCCGATAAATCTTTTTTTAGAAAACCATCAAATAAAACTTATCGACTGGGATGACAGTAGAATTGATTTGCCAGTAATAGACATATATGGATTTTTTGATAATTTTAAGTTAAATCACGAACAAGAAGAAGTTTTTTGGCAGACCTACAGTAAACCTACTTATTGGACCGAACAACTTGATGTTTTTTTAAAAATGCTACACCGTATCTTTAATCATGCTCCAGAACAGGTAAGCGTGATTATTCCCACCTATAATCGTTGTCCTTTTAAGAGAGTGAAATTAAATCCTCTTTATACGACAGTTGAATCTCTATTGGAAAACAATAGAGAGAAAATTATTTGGAATATAATTATTGGTGATGATTGTTCCACAGATTATACTTTTAAGACTTATCAAGCTATCAAGAATGACTTCAAGAAAATTAATATAATTTATTTTAAAAACAGTGAAAAATTAAAGGCTTCTTATACAAGACAAAAGGCAATCGAAATGTGCCCAACACAGCTTTTTTTGATGACAGATGATGATTGCCTGTTTCCTAAAGATTTTATTAGTCATATTTATAAGCTTTATAAAAAAATAAGAAGCCTAGATCAAAATATTGCAGTGCTAAATATCCCATTTGCAGATAAAAGTTTTCATTTTAACGGTTATATTGAAGTAGAGAAGTTAGGAAAAATTAAAATTAAAGACCATTGGGTTTATCATAATTTTGATAAACTGCCCAAAGGTGTTTCTGGAGATTTTATAAAAGTTGACATCTTTGATGGGATATTCTTGGCTGTCAAAGAAAAGATTCTATTAATTGGAGGCTATGAAGATTTGAGAGATTTCACTATTGATTATGCAGAACACATCAGTACTTCTTGGCGAGTTCTCCAAGCTGAATTTAGTATTTACCACGCTCTGGGTGAAAAATTTTTAGTAAATCACCTTAAGTTTGGTTACAACGACAAGGATGCAAAATATAAAGGAATTCCAGCAAAATATCTTCCTATACTCAAACGGTCAAATAAAATATTTGAAAATTCCGGAGATCGTCTAAATTACTTAAGTACACTAGAAAGTCTAATCTCTAGCTTTACTTATTTCTATTTTTGTATATCAAAAAAGGAGGGTATAAAACATATTGATAAAGAATTAGAGTACTTATCAAATTTTAACAAGGTAACAGAAGAAATGCTAAACTCTTATGAAAAAGGAGTAAATGTTGCTCTAAAAGCATTGGAAAAAAGAAAAATAATAGATGTTAGGACTCATTATATAAATTATTTAGAGGCAAGTTTAACTAAATATAAAAAATCTAAGAAAGTTTTAGTCTAGTAAAAAATAACTAATTACTTTATTGAATAAGAATAGGCATATTATGAGACTATGATGTTTTAAAAGAAGAAATGGTAAAATACAAGGCATGATGAAAATGAATGCAGCCCAGCTAAGAGATGGAAACTCAAAATTCGAAACTCAAAATTCGAAACTCAAGAAAAATGAAATTTATATTATCCTAGATAATGTTTTGGATACTTATAACCGAAGGTTTCAAGCTTTGCTTATAACCGAAGGTTTCAAGCTTTGCTTATAATATAGGTAGTATCTTTAGATTGGCTGATGCAGTAGGGGTAAAAAAAGGGCAGACTGTCAAGTTGCTTTGGAAATAAGTTTCATATTTTATTTTTTTGATCTAAGCTAATATGTAATATGTAGCTTTAGCTTTTCCCTGTTTTTTAATTAATCCTAATTTAATTAAATTATGTAGATCGAGTGCTCTGGTGGATCTGGCTCTACTAGTAGATTTGCCATATTCCTGATTGGTAATGAATCCTTTATTTTTTATTAGCTCAAGTATTTTAAGATGGTAAGGTTTAAGTTGGGTTAAAGGGCTAACTTCTAGCTTTGGAAGCAGTTTCCTTACTCTTAAAAGTTCATCAATAATTCCTTCGGTAAAATATTCCAGCCAAAGGGTGAAATCAATTTTATCTGCTATTTCATAATAATTATTAAATTCCCCAACAGTTTGAAAATATTTTGTTATATTTTTATTATAATAATTTTCAAAACTAAACAAATTAAAAGTATTAAGCCCCATTTCAGCTAATAATACTTTTGTAGCTAGACGGGCTGTTCTGCCATTTCCATCTATAAAAGGATGGATAATTACCATTTGTTTATGGAATATTCCAGCCAAAATTAGTGGGTCAATTATATCTTTGTTAGTTTGGACAAACTTTATCAACTCTTCCATCAATGTTTTAATATCTTTTGCATCTGGTGGCAGATAAATTATTTGGTTAGTTTTTGGATTGTTCACAATAACTGGATTTTTTCGTAATTTTCCAGAAGCAAATTTAGGCAATAATCCTATTGTAATTTGGTTTTGGATTAGTAAAATAAGATTAAGTGATAGTTCTACTTCGTGTTTATTTAAATCTTGCAGTGCTTGATTATAATTTAAGACTTCTCTCTCACTGTCTCTAATATAAGTAGGCTTGGACTTGAGGATTTTTTTAACTTCAGTTAGCGGTAGGGGATTACCTTCAATGCTAGTTGAAGCATATGTGGAAACAGCTCTGGCTATTTTTTCTAATTCTGCTAGGATAACATGAGGAAATTTTCTATTATTCAACTCCATAATCAGCAAGTTAATTCTCTTGATATTGGACAAAAGATGATTGGTAATGGTGTATTTTGGCTGGAGCATATAGACATATCGTAGACGATTGATAGACAATTGTCAACTTAAAAATGAATTGTTAGTTATCAATTAATGTTAGAATATGGGGATGAAAATGAATGCGACCCAGCTAAGAGCTGGAAATTCGAATCCGGCAGGTGCCGGACTAAATTCGAAACTAGAGAAGAATGAAATTTATATTATCCTAGATAATGTTTTGGATACTTATAATATTGGATCAATGTTTAGATTAGCTGATGCAGTTGGGTCGAAAAAAGTTTTTCTTTGTGGTAAAACAGAAACTCCTCCCAATCCCAGAATTAAAAAAGCTTCTATTAATACGACTGAGATAGTGGAATGGGAATATAAAGAGACCGCGCTGGAAGCGCTATCAGCTATCAGACGTCAGTCGTCAGACACACAAATTGTGGCGGTGGAACAATCTGCACAATCTGTGCCATATGATAAATTTGATTATAAATTACCAATTGCTTTAATAGTGGGAAATGAAACTTATGGGGTTTCTAAAGAAGTTTTGGAACTTTGTGATGGAGTTGTGGAAATTCCAATGTTTGGGGTAAATATTTCTTTAAATGTCATGGTATCTTTGGCAATTATCCTCTATAAAGCTTTGGAAATTCAAGTCAAGATTGACAAAGATTGATCTGGAAGCTATTATCGGCATTAGTTTATAGATGTCTATAGTATATGAACTCAGAAGTAGAAGCGATTAATTATATTATGGCTGGTGGAGAGGGAAGACGTTTATATCCACTTACAGCAGGAAACAAACCAAAATCTCTTTTGCCAATCGGGGAATCAATGCGTTGCATCGATTTTACTTTAGATAGCACAGAAAAGAGTGGATTTTTATCAATTATAGCTGGATATTATGGTTTTGCTCACCTACAAGAATATGTTTGTAAAGATAACGATCACAGTATTCTTATCAAAGATAGTAAACTTTTAGGTTTTGGATCACTAATAGAGCATCTCGGTATTCTCTGTCAGGCTACTACAAAGAATATATTTATTACTCCCGCCGATCATGTACATTTTCTTGATTACCAAAAAATGCTTGCTTTTCATACAGGCAATCAGGCTAAAGCTACGATAGTCGCGATTAAACCAACAGATGATCCAAATCATCGCATGTGGGTTGAAAAAAGTGGAAATATTTCTTCTTATCAGGGAAAACCAGTAGAACATGCACAGCAACTTCATGCAACAGGGATTTATTGCTTTGACATTGATTTTTTAATTGGAGTACTAAAACAGAGATATATTACTGACAAACATTTTGATATTACGGATGTATTTCGCGGATTAGTGAAGGACAAAACAGCATTTGCGTATCTGTATAATGGTCACTGGCGTGATATTGGAACTTTAGATCGTTATTATGAAGAAAATATACGAATATCACATCGGGAAGACAGGAATGTGTTTGTGGGTAATAATTATGTAGCCGACAGTGCTAGTGTTGCAAATTGTGTATTTCTGGGAAAAGTATCTGTAGGTAAAAACTGCCATTTGAAAAAAGCAATTTTAACTGAAGAAGTAGAAATTCCAGCACGAGTTAGATTAGGATTTGATCGCTATGAAGATGAAAAGAGAAATATCATGATTACACCAAAGGGTATCAGAGTAGTGTCTGGGGGGAGTAGTCTTTTATGATTCTATCAAATCAACCTTTAAGATTGACTCTTCTAGCACATAGTTTCCCGCCAGATAATGGGGGAGGGGAAATGCTAATCTACTTATTAGCAAAATATCTATCTCGCAAGGGGTGGAAAATTTCAGTTGTAACAGGAAACACAAAAGATTATCTCAAAAATTGTAAGAAATTATATAAAGGATTTAAAGTTTTTAGAATTCCATTATTTGAAGAATTTTCGAGGGGAGAAATTGGTATAAAATATTTTTTTGAACAGGCATACCAAACTATCAAAAAAACTTCTCCTGATATTATTCACGCTTTTAATTTTTATCCTGGATACATAGGATCGATTTATGCCAGACATGAGAAAATTCCACTGGTTTTTACTTATCACAATACTCCCCTTAATGACGGTAAGATACTTAAAATGTTTTCTAACGTAGAAGTTGAGAAAGCGTTAGTTTATCATCTGATAAAAGAAATAAGATTCCAAATCCTTATTACAGTAAGTCAATATTTTGTAAATGCTTCTCTAGAAATAGGGGTATCAAAAGACACTGTGCGTTGGTGCTATCCAGGACCTGATCCAGAAATTTTCCATTCAAGTGATAAAGATTTACGATTAAGGAGAAGTTTTGGAGTTAAAGACGAAGAAATTTTAATAATAGTACCGGCAAGAATTGTTCCCCGCAAATCAATAGAAACTCTTATTGAATCAATGAATATTCTTAAAAATCTACCGGTCAAAGTAATTATTAGCAGTGGAGGATTTATTCAACCTGGTTTTGAAGCGTATTATAATAAAATTATAAAGTTAATTAACACTTATGGTCTCTCGAAAAAGATACTTATTCCCATTTGCCAATATAATGTAGCTCAACTAGGTAAACTTTATGCTGCTGCAGATTTTGCAGTGCTTCCCTCAATCATTGAGGGGCTGGGTTTGGGTGCTCTAGAAGTTATGCAGTGTGGAATTCCTGTAATCGCTAGTGACACAGAAGGGTTAAAAGAGATTATTGAAAACAAGATTAATGGGTTATTGTTTCCGGTTGGTGATTTTCGCGCTTTAGCTAATCATATTGAATTTTTGATTATCAATAAGAAAGCTCGCCAAAAAATGGGAGTAAGAGCAAAAGAAACAATAGATAGAAAATTCAAGCTATCAGAATTTGTTAATTTACATGATACAATTTACAAAGAATTAATCCAAAAATGAAACAATGGCAACTGATATCGTCTACACCTGCTTTTCATAATCGTTGGGTTCATATTGAGCAAAAAAAATACCAGAAACCTGATGGAGAAACAATAGATTTTTTTGTCAATGAAGGAACTGAGATTGTGAGTGTATTGGGTTTAACTAATGACAACAAAGTTGTTGTTGTTAAACAATTTAGACCAGCAGTTAGTGCAATTACTGTTGATCTTCCTGGTGGAGGAGTAAATAAAAACGAGAACCCAGCTCATGCGGCAAAGCGTGAATTTCAAGAAGAAACAGGTCTTAATATTGTGAAACTTAAAAAATTAATCACTGTTTTTCATGATTCAGGTAGGAGTAATCAAAAAAAACATTTCTTTGTCGGTGAAGTCTCTACAACTCGCTATATTCGCAACAAAAAACTACATGATGAGTGTCAAGTTGATTTAATTTCTTTGAACAAATTATTACCGCTTAATGGCAACTTGTATAAACGAAAGATCTATGAGCCGAGTATGATATTAGCAATTACTTTTTATACATTACTAAATAAAAAATAATTTGGCTAATTTAGAGAGCAGACACAGTGGCCCTAAAATCATTACATTTGAACCAACCAGTAAGTGTTTGGGTAGATGTATTATGTGTAGTAATTGGGCATTATCAGATAGTCAAGATCTTGAACTTCAAAATTATCTAAATATAATAAAAGAATCAGCTAATTTTGGTGTCGAACATATAAATACTGCAGGAGGTGACCCTTTACTTTATCCAGAGATTTACACTCTTTGTGGAGAAATAAAAAAAGTAGGATTAGAGGCAGCAATGGTAACTATGGGGTGTAATATTACCATGACAAATGCTGAAACTTTAGTTCGAACGGGTATTGACATTGTACGTTTTTCATTAGATGCGCCTGATCCTGATGTCCATAATTTTATTCGAGGTGTTCCTTTCGCTTTTCAGAGAACAGTGAGAGGAATAAAACAACTGACAGAGATAAAAAACCAACTTGGTTTAAATAAGCCGCGTATTGAAATTAATATGACAATAATGCAAAAAAATGCAGGGTTTGCTGAAGATATGCTAGATTTCTCTACACAATTAAATGTAGACCGTTTAAATTATAGTTTGGTAACTGTGATTTCACCAGAAGTTATTCAAAAAACCAATAAGCATTTTAATATGAATGTGTGTTCAAAACAATTTACTGGTAATGAAAATAGACAATTACTTTTAACAGAAAATGAAGCTGTACAAAGTAGAGAGATTTTTAAGAGAATCTTTGACCGGGATGTAGAATCTAAAACAAACGTTGGAATTATTTTAAAAATGCTATTGCGAGTTGAAGATGTTATAGAGGGGGATTATCTTAGAAACGAATTAGATAGCAAAATGCTAATTTGTCCTTCCCCCTCATCACGCTTGGTTATTAATTCTCAAGGAGAAATTTTCCCTTGCTCTTCAATTAGATATTCCTTTGGTAATATTCAAAAAGAATCATTAATTTCGATATGGAAAAATCAGAAACGTCAAGCCTTTATAGATATTTTAAATTCTGATGGTTGGGCAGCAATTTGTTATAAGTGTTGTTCCTTGAAGCCAATATAATAATTTGGGGTAAATATTTCTTTAAATGTAATGGTTTCTTTGGCCATAGTTTTATATAAAGTTTTGGAGTTATAATTAAATCATGGTTGATCTTTCCACTATTGATCTAATATTGGCAATTACGGTAATTGTCGCCTCCTTATTTTATCTAAAAAAATTTCCGGTTTTTAGAGTAGTTGTCGGAATTTTTATACTTTTTATCTGTTCAGTTATTTTTTTATCGATTCATTTTGTTTTTACAGGATTAATTTTTGGTATAGCCAGTGTTTTTATTGCTTTCAGTTTGCCTTTAATTTTTGCTCCGGAAATTAGGCACTATCTGGATAAATTAGGCAGAGTTCATTGGTTAATAATTCCCAAATTATCAAAAAAACAGGCAGATCACATCTTCATCAGAAATTTGGTAGATGGGGTTTATGAAATGGCAGAAAAGAAAATCGGAGCCTTGATTGTTTTGCAAAGAAGAACAAAATTGGGTAATTTAATTGAAACCGGGATTAAAATTGATGCTTGTCTTGGTTCAAAAATTTTGCAAACTATTTTTTATCCAAACTCACCCTTGCATGACGGAGCTGTAGTTATAGTAGAGGGAAGGATTGTCTCTGCTAAATGTATCGTTCAAGTCTTGCCTGAGGTAAAATTGGATCCACCGTTTGGACTTCGCCACCGAGCCGGACTTTCGATTACCAAGGATACTGATGCCGTATCTTTAATTATTTCTGAGCAAAGAGGAGAAGTAACTTTGGCAGAAAATGGGAAATTTGATCTCGATATTAAGAAGGCGGAATTAATTGATAAATTAAATATTCTTCTGGCAAAATAAAAGCAAAAATTATGTGAAATCCGGAGCAGGGTCAATTTCAGTAACCCAAACTCGTCTTTCTGTACCTTCACGATCAAGATATGGACACATTTCATAAATTCCTTTGCCTCTAATGTTTTCTCCTGCAGGAGTATTGGCAAACAAGATAGCCGGACCATTAGGAATTGGAGCGATCATTTTTGTTCTGGTTCCGTTTATGGTTTGTAAAACACATTTATTTGGATCAACAAAAAGATAAGAAGTCATTCTAACTATATCTTCTAATTGCTCAGCTAAAGTAAAATGAGCTCCATGTTCGATTGTAGTTTGTATTTTATCAGGGATAGTTTTTAAAACTTCTAAAGTATTGAAACTGGCTGCCGGAATCAATTTAGGACTAACATGTTGTTCCGGAGTATGTGCCTGATCCATTGAATCGCCGGGATCATGAAATGCAATGGCTTTTAGTTTGGCTAAATTTTGCTCAGAGGTCATGGCTCTGTTTCTTTGTGCAATCACGTCTGTAGTATAAATTTTTTTATATTCCGGATTCATATTTTTTTAAACAGCAAAGAAGAATATATAAAGTATTTGACAGATTGTCAATAGATCAGGTAGAATTAGCCTAGTTTCATGGAGAAAGTTCTGTTTAGAAGAATACTACTCACATAAAAGACCCTCAAATTGGTGCAATCCAACGAGAGGGATTTGCCACGAAGTAAAATAAAATTCACTTCATGGCCGTGAACCGAGCTCTGTTCTGGTTCATGGCACTTTAAAAATTTTCAAAAATATTAAAGCCCGCTTAAATTTTGTTTTGCAAAATTTTTTCGGGTAAACCACTTTTTTTGGATTGATTTCTAAAAAAGTGGTGGGAAAAATCCCGATAGTCAAATCGGGGAGACAAGAGTGCAAACTTTTGTCAATTCTAAAATTTAGGACTTAGTGTAAAATTTTTTGTCCACCAGATCTAACCTTTCGCCTTAGTACATTTGTACTGCGGCTCAAGGAGCGGTCTTTGGCGGACTGCAAAAATTTGAACTTCGTTCAAATTTTTTTGAGAGTTTGATCCTGGCTCAGGATGAACGCTGGCGGCGTGCCTTAAGCATGCAAGTCGAATGGGTCGAGCAATCGACCAATGGCGGACGGGTGAGTAACGCGTGGGTATCTTCCTGGAAATGGAGTATAGCCCCGAGAAATCGGGGGTAATTCTCCATAATATCGCAAGATTAAAGATGTAAATCGTTTCCAGATGAACCTGCGTCCTATCAGCTTGTTGGTGGGGTAATGGCCTACCAAGGCGACGACGGGTAGCTGGTCTGAGAGGATGGTCAGCCACAACAGGACTGCGACACGGCCTGTACATCTACGGATGGCAGCAACTAGGAATATTGGACAATGGACGAAAGTCTGATCCAGCGACGCCGCGTGGAGGATGAAGGCCCTCGGGTTGTAAACTCCTTTTACGGGGGATAATTATGATAGTACCCCGCGAATAAGCACTTGCTAACTACGTGCCAGAAGCCTCGGTAATGCGTAGAGTGCAAACGTTATCCGG
>JAUSHL010000025.1 GCA_030648645.1 Candidatus Daviesbacteria bacterium
CCAGCTGGCGGAGAGCGTGGCAATCTCTTAAATAGATAAGATTGCTTCGTCGGGTCGAAAAATCGACCCTCCTCGCAATGACAGAATTTTGTATCATCTGAGACTTCGTTTATGTGTATCTTTTTAGATTTCGTGTAACAACAATATACATCGTTGCATGATTTGTTGCACGATTATTGCGCCATATATGATATAATATTCAAGTATGTTTAAACCAAATTATCAGATTACCTCTATTATTTTAAATGCCATTTCGGAAATTGCTGAAATTAAAGCTGTTGTTGAAAGATCAAGAGTTTTACCTCTTAATGAGGCACAACTGCGGCGTCAGGCAATTGCCAGAATGACTCACACTTCTACTTCAATTGAAGGTAATAAATTAGCCCAATTTCAAGTTGATAAAGTACTGGCAGGAATGTCAATTAGTGCTGATCAGAAATCAATTTTAGAGGTCAAGAATTTTCAAAAATCTTTGCAGGAGATGGAAAAATATACAAATAAAAAAATAATTACCTTAGAAAATATTTTAGAACTGCACGGATTATTAATGTATGGTTTAGTAGAAGTAGGAAAATGTGGACATTTCAGAAAAGGAACTATTTATGTGGTTGATGATTTAGGAGATGGGAGAGAACAATTAAGATTTGAAGGACCTCCTGCAGAAAAAGTAGCTCATCTAATTAATGAGCTCTTAAAATGGGTAGTTGAAGCTGATAAAATAGGAATACATCCAATAATTCTAGCAGGTTTATTCCATCTACAATTCGTAACTATTCATCCTTTTACTGATGGTAATGGCAGAATGGCCAGACTTTTATCGTCACTAATTTTATACCAAAGGAATTGGGATTTTCGGAAAATTATTGTTTTGGAGGATTATTACAATAGGGATAGATTAGCTTATTACAATGCTCTAAATGCTATTCAAGGTAAACATTACCATGAAGGAGAGGATTCAACTACTTGGCTGGAATATTTTACAATCGGTTTTTTAGTTGAGGCCAGAAAAGTAGCAGAAGCTATCACTTTAACAGGTTTTGGGAAAATTTCTAATAAGGAAGAACAGATATTTTTGGATAAGGATGAGATTAAAATTATGGATTTTCTGACTACCACAGGCAAAATTATCAGTAATGATGTGGTAGAGATTTTAGGCATTGCCAAAAGAACTTCACAGTTAAAACTAAAAAATTTAGTCGATAAAGGATTGATTCAATCGGAAGGCAGAGGTCCAAGTACATTCTATATACTCAAAGAGTAATTGCACGATTTATTGCGTGATTATTGCGTTATAATTCATTTTTAAGTAACTAATTAGTTCTTCCCAGTGCTTTGTCATTCCGTGCTTGACACGGAATCCATATAAATAATTATTAGTATAGATTCCCGCCTTCGCGGGAATGACACTGGGAAAAACTAAACTCATACATTTTTAATGATTGACAGATTCACATCAAATTCTATAAGATGAAATAATCTTAATTTGAAGGGGGGTGAATATAATGGACGATACAACAAATCAAAATGCAGTACCGGGAGCAACTCCTGTAGTACCAACAACACCAGTATCTGATGAACCAGTAGTTACAGAAACTCCTGGAGTAGTTTCAGAAGAAACACCAGCTGGAGCACCAACAGCACCTGTTGGAGAAGAAGCAAAAGAAGAAGCACCCGTCACACCTGTTGCTTAAGAAAATGTAAATTAATTTAACTCGACCACTAACTGGTGGTCTCATTAAATATTTTGAGCCCAAAATAGCAAATTTTGGGTATAGCTACATTTAAAAACTGCTTAATGGTCTTAGAATACCTTAAGCAGTTTTTTTATGGTAATCCCTCAGTTATTTCTCAGCTTTAGTGTATAATATGGCCTTAATGAAAGTATTAGTGGTAGAAGATGACCATAAAATTGGATCTTCAATTAAAAAAGGTTTAGAGCAAGAATCTTTTGCTGTAGATTTGGCTTTTGATGGAAACGATGGATATGGACTGGTAAGTACAGAAAATTATGATGTTATTATTTTAGATTTAATGCTTCCAGGAATGAATGGAATAGAAATTTGTCAAAAGCTTCGCCAAAATAAAATTCACACCCCAATACTTATTTTAACTGCCAAAGGAGAACTCGAAGATAAGATCATGGGATTAAATTCTGGAGCAGATGATTATCTAGTTAAGCCCTTTGCCTTTACTGAGCTTTTAGCAAGAATTAAAGCTCTATCCAGAAGGCCAAAAGATACTTTTAATTCTGTCTTGAATCATAAGGACTTAAGCCTGAATACCACCAACTATGAGGTCAGGAGAGCCGGTAAAAATATTAAACTTTCTAAAAAAGAATTTGCTTTATTGGAATACCTTTTAAGACACCCCAATACAATTTTATCCAAAGATCAAATTATCAGTAATATCTGGGATTATGACGCTGATGTTTTACCAAATACTTTAGAAGTTTATATTGGATATTTAAGAAAGAAAATTGATCAGGCTTTTCCTAATAAAAAACCTTTAATTCAAACATTCAGAGGATTTGGATATAAAATAGGAGAAAAATAATGTTTACGAAAGCAAGATTTAAACTTACAGGTTGGTACTTACTAATTATCATGATAATTAGTATTTTATTTAGTGGTGTTGTTTACCAACAATCTACTCAAGAAATAGGAAGAGGTTTAAGGATGCAGGCTTTAAGATTTAACAGAGAAAGAGCATTGGAAGAACAACTATCACATTCTTTTGATATATCAGTGTTGGAGGAAGCTAAAAAAAGAATTGCCCTGCAACTTTTATTTATCAATCTGGGAATACTTGTCCTATCAGGTTTATCTGCCTATTTTTTAGCTGGAAAAACTTTAAAACCTATTGAGAAAACCCTGGATGAACAAAAAAGATTTATTTCTGATGCTTCACATGAACTTCGAACTCCTTTAACTGCTTTAAAATCAGAAATTGAGGTAACTTTGAGAGATAAAAATTTTAATTTGAAAGAAGCTCAAAAGCTTTTGCAGAGCAATTTGGAAGAGGTAGATAAGATGCAGTCTTTGTCTAATTATTTATTAACACTCAATAAATATCAAAATTCCAAAATAAAATTAGATCTTGAAATGGTAAAAGTATCTGAGGTATTAGAAAAAGCTATCTTAAATGTGCAAAAATTAGCTACCAAAAAAAATATTAGAATATTACAAAAAGGTAAAGATGTGGAAACAATCACAAATTATCAGAGCTTAATAGAGTTAATATCTATTTTATTAGATAATGCCATCAAATATTCTGGACAAAGCAAAACAATCTTAATTTCCACTAAATATGATCATAAAAATGTTTATATTTCGGTAAAAGATCAGGGAATTGGAATGAGAGCTTCTGATATTCCTTATATATTTAATAGATTTTTTAGAGCTGATATCTCCAGAAGTAAAACCCAAGTAGAAGGATTTGGGCTGGGATTGTCCATTGCTAAAGGTATTGTAGAACCACTTCATGGTAAAATTTCAGTTGAAAGTTCTTTAAATGAAGGATCTACTTTTTTAATAACTCTGCCTATTAAATTCAGCTTTCTCTCAGTTTGAAAGTGTAAATTAACTATATGAAAAAAATTATAAGCTTCTTTAGATCACACCCCAAGATAATTATTTTTTTATTCATCATTTTAGTTGGAGGATTTATTGCTTCCAAAACATTATTGAAAGTACAACAGACTCCTCAATATCAAACAGCTGTGGCAGAAAAGGGAACTTTGATAAATAGTATTTCTGCTTCTGGACAAATTACTAATGCTAATAATGTACAGGTAACAATTCAAGCTTCAGGTGTTGTTAAAAAAGTATATGTGAAAAACGGAGACCAAGTTTATACCGGCCAAAATATGGCAACTTTAACTTTAGATCAGGCTTCGGAACAAAAAGCAACATCAGCCTGGGCAAATTATTTATCAGCTAAGAACTCCTTGGATAGTGCAAATACCAAATATTATACTTTACAAGCTGCTGCCTTTAAAGCAAATCAGGCATTTATTAATGGATCCATTGCCAGAGGATTAGATATAAATAATCCTACCTATATTCAGGAAAATGATGCTTGGTTACAAACAGAAGCAGACTATAAAAACCAGGCAAATGCTATAGCTCAAGCACAAGCTTCTCTTGCCAGTGCTTCTTTAACTTTAAATCAGGTATCTTCCACTATTACTGCTCCTGTTTCTGGAGTTGTTAAAGGCTTGACCATAACTCCTGGAGCAATTGTCACATTATCAACCAGTTCCACAAGCAGTACTTCCCAAGTTTTAGGCTCAATTTACCAAACAGGCCCAATTCAGGCAGCAGTTAATATTTCCGAGGTTGACTCAGTCAATGTTTCCGAAGGTCAAAAAGTAACAATGACACTTGATGCATTTCCTAATCTAACTTTCTCAGGAAAAGTTGTGAGTATAAATACAAATGGGGTAGTAGCTTCTGGGGTAACAGTTTATCCAGCTGTTATTTCTTTTGATTCTGGAAATGATCATATTTATCCCAATATGGGAGTTAATGCTTCAATCATTACTAATATTAAAAATGATGTGATTACAGTTCCAAATGCGGCAGTTCAAACTACCAATGGACAATCAACAGTGAAGGTAATAAATAATAATAATATTACATCAGTTCCAGTAACTTTAGGATTATCAAATACTACGGATACAGAAATTGTTTCAGGGATCAATGAAGGAGACAATGTTGTGACTAATGTCATTACAGCTCCAGCAACTAATTCCGGTGCATCTTCATCACCATTTGGAGGCGCAACACGTGGTGGTTTCGGTGGAGGTGGAGGAGCAATAAGAGCTGTAAATGGAGGAAGATGATTCAAGCTTCTCATTTATCTAAAATATATCGAATTGATGAGGTAGAAACCAGAGCTTTGGATGATGTTTCCTTTAGTGTTGATAAAGGTGAATTTGTGGCAATTATGGGACCATCCGGATCTGGTAAATCAACACTAATGCATTTAATTGGTGCTCTCGATACTCCAACCAGTGGTGAATATATACTCGACGGAGAGAATGTAAGCAAATTAAAAGATGATGAATTGGCACGCATCAGAAATAAAAAAATTGGATTTGTTTTTCAGGCTTTTAATCTTCTTCCCCGCCGTACCGCAATGCAAAATGTTATGTTGCCAATGATGTATGCAGGAATTCCTATGGAACAACGAATTGAGACAGCTAAAAAATATTTGAAAATGGTGGGTCTTGGAGATAGATTTGATCATACCTCGAATCAGTTATCAGGAGGTCAAATGCAAAGAGTGGCAATTGCCAGAAGCTTGGTGATGAATCCCAGTATCATTTTGGCTGATGAACCAACCGGAAATATTGCTAGTCATCAAGCTGATGAAATAATGAAAATTTTTCAGGATCTCAATAACGAAGGTCATACCATCATAATGATTACTCATGAACCAGATATTGCTGCTCACGCCAAAAGAATAATTATGATCAAAGATGGAAAGATTGTTTCAGATAGCAATAAACACGCACAAAGAAAGATAAAAAAAATAACATGAAATATTCAGAACTTTTAACAGAGAGTTTTGGAACTCTAACAATTAATAAACTAAGAACTGGTTTGGCTGCTTTAGGAATTATGATTGGCATTGGCAGTGTGATTGCCCTTATCTCTTTAGGTCAAGCCACTCAACAATCAATTTCCAATCAAATTCAATCACTTGGAGCAAATTTATTAACCGTTTCTCCTGGTGCCCAACAAACCGGTGCTGTCAGAGGTGCAACTGGAGGACAAACAACATTAACATTGGAAGATGCCAAAGCTATTCAAACCTCTTCTCAAGTAAATACTATCAGCAATGTTTCACCGGAATTTTCTAAAAGGGCACAGGTTATCACAGGACGTAATAACACCAATGTTTCAATTATAGGAGTAGTACCTGCTTATGAAATTATTCATAAAATCGCCATTGATACAGGTACATTTATCAGCCAGAGGGATGTTGACAGTATGGGCAAAGTGGCAGTAATTGGACCCCAGGTTGTTAGTGACCTATTTGATGTAGGAAGTAATCCTTTGGGCCAGACAATTAGAATTACCAACCAATCTTTTACAATCATTGGAGTAACAGTGTCAAAAGGAGGGAGTGGATTTGGTAATCAGGATGACATTGTTTGGGTGCCTCTGAGTACAGCCCAAAAACAACTTTTTGGGGTAAATTACTTAACTTCGATTGCAGTTGAGGCAAAAAGTCAGGATGTGATGACTGACGCTCAAAACCAGATTGGGTATTTATTGTTATCACGCCATAAACTTAATAATCCTGCTCAGGCAGATTTTTCCATTTTTTCTCAGCAAGATATTATTAATACTGCTTCACAAACAACAGGTATGTTTACCACACTTCTATCTGGGATTGCAGCTATTTCCCTTTTAGTTGGTGGTATTGGAATTATGAACATAATGTTGGTAACTGTCACAGAAAGAACCAGGGAAATTGGTCTTAGAAAAGCATTAGGTGCAACTAAAAAAGTGATTATCACTCAATTTTTAATTGAGGCAATTGTACTGACTTTTTTTGGAGGAACTGTGGGGATGTTTTTTGGAATTATAGTTTCATATGTTGTTTCCAAATTAACTAGTTTTCCATTTATTATTTCACCTTCAGCAATAATCTTGGCAATTGGGGTATCAGCTGGAATTGGAATATTATTTGGCTGGTATCCTGCCAGAAAAGCAGCTAATTTACAACCGATAGAAGCGTTACGTTACGAGTAAAGGGGGTGAAAACATGAAAAATAATATGCATATTATAGCTATTGTGGCTATTTTAGTGGTGGGTGGAGCAGCCTTTTTTGGAGGTATGCAATACCAAAAATCACAAAGAGGAAATTTTGCTCAAGCTAATGGGCAAAGTAGAACTGCACTGGGACAGGGTGCTCAGGGCAACAGAGCAAATTTTAGACCAATAAATGGAGAGATTTTGAATGCAGATGATAAATCTATTACTGTTAAATTAACTGATGGGTCAAGCAAGATCGTTTTGTTATCTGGTACTAGTACTATCACAGAAGCTACTTCTGCTACCAAACAGGCTCTAACTGTAGGTAAACAAGTTTTGGTTGTAGGAACAGCTAATTCTGATGGTTCTGTGACAGCTTCCAATATCCAATTAAATCCTCAAATGAGGCAACTTGGACCAAGTGGAACACCTAGACAATAGGTCTATCATTTTACCCAAATCATTACGTTCCCACACTCGGTGTGGGAACTCGAATTAGGTTGAAAAAATATAGAGTTCTTCTTCAGCGCGAGTGATGGCCGTATATAGCCATCTTTTCCAATCATCATCATTCATTTGCTTAAATCTCTCTTCAAATAAAATAACTTTTTTAGCCTGAGATCCTTGGGCTTTGTGTACTGTTAAAGCATAACCAAAATCAAACAAATCTCCCTCCATAATTTTAGATCTTTTTTTGGTAAAGTTTAAAGAATTCTCGCAATTAAATTGTTCCACAGAAATAAAACCCTCATAAATTTCATCTTCTCCATCCATTAAAATTTCGGCTAAATACCAATCTTTGCTTTTTTTCTCTATATGATCAATTGTTCCCAACATTCCATTAAAAATATTTTTGGTGTGATTATTGCGAAGACAAATCACCCGGTCACCGGAAGATGGATTAGGGGACTCAAATCCTAAAACATTTCTTATATAATTATTTAATTTTCTGCGGGTGGTATTGTACCCACAAAGAATCAATGTATCAGGATTATA
This sequence comes from Candidatus Daviesbacteria bacterium, assembly GCA_030648645.1. GTDB lineage: Bacteria > Patescibacteriota > Microgenomatia > Daviesbacterales > UBA10151 > JAUSHL01. The sequence goes on from JAUSHL010000025.1 coordinate 7,765, forward strand.
ATTTTCCAACATTTCATTCATACTTTCCTGATAATCCATGTCACTCGAAGTAAATTTTTTGACACCATTGGAATATTTTCCTGAGGAAACTTTACCTTGCTCCCGAGCTTCAATCGATAATCCAATAATCGGATTTTTCTTTGCCTGCCGGTGAATTTCCTCTAATTTAAGATGTGGTTTTTGCATAAGATTAAAATTACCTTTGATAGGGGGAAGTTGTCCGTGATCACCAACAGCAATAATTGGAACTTTGTATTCCAAAAGATGTTGCCAAATAGTTTCATCAACCATCGAAGCTTCATCAATAATTATTAAATTAGGTTCAATTTCTTCTTTGGTCTGCCAGCCAATAATTTCATCTTTATCATTAATAATAGGGGAGTAGATTAAAGAATGAATTGTGCCAACACTATCTCCTTTTAAAATTATATTTTGTTCTCTAAGTTTGGTTTTTAAAACTCGGGCAGCTTTTCCTGTGTATGCCACGAAACCAACTTTTAGATATTTATTGATTTTTGAAAGTTCATTCCTTAAAACGGCAATTAAAGTTGTTTTTCCGGTTCCGGCAAACCCACCCAAAGTTACAAATTGCATTTTCTCTCGGTCTTTTTTAAACCATTCTAAAATGTCTTTTAAAGCTTTTTCTTGATCTTTTGAAAGAGTCACCATATCGACATTCAATATACCCCTCTTTTCTTTTTTTTTAAATAGTGAAAATTAAGTAAGCTTCACCTTCCCACACCGAGTGTGGGAAGGTGAAGTGTGGGAAGGTGAACATGTACAGACGCACATATCAAGTGCGTCCAAATTTACTAGTGCGTCCAAACTGGATCCCACATCCCATTCGACAGGCTCAGGGTCCTGAGTGTCTCGAAGGACTAGTGCGGGATGACAAATGAGGACTTGTTTTTAAACAGAAAAAAGGGTATTGTAAAAAATATGTCAGAAGAAAAATGTAAAAAGTGTGGAGCACCTTTGGGAGAAGTCGTTGAAACTCCCACCGGGAAAAAATTAAGAAGATGTACTGAAGGATCATGGAATGCTGAACTCAAGAAAAATGAAGGCTGTGATTATGTATTATGGATTCAGCCGGAACCAGAAGAACTTGATGAACAATGTCCAAAATGCGGAGCTAATTTAGTAATGCAGGTAACCCGATTTGGTAAAAAAATGAAGAAATGTTCCAAAGGTGGATGGGATAAAGAAACAAAACAGGCAACAGGTTGTGATTATATTGAATGGATTAACGGAAGCACAGAAAGTTTAGATGAAAAATGCCCAACTTGTGGAGAAGCATTAGTATTATTTACTACCTCAAATGGAAAAAGAATGAAAAAATGTTCTACATCAGGATGGGACAAGGAAAATAAAGTTGCCACAGGTTGTGCTTACATTGAATGGCTTAAATAATAAAGCTTCCATCTTTCCACTCTTTCCACTCTTTCCACCTTAAAGGTGGCCTCTCAATTATTTTTTTTAATTGTCAAAAGTTTATTGAAACCAGATTCAAATGATTTTGATCCTTATTTACTAGAATCTCTTGTAAAAGCAGTGCGATAAATATTCTTATTTGTTGTGGATCTGGAACCACGTTCGGACTACTTTGCAACAATAATTATAAACTAAAATATAAAGGTCTGCCTCCCTCTTTACCTCCTTTTATGGAGATACCTATATCCTCCTATGGGGATGGATGGAAAGAAGAGGGGTCTAATTTTTTTAAGTATTTCCCTATGTTGTATGTTGGTAAATTAAGGCTAAAACTTATTAAAAATTGTAGGATTATGTTTTATACTATTTTTTATATTCCTTTTTCCACATAATGTTTAATCGCTTTAAACAATCATTAGCTGTTTCGCCTTTTTGTTTATTCTTTTTTATCTGTTCCTCCATAAAATCAAGTGCAAAATTGGCCAATAGATCCATTTGAGTAAGTATATCCTTGACTTGGTCATCAGTCATGCCCTCAGCTTCTTTGCCAAGTGTTTTTCTGGCTTCAGTTATTTCCATTTTTTGTTCAGTATTAAGTGTCTGCAATTGAGTTACAATTTACCCTGTTTTTCTCGTTGATCTAAAATTATTTTTCATTTTTATATCGTTTGAATATCTCATTAATTTCTTCTGGTGAAGCTTTATAGTTTCCCATTTGCCTTAGTAGTCCATCCACTTTATTTATGCTTTCAAAATTCTGATATTTTGTAAATATGTTTTTTAATTCTAATAAAAGACTTATGGCCAAATTATTGATTGCAATATCTAAGTTGTTAAATGTATAGTGGAAACCTGAAATCCCATTGTAGTCAAAATCTTCGTGAAATACGTCTACTGTATCAAGGAGTGCTGCATAGGAACTATGGGTATATAAAGAATAGATACTATAAATATATGTTTTAAGTTCGTACATTGGCAGAATTATTGAATTAAGATTCTCAGAATTTACTGCTTTATGTAGAGCTTCCCTCGCTATTCTGTTTGGAATAATTTTACCCTTAAACCAGTCTTTAAGTCTCTCTTCTTGTTCTGATTCTAAAAAAAGGAAGGCCAGATCAAGGGATTCTTGTCCGGAGCGAGCTAATTCAATAATCTCAAAGTTTCGTCCCTGCTTTGCAAATAATATAAGTGTCTCTAAATCTCCGTAAGCCTTTGCAGTTAACAGGTAAACTGCTGTTATCGCATCTTGTTCCCATATGTGCAGAACATAATTCTTTTTAATACTCATAACTATAGTTTTGATAGCAGGTAATTTAACCTCAAAGAGGTCTACATACTCAATTATTCTATTCTTATCTATTTTCTTTTCTCTTTCAGGGAGATTAATATCGGATAAAAATCCATAGTATCCTTTCCTCTTTTTAATTTTTTGAATTCGCTTAATTATTCTTTCTTCCAACTCTTGTTCTTGTTTTAGCTTATCTATTGCTTTCATAACTACTATTATTTACTTTTTCCAAATAATTGCAACCAATTAAGAAATGTCTCAGTATATATTTAAATTTGAGAAAAAGGCCACAGGCGACTTTACACCACCCTATGAAAATATCTATATCCCCTTACACAGATGGATGCAGAGGAAGAGAGGCTAAAATTTTTCAAATATTTTTTGAGGTAGTCAATACCCTACAGTTCAACTCTATTCCAGCCGTTTTTTCTCCCAGAGCATGTTTGACAGAAAGTAGGAAGACTAAGGAAAAAGATCCATCCCTTTTTTATTTCCTCACTGGCAAACCTTATGTATCCCAATAGGTATATCTTTATCAATCGTCTTTATCAAACATTGTTTCCGGATCATAAATTCTTGGCTGATTTGACCTTAATTGAGGTTGAGGGGCATTAAGATACTCCAAGGCTTTTTGAATTACTTTTTGAATTTCTTCTTTAACATCTGCTCTAGAGGTATATTGGTAATTACCAATGGCATTACCTTGTTTTGCCACTTGTGCCAAAATTTGATATTCAACTGCTAATGGGTAAATAAGTCTCCCGATAAAAACACTAAAAGTTATTTCTAGTGCCTTCCAAGTTCCATAATCATCATCTGTATTTTTTACAAGAATAAAGTTTATTCCCTCATCTTTTTGAGTAGATTTAAGAATTTCTGCATAACCATAGGCTGTAATATATTGACCATTTATAATTAGATTTGCCTCGAAGACTGTGGGGTCAAAATGGAATCTCACTAAGTCTTTACCTCCCCAAATTAATGTGTAGTCATTCTCGGTACCTTTGCTTAACCACGGCTTTTCCTCAGGCAAGAAGTTGCTTAATTCTTCAACCTCTTGATTTATAAGATCAATTATTTCCTGAACCTTAAACTTTGTAGCCTTGAACTTTAGTTGATTTTCTTCTTCCTTTTTAGTTTTTTCTGATTTTTCCTGTTCCTGTTTTTCAAGAAATTGTTTTGCTAAGGAAATAGTAGTACTACGATCAGTATTACTTTGAGTATCAGGTTTATCTAACTCAATAATAATATCCTTTACAGATTGATAGCGATCACTGGGTGATTTTTGCATCATTTTTTTTATGATCCCTTCAAACTTATATGATAAATTTTGATTTATTTTTTTTGCAGATGGTATAGTGCCAAAACAATGCATTTCCTGCATTTCTTTATCATCTGCTGAAGAGTATGGTAGCTCTAAAGTTGTCATTTGATAAAAAACTATCCCTAAAGAGTAAATATCAGTTGATTGTGACATTTTCCCTAAAGTCCAGCTTTCAGGAGCCATATATCTAACTGTACCCCAACCTTTGAAACTTCTAGTGCGAGTAGATTGATCAACATACTTTGCTAAGCCAAAATCTGAAATTTTTAATACATTTTTCACAAATAGCATATTTTCTGGCTTTAGATCTCTGTGCAATGCTACTTCATGAATAACTTTCATACCACTTAGAATTTCCTTGAAAAAGTTTTTTAGCTGATCGTCTGGGATAAACTCATTTTTAGTTTTTTGACTTTCTATTAGTTTATCTAGGCTTCCTCCATCTGCAAGTTCCATTACAAGATAATATTTTTCTGAGCCGTCTGGTAATTCTCCTTTCCTAAACTCATAACTTGATATAACATTTTTATCTTTAATATTTAATGCTTGTTCAGCTTCACGTTTCCAATTTTCAATTGCTTCAGAATCAGTGATATTTAAGGTTACCTGAAAAATTTTTATTGCGACATCTTTATTGTTGTGGGTATCAGTAGCACTATACACAGTGCCAAAACCTCCAGAACCAATTTGGAATAATAGTTTGTACTGTTTTACTCGATCTTTTCCATCTAAATATACAATTTTCATAATTACAGATGAATTATAACTCAATTGCCAAAAAGTGAGATAATAGATATATGGCAACTTTAAGGCAGAAAATTGTAGCTTCAAAATTGGTGGAAAATGGAGGAAATATAGGAAGAGCTATGATTTCCGCCGGTTACGCACCTGCAACAGCAAAAACGCCTCAAAAGTTAACAAATAGCATAGGTTGGCAAAAACTAATGGATAAGTTTCTCCCTGATAAAAAACTTCTGCAAGTCCACCAAGAATTACTGGATAATCCTGATTGGCGTGCCCGTGACAGTGGATTAGACAAAGCCTACAAAATTAAAGGGAAACTAGGGAATACTCAAGGTGAAAAAGAAACTGTTAGCCAGGAGATAAGAGAAGTTATATTTAGAATTAGAACAATCCTACCTGATAGCCAAGGTTGATCCAGATATACCTATTTAAAAACAGACCTTATTGATTGTATTAATTTACTAAACCAATCTTTTATTAATCCAGGTAAATTCTTATTAAAACCAAGAGTGTTTTCTGAGTTACTATCTGCAGATTGTTCTACTGCATAAAGAATTAATCCGGAAGCTGTGGCAAAGACAGGAGAGTCAATCTCTTCTGACAGACCACTAAAACCTTCAATTTCACCTACTCTTGCTGAAAACCCTAAGATTGGCTTTGATTGTTCAAGGATTCCAGCAGTTAAAGCTCCACCTCCACACATTACTACTCCAAAAGGAACTATATTTCCAAACCCACTCTTTTTGATCTCTTTTTTAACCAGTTCAAGGATTTCTCTTATTCTTGCCTTCATAATGGTATCTCTGGTAAATTTAATGGAAATTTTATCTGTTTCTTCTGATATACCTAACTCTTTAAGATCAAGTACATCTTCTTTTTTGTCTTTATTTAAGGTTGGTTCATATTTAATATCTCCTAATTTGTGTTTTATTTTCTCAGCTGATTCCAGAGAAACTTTTAATCCAACTGCTATATCATTAGTGATAAACCTTGCTCCAATAGGTATAACTGACGAATAAATTAAAGCATCTTCAAAAAATACTGTAAGTGCTGTTGTTTCATATCCAATATCAATTAAAACCACTCCTAATGCTTTTTCTGTTTCAGTCAGAACTGCTTTAGATGAAGCAATCCCAGAAAATACAATTTCCTCTATATCTACCCCAACTTTGTTAAAACATTTAACCAGATTGCTTATAGCAATTGTTGATCCTGCAATGATATGAGTCTTTGCTTCCAATCTAGTACCAAACATCCCAAGAGGGTTTTTAATGCCTGTTTGTCCATCAATGGTATATGCAATTGGTAAAGCATGAAGTATCTCTTTTTGAGGTAAGGAAATGGCTCTGGCAATCCCATTTAGCCTTGCTAAGTCTTTTAAATCTATATCTGATTCCCTTTGAGATATAGCAACCACAGCATGAGTATTAGTGCTTTCAATGTGTGTACCACTTATTGAAACATAAGCTGAAGATATGGATATTCCAGCCATTCTCTCTGCTCCTTCCAGGCTTTTAATTATAGTTTGAGAAGCACTTTCAATATCTACTATTTGACCCTTTTTAATACCTTTAGAGGGAACAGATGATGCTCCAATTAAATTTATCCTGTCGTTTGAACCTACAGAAGCTATGAGAGTGACTATTTTGGATGATCCGATGTCTAGGCTGCATAAAACCCTGTCTTTTTCCGTCATGGACACTCATTATATAACCTAACAGCTAAATCCTCGATATAGTCTTTTCTGATTAAAGTCTTTACCCAATTTTGGGGAATATCATCAACCCCGTAATATGCTCCTGCCAAAGCTCCTGCAATTGCTGCTTGAGTATCAGTATCACCACCAACAAAAATAGCTTTGGTTATACAATCTTCGTAGTTATCTGTGGTAAAAAAGGAATAAAGAGCTATATTGAGAGTATGGAGAGAGTAACCAGTATTTAGGACAATCATTTCATCAAGGAAACTAAAATCCTGAATTAGTATTTTTATTAATTCAGGTGGGCAGTCATTATATTTACTAATGAACTTTTTTACAAAATTACTTTTATCAATTCCATGAAGACAATAACTAATAAAACTATTTAAAACAATACAACTCCAAGCAGCAAATAAGTTGTTGTGAGTAACAATAACTGAGGCTATACTTTTATCTTTAATTTCTTTTTCATCTTGATAATATAATAGACCTATTGGTGCTGATCTCATCAAAGCTCCATTACCACCTCTTTGCTCCTTATGCTCCAATTTATCTGGTAAATTGTTTTCATCTAAACTTATGAGCATTTTTAAAGTTGTTTGTCCTATTCCAAAAGCCTTATCTTCAAAAGGTGTGCCATAACCCGTCATATACCATTTCCGGTATTTTTGGAATTGATCTTTAACATCAAAACCTTTTTCCAGGAGGCTTTCACAAAGACATATAGTGAGTGAAGTATCGTCTGTATAAAATCCAGGAGGTTTTGTGCCTGCACGATGGTGACAAGGTAACGGCTTTAGCTTTCTTTCCCCAAAAAATTGAAATACTTGGCTTCTTTGCATAAATTCTACCGGCATACCCAGATAATCTCCACAAGCAAGACCAATTAAGCATCCCTTAAATTTACTCACCATAAATTATTTTTCTAATCGGGGAATCTTTTAGATTCATGTCACCTAATACATAAATCCTATTATGCTCAGGGATAGCCTCATAAGTATTTCGTAATTTTTCTTCTGTTTTATTATTTGAATTTTTTAAATACTCCTCATAAGCATCTTGGCACAGATGGCTAGTGGTAGGTCGATTATTCAGTTCCTCAATTATGTCAGCAACTTCTTTTATAAGTTCTTGAGGTTTGACAGCATTAACAACATTAATTGTAGAATAGTATCCAAGAGGAAAAATGGATATTTCAGCATTTTCAGGAATCTCAGTTACAACCCAACCCTCTACCACTTTTTGTTTAAATTCTTCAAAATTTACAAGTTTCCAGCAATCAATAACACCATCAGCATAAATTTCTAATTCTATCAGGTGATAATGGAAATTCTGTATAAAGATTGGGTGTGATTGACCCAGAATAATCTTTCCATCTTCTTCTCTATAAATTCCTTTAGATTTGCCACTAAGATTTCCCACATAAGTAATTTTTTTCATCTTCATTTTAATTTATCCCTAATTTATATCTCTTATTATCATGTGCCAATCAAATGGAAAAACGATTATCTGGTTTGTATTATTATCTTTTATTGTTACCGACTTAGCTTCATACGCTGCATTGAATAATTGTTCATTTTTGAAAAGCTTCCGTCTTGCATACATACCTGAAATATAGTTTATCGCCTTAACATAAACAATTAAAGAAGCTGCAGCAAATATTCCAAACAATATCCCAAATTTAATAAATATAATGACAGCCAGAACAATAAATAAATATGTTAACAGGTTGAAAATCTTACCCAGTACAGTTGTGTGGTACCAAAAATTATTAACATGATTCCTGTTCACTCCAATTGTAATTTTACGCTTACCCTCTAATTCTATAAGTTTATTAAATTCTGAACTGTTATGCATTTTTTACTACTGATTTAATTAGAATCATCAGCTAATTTTTTAATTGCTTCTTTTTGTTGCTCCAGTGTCAAATTTTGATCCATGAAGATTTCCATCATCTGTTCTTCTTTTTCCCATAATCTCTTAGAAACGAAGCAATACTCCAATTTTCCTTTTCTATAACTTGCTGTGGCATAAGCATAATCTTTTTCATCAACAAACTTCTTTATGACACCATCGGATAACTCCCACCAAGTTTCTTTAATACCATCCCATGGGCCCTTAACGAGAACCTTATATACTCTTTTTCTCCACCTTTCTTCAGCAACTCTTTTATTTGTTTCGGTGGCAACCATTTCTCTTTAATATTTCCATCTTCATCATAATATCGGATAGTTCCGTTTGGTTTATTCTCTTCCGATTCAGGCACATAATCATTTAAGTCATTCAGATCTTCATCGAAAGGTATATCGCCCTCAACTAACTCAACACCGTCTGTGATTATCACTCTTTTCCATGTTCCAGCAAATTGCCTAACAAGAATATGTGTTACCATTCCAACTATGATCGGATCAAAATATCCTGTCTTTTTTCCATTCAATTTTACTTCAATACTATCAATATTCTTTCCCAGCCACCTATAAAGAAGTAAAATAGGAATAGTATTTATCGGATTACCATACTGTTCTATATTTTTAAGGCTTTTTTGGAATGCATTGGAATATTTTTCTACCTCGTGAACTGCGTATTTACCCCAATCTTCTGTGTCTGCAAGAGATTTTAGAACCCATTTTTCAATTCTTTTTGCTTGGTCTTTCGGAAAAAGATTCTTAAGTGCTTGTAAATCTTGAGCAATTGCAGCTAACGCTAAATCATAACTTGCCACCATGTCCTCCTCTGTGACAATAAACCTTTCTTTGAAGGTATCTTCTAGACTTTTTTTAATGCTTGGCCAAATATCCTGAGCTTCTTTTGTAAGATAAAGAATAAAAAGAGTGGCTACTTCTTGCTCTGTTATTTGTTTTTTATACTCCATAAGCTCTCCTTATTGAGTTCAAAAGGTTTAAATAATAGCTATTGCTGGATATAACTGCATAAGCATCAAAATTATTTTGCATCCATTTTTGGTAAGCAGCCTGTTTTCTTCCCTCAATAATATTCATGGCTACAGGAGCATTCTGTATGTTGATAAGTATTTGTCTTAGTTCGTCCAGTTTTGCAGTAATTGATGGATCAGGTTGAAACGGTACAGGGGTAGGAGTGGAAGTAGGTGTTACAGTAGGAGTTGGTGTGGCTGTCGGTTGAACCGTAATTGCATTAGTTGGTTGGGAAAGTGGAGTATATGGAACGTATTGCTGTGCGGGTGTTTGCGTTGGCTGCGGAGAAACAATATTGGTATTGGTATTGGAATCGGTTGTAGTTGTTGGTTTTTTAGCTGATGATGTTTTTGCTGGAGATGGAGTAGATGATGGTTTAGGCAATTCTGAAATAGTAGCAGAGGATGAAGCTACAAAAGATTCAACTGGTTTATTTGGGGTAGGCGTTGGGCGATGTATTACTCCGGTTATAGTAACTACCACTACCATGATAAAAGCTGTTACAGTATGCAATAAATCTTGAAACATAGTTATTTATAATCCCTTATCGTGTAAACAAAATTGATACTCTGCTGGCAAAGCTGCTCTCCACCAATCCTTTGCCGATACAGTGGGTCTGGCTGTTTTATATTCCTCAATCGTATTTTTATTTCTTCTATCACATTCATAATATTGAGTTATACCAGTACCACTAAAAATTGATTGATATCCAGTAGTCTTTTGGTTGGTTTCATCTTTTGTACATGTTTTAATAAGTTCCTTAACTTTTAATTCTTCCTCATTCATAGCTGGTTTGGCGGGAATAGCGTCAGTTGTATGTTTTACCCAAGAGCAGTCGTGTCTGATTTGAGAAGGCCTGAATTGAAACCAATAGAACCAGCCGGAGATTAAAAAGAAAATCAGTAAAGTCAGGAGTATTCTATTTCTGTTTTCTTTAATTTTGAAATTTATCATTTTAAATTGAGCGATCAAATGCACTACCTAATATTTGCCCAATGTTTAGTACAACCCAGAAACCAAAAGACCTCCGCAGTAAATCAATTGTTCCACGTTGGGTTTTTATGCAACTAAAATCACCTTGATAGCAGTAATCTAAGGTAAAAAGCCCAAGGCCTAAAGCAACTATTATAAAAACTATTGTCTTGTCCCAATTTTTTCCTTTAACCTCAGAAAATTTTATTAGAAAAGATTCCCATATTTTTTTCTTTGGTTTTAAATCATTCGCTATTGTTTCCACCCCTTAATCCTACCTTTCAGTATCAGTAAAAGTCAAGCTCAGTTTATGCGTAAATTAATACAAATAGTGGAGAAATTTATGTTAGTTTTCGGAATAATTAGCTTGATGAGAAAAGGAAACATTAAATTTTTAGGAGAGAAGGTTAAAAAATACAGAAAAAGCCGTAATTTAACTCAGATACAATTAGCTGTAGCTATTGGAATAAGTTCAAGTTATATGTCTGCAATTGAACAGGGAGCAAGATATCCTTCCCTAAAGGTTTTGCAAAAAATATCCAAAGTTATAAAAATTGACATAAAAGAACTTCTGTAAAATTTACATCTAAATTAATTCTCATTGCTGAGGTACAATATGTTCATAATAAGCATGAACATAAAAATAAAGAAATTACCTTCTGAAGAACGAGTAGAAATTAAAATTGATAATGACTCAAAGTATGCCCGTGTAGCTTTTTTAGTGGATAGAGAGGATTTCTTTAAGGATATTAAAGATATTAGGAAAAACCTGGGTATTACCGAACTTATTCCTTATGAAAAAGTAAAAGAGTGGTTGAATGAAGACAGAACGGAAGGTAGCCTATTAACGATGGATAAAAAGGGTAAGGATTCATTTAACAAACTTTGGAAGTTTAGCAATGCAGTTTCAAAACTGAAGAATAAATATCATAAAGGTTTTCATTTTACGGAAATAATAACACACACCATTCTGTCCGGTGAAGTCAGAGAAGAAGACTATGATTCGTCAGTCTTTTGTGTTGACTATCCTTTTACCGAAGAGTTCATTGAGGCAGAATTACATATAGATGATGAACCTATGGCAGCAATTTTTGTTAATAAAGATACGCAAGAGGATGAAGTGGTTGAGTTGCTAAAAACAAAAGTTAAAAAGTTATTTGAGCAAGTATCTGAAAGAGAAAAGAAACCTCCTAGAACTAGCAGCAATATAAAAAGAGACAGAAAGTGGTACTGGAAACATAAAGATGATTTAAGCTATCAGGAAATTCTTGACCAGACTCCTAAAAATGAAGCTGTCGTGGGTAGACAAGCGATAATTGATGCCATTATACAGTATGAGTTCAATATAGGTGTAAGAAAATAGATACTGCTAACTTCTTGCAAGAGAATAGACTCTAGACTCCCCCTAAATTTACATATTTAGCGTCATATTTTATCCTACAATTACAGCTTTTCCAAAAGGATAATATATGGATAAAAATAAAACTTTCTTTGAAACTTATTCCCTTCCAATTTCTGCAACTTTAATAAGTTTAAATTTTACTTTAGATTCTGTTGAAAAAACTATATCTGGCAAGTCTGTCTTTAAATTTTTAAGTTCCTTAGAGCTAGAGAAAACTGTTCGGGAATATTGGAAAAAGTCACTCCGAGTAGAACCAACTTTACACTGGGAAGCTATCCGTTTTTTAAAAAGCAGAATTTATGAAGGGCGATCCTAATGTTACCAAAGGAGGCTATTTTGGAATATCAAGCTATTTATAAAAAGGTTTTTGGGAGAGATATTTCATATGCGGAAGCAGTAGAAAAAGGAACAGAATTAATAAAACTATTTCAGTTAATTTATAAACCAATTAAAAAGGAATGGGTAAATAAAAATACAAAAAGAAATTCAAAAAATGGAATCTAATTTTAAAGATGTAATCGAGAAGATAAAGACACAAGCTGACATTGTTCAGATAGTTTCCCAATATGTTGATCTAAAAAATAATAAAGCTCTTTGTTTGTTTCATGAAGAAAAACATCCAAGTTTCTCCATTAATCCTAACGGACAATATTTTTATTGTTTTTCATGCCATGTTGGGGGAGATGTTTTTAAATTTATTGAGCTTATTGAAAAAGTATCTTTTATCGAGGCAGTAAAGAAACTTGCTGACCAGTTGGGTATTCAAATTGCTTTTACCCAAGAAGATCAAGATCAAGCAGAAACGGATAGGATTATTGGAGATATTCTGTCTGAAACCGCTAAATTTTATCATCAATCTCTTACACCAGAGGTTAAAAAATATCTACTTGAAAATAGGAATTTTAGCGAAGAAATAATTTCTCAATTCCAAATCGGTTATGCTGGTTGGGGTTTAAAAGAGCATCTTATTGATAATTTAAAATTTTTACCAAGTCTCTGTATAAAAGCTGGTATTTTGAAAGAAAAAGATGGTAAGGTTCAAGACTATTTTTATAAAAGAATAATTTTCCCCAATCTAAAACACGGTCTGGTGGTACATCTAACTGGTAGGTGTATTGATGACACAGAACCTAAATATTTACACATCCCGGGTGAAATTAAACATCTTTATAATGAAGATGCTCTTTCCAACAAAGAAGTATATATAGCAGAAGGAGTTCCGGATTGTTTAACTGCTACTCAAAATGGGTATGCAGCTGTTGCAATTTTAGGATCAGGTGGCTTCAAAGAAGAATATCTTCCTAAATTATCACGTTGTGAGAGAGTCAATATATGTTTAGATCCAGATAGCTCAGGAATTGATGGAGCTTTGCACATTGCAGAATTACTTGGTTTAAAAGCAATGATTGTAGAACTTCCTAATGGTCTGGATCTAAATGACTATTTTAAAAAATACTCAAAGGAGGATTTTGATAAACGAGTTACTTCGGCAAAAAATATTATTCAATATAAGCTTGACTCTATCCCCGTAGAAACTGACAAGACTAAGTTACCTCAACTGCTACTCCCTATTTTAAAACTACTTGCTCACTTAGATAAGGCAACCCAAGAATCATATTTGAGTTATGCCATTAAACCTCGATTTGGACTGAAGAACACTGATACTGATAGTTACAGAAAGATTATCGATACAGAGCAGTCTAAATTAAAATTAGATACCCAATTAGATTTAGGTAGAAGTATTTCAGAAATACTTGTTGAATTAACCATTAATGCTGGTGTTGAAATATATTTAGATCAATTTGGTGAACCTCACTTAACACTTCCTGAAAAACCTTTAGTTGGTTTCCCAATTAAAAGTTCGTCATTTAGAAGATGGCTCAGTGGCAGATATTATTCTGAGGAAGGTAAGGGAATCTCCGGTGAAACCTTTTCAGTGATTATAAATACCCTAGAAGGGAAAGCTTTTCATGAAAATAGGATAATGCCCCTTTTTAATAGAGTAGCCATGATTGATAATATTATTTACTACGATTTAGGTGATGATAAAAAGGTCGTAAAGATTACTGCCGAAGGTTGGAAAATCATTGCCAACTGCCCTGTACGATTCAGCAGGTTTAAACACCAAACACCTCAAGTAGAACCTAAACCAAGTGGAAATTTACATGATATTTCAAAGTATGTAAACCTTTCTAGTAAGAGCGATCATCTCCTTTACTTAACCTATTTACCAACAGCACTTTTTCCTAATATTGCCAGAGCTATGCCTACCGGAACTGGTGATCAAGGAAGCGCAAAAAGTACCGCATTTAGAATAGCTCGTTGTTTAATAGACCCTAGCCGTGCTGGTGTACATCCTAGTATTTCAGGTAACTTACTTAGTCCACCTAAAGATATTGCTGAGCTTGCCCAAAATGCCAATCATCATTATTGTCTTTATCTTGATAACCTTTCTTACCTGTCAGAAGAGCTTTCAGATGCTTTGGCTCGTTTTATCACAGGCATTGGCTATTCTAAGAGAAAACTTTACAGCGATGATGAGGATATTTTATTCAACCAAATAGTAGCAGTCGGGATTACTGGAATTAGCCTCGTAGTCCAAAAACCGGATCTTTTAGACCGCAGTCTGATACTTAGATTCAATCGTATACCGGATGATCAAAGAGAGGATGAAACAAGTTTTTGGGCAAGATTTAATGAGGAAAAACCGTTCTTATTGGGAGCTTTATTTGATACTGTTGCCCAAGTCCTTAAAATTGCACCTACACTTAAACTCTCAAAGAAGCCTAGAATGGCTGATTATGCAAAATATGCAGCTGCTGCTGCTATAGCATTGGGTAGTACCGCTGATAATTTTTTAGCAGCTTTTAGTGAAAATGTTAGCAGACAAAACCAAGCAGCTATCGAAGCTTCTGTCACCGCACAAATCCTATTAAACTTTATGAAAGATAAACAAGAATGGACTGGTTCAAGTTCAGATTTGTACGCACTTTTAAAACAGATGGCTGATGACGCTAAATTACCTACTGGCAAAACTGGCTTTCCAAAAGCTTCAAATTGGCTATGGAGAAAGATATTGGAAGTTAGACCAAACTTAACTGCATTAGGTTTATTAGTCTCCAGAGATGAAGAATCAGCTAACTCAAACATTACATTAAAGAAAACTGTCCAAGACAGTAAAAATACTGCCACTACTGCCACAGAATCTGATGAGGATATGGCAACAATGGCAGCATCTCAGCTACCCTTAGACGAAGATTCTAACACGGAAGCATCAATAGGTTTTATAAAATCCCTTGGAGGAGAGGAATGAAAAGACCTAAATTAAATCAAATCAGTCTAGAAGGAATATATGCCAAACCCGGTTTTGTTATCACAATGTCCGTTGGTCAGTGGGATAAAATTCTTGAAGAAGGCTACAATAATCATGGAGCAATTTTGATTGAGTTAGATAAACAAGAAAAACCAATAGCAGCTTACAATAAAACTTCATAAATATGAAAAGTAATATAAAATCTTAGTTGACAAGTTTTGAGAGAAAATGAATAATAAGAATGTACTCAATTCACCTTTCGGCTTTTTAATGGCCGTCTTGGACAAATCCGAAAGGTTTTGAGTACAACCAGGGCGGCCTTTAATTATGAATAACAATCAAATTTTATATGACATTTATTGTAGAAAAAGTCAGGAAGAAGAAGATAGACAAGTATTATCCTTGGATGCTCAGGAAAAAGAGTGTAAGGAATATGCTGAAAAGAATGGTTTAAAAATAAGGAAAATTTGGAGGGAATCATTTTCTGCTAAAGAGCCAGGTAGAAAACTTTTTAATGAAATGATGCAGGATCTTGCAGAAGGTAAGATTCAAGGCATATTAGCATGGCATCCAGATAGATTATCCAGAAATAGTGTTGATGGTGGTCTTATTATTTACCACTTAGATAAAGGGGTTATAAAAGATTTAGTATTTCCTACTTACACCTTTGAGAATACTCCACAAGGTAAATGGATGCTTGGTATTCAGTTCGGACAATCTAAGTATTATGTTGATATGCTATCTGTAAATGTCAAACGAGGCAATAAAATGAAGTTGGAAAACGGTTGGAGACCAAACATGGCTCCAGCAGGATATTTAAACGATAAAGCAGACAAGACTATAATCGCTGATCCCGACCGCTTTTTAATACTTCAGAAGGCTTTTAGAGAGATCATCGCAGGTCGTTTAACAGTTTTAGAAGCGTTAGATAAACTGAATGATGAATGGGGGTATAAAAGCCTCATGTTTAAAAAAAGAGGTGGTCAACCATTATCCCGTTCCTCAATTTATCATCTCTTAACCAACTCTTTTTATTGTGGGATTATCCAATATGATGGGAAGGAATATCAAGGAAAGCATCCCAAAATGCTAACTATAGAAGAATTTGATAAATTACAAATTGTACTTGGTCAAAAAGGAAAACCCAGACAACAAGTACACTCATTTCCCTTAACAACCATAATCCGTTGTGGTGAGTGTGGATCAATGATTACGGCTGAAACAAAGACTAAATATTATCCTAAAACCAAAAATACAGCTGTATATACCTACTACCGCTGTACTAAGAAAAATCCTAATGTTAAATGCAGCCAGCCATATATCAGAGAGAAAGATATTGAGGATCAAATTGATTTATATCTATCAAAAATTACCATTTCCGAAGAATTTAATGATTGGGCATTAAAGTATCTGGATTATGTTAATGAGCATGAAGCAAAAGTAGAACAACTTTCTTATAAAAATATTCATCAACAAATTGAAGATACAAGGGAAGAAATGAGAGGTTTAACTAGGCTAAGGATTAGAAAACAAATTGATGATGAGTTATTTGATGGTGAAAAGAAGCGAATTGAAAAAGAGGTTAAAAGACTAGAAGAATTATTACAGGAAACAAACAGACAAGCTGATGAATGGGTAGAGCTGATGGCAGATACCTTCAATTTCGCTTACTATGCCAGAATACACTTTGAATTTGGAGAAGATTCAATGAAACGTTACATTTTCTCTAAACTTGGCTCGAACTTCCTGTTGAAAGATAAGATTTTGGCTCTGGAGCTGAAAAAAGAGTACTTTGCCTTTACTCCGGAGTATAAAAAGCAAATTAAACCACTCGAACTAGATGAAAAGAGCCTCTTTATGCTCCAAAGGAACAATTTAGTACCTACTGATCTTAATTGGCTGCGGGGCATGGATTCGGACCATGATAAATAACTCCAAAGGTTATTGTCCTGCCGTTAGACGACCCCGCAATATAGAACTGAATGAATTATACCTAATTTTTTAAACGTGATCAAACGATAAAATAATTCTGAACGTATAATATTAAACTATTTCTGTTATACTCTCCCATATATGGAAGATAAAGTTTCCAAAGATAATCCACTGATTGCAGACTATAAAAACAATGGCAAAATTTATAAATTCAGATATTACGAATTGGGCAATTATGATCATTTAGATCCGGAAAAAATTAAACAAGTTTATGGAGTTTGTTTTTATCAGGATAAAATGGTGATTGTCTTAAATGGTAAAAAGAAAACTTGGGGACTTTTAGGTGGTAAACCGGAAAAAGGAGAAAGTATTCAACAAACTTTAGAAAGAGAAGTTAAGGAAGAATCAAATATGCAGGTTTTAAAATGGCGACCAATTGGAATCCAGGAAGTTACAGATCCTGATGGAAATAATTATTTTCAACTTCGAGTTGCCTGTAAAGTCAAACCTCTGGGAGATTGTGATTTGATAAAATTAATTGACCCTTTAGAATACAAAAATTATTTTGATTGGGGAGAAATAGGGGATAAGATTATAAATAGAGCCTCCCAAATCAAATCAAAATTATAAACTAGTCCGACACTTGAGCAAAAAATGTTAATGATATATACTCATAAATTAATGGCTCAAAAAATTACAAAAGCTTTAATACCTGCAGCCGGATTTGGTACCAGATTTTTACCTCAAACCAAAGCCATGCCCAAAGAAATGTTACCTGTCGTGGATAAACCTGTGATCCAATATGTTGTTGAAGAAATTGTTAATTCTGGAATAAATGACATAATTATTGTAACTGGTGCTAATAAACGGGCAATCGAAGATCATTTTGATACTCCCAGCGAAGAATTAGTCCAAAATTTAAAAAATGGTAACAAAACAGAACTTCTGGAAGAAATAAATAAGATAGCAGAAATAGCAAATTTTATTTATATCAGACAAAAAGGTCCTTATGGAAATGGCACTCCAATTTTAAATGGGGAACCAATTATTGGAGATGAACCATTTGCTGTGCTTTGGGGAGATGAATTTATATCTGCAACTCCACCAAGACTTGCTCAAATGATGGAGGTTTATGAAAAATATGGGGGTGTAGTTATATCAGGAGTTGAAATCAAAAATAAGGAAGATTTAAAAAGGTATGGTATTGCTGATTTAGAACCAGAAGAAGGGAATGTTTACAAAATTAAAAATATTGTGGAAAAACCTGATCCAGATTTAGCCCCATCCAATATTGCCACACATGGTGCATATATTTTACCTCCTGAAATTTTCTCAGCTTTAAAAAGAGTTAAACCTGGCAAAAGTGGGGAAATTTGGTTGGTTGATGCTATTAATTTACTTAAAGAAGAGGGTATACCATTACATACTGTAGTTTTACAGAATGCCACTTACTATGACACAGGAAATAAACTGGATTACTTAAAAACAGTCGTGGAGCATGGTTTGAAGCATGAAGAATTTGGTGAAGACTTCAAAAACTTCCTCAAAAATTTAAAGGTTTAAATTACATATTTTTTATTCAAAGCTAATTTTGGTACAATACAGATTAAGCCGGGATGCTGGAATGGTAGACAGGCACGCTTGAGGTGCGTGTGCCAGAAATGGTGTGGAGGTTCGACTCCTCTTCTCGGCACAAGATAGGACAGTACCCTCATTAAATGTCCGAATGTATTGATATAACGGGCTAATCTGGTGATTCAATGTACCATTGTAGCTCCAAGCGAGTCCGGAGGGAAACATTGAACCAAGTAGCACTTTAGCCTGGTTTAAATTTGATCTTTTATACGCTTCTCCTAGGTCAGCCAACATAGTTTTCATAAAAGTGGTAATTGCATCAATATTATATTTCTCAATAGTTGCATCCTCTTTTAAAATCTGAGCTTGCAAAATCTGATCTTCGATGTTGGCGTTTTGCTCTCTAAAAATCTCATCGGAATACACACCATCAAGGTTTTTCTTAACTAGCTGTTGTCTTAGATCTTTAAGCCTTATAATCTCGTCTTCTGCTCGGTTCTTGATCTTCTGCAGTCTTGAAAACCTCTCATGATAAATTTTGTACAGGAAATTAAGAAACAGATTAAGACATTCTGTTTTTGGCGTTACTTCTTTAAGTACAGTCATAAGGGAAC
Source organism: Candidatus Daviesbacteria bacterium (assembly GCA_030648645.1). Classification (GTDB taxonomy): domain Bacteria; phylum Patescibacteriota; class Microgenomatia; order Daviesbacterales; family UBA10151; genus JAUSHL01. The sequence continues at coordinate 26,992 of JAUSHL010000025.1, forward strand.
CTTCCAAATCATTAACTTTAATAGAAACACTATTGCAAGGCTTTCCACAGCGGTAATAACCATACTTCGCATGTCTGCCTTTGCTCCAACCGGCTGTTAGCCCCATTCCACATTTAGAACACCTGATAATTCTTCTCAAGGGAAAATCAGGGTTAGCGTGATTTCTTTTAGCCAAAGCCACTTTATTAGGATTTCTACCGTCAAGAAGTGCCTGAACTCTATAAAATTGTTCCTCGGTGATCATTGGTACATGCTGGCCTTTTACTTCTTCCGGATAGGTTTTAGAGGATAAAACTCCCATATAAAACTTGCTGCGGAAGATTTCTTGTACCCTTTGACGAATTAAGAGAATTTCTCTTTTTGACCGAATATGCCTTAAACCCCATTCATTCATGATTTCTGCCATTTCTGATAGACTTTTTGTGCCGGTGACCATTAATTCCCAGGCCCTTTTGACACTATCCCAGGTCTTAGGGTCTTTAACTGCGTAGCCTGTCTGAACGCTATATCCTAAAGGTACCGATCCAGTGACTATTTTCCCTGACAAAAATCTTGCCCGAAGTCCGTTTCTAGATCGTTCACTTCTAATATCATTATCTAACTGGGCAAAGCCTGCTAATATTGTTTCTACTAGCTTCTCTGTCGGACTATCTCCGGTTGGTTCGGTGGCGGAAATTATTGTGACTCCATTTTCAGCCAGCTTTTTCCTAATAGCCAAGTAATCAGCAGTAATTCTGGAAACTCGATCTATTCTGTAAACAAATACTGCTTGAATGTGGTTTTTGTTCTTTCTGCTAAATTCCAATAAATTTATTAATACTGGTCTACCAGATATGGTTTTGGCTGATCTGCCTTCTTCGCGGAAGATTTCCACAATATCATAACCTCGTTTTTCCGCTTCTCTACGGCAGATCTCCTCTTGAGTATCTAAAGAAAAGTTATCCACTTGTTCCTCTGTAGATACCCGAAGATAAATAACAGCTCTTTTACCATCAGCATAAACAATGTTTTTGTCTATCATAATTTTCCTTTCTCGTGTAGTAATTCCTGAAGTGTTAATCCACCAAAGATTTCCCGCTCAAAATTATCAAGCCAGCTTTCAGCTAAGAATTGAACCTCAGTAATTACGTCTTTAAATTGTTCTTGGGTAAACTCACCAGCTAGCTCTCCTAATATTTCTTTGGATTTTTGTATATTTTTCTCTACGTATTGTTGTTCAGGAAAAAGATTATCAAGAGATTCTTTTAAGGCATTGGTAGGTTTTTTAGATTGTGGCTGATTAATAGGTTTAGGGGCTACTTCTTCTAAAAATTCAACTAAAGGAGCGGTTATTCTGTCTTGTGGTATCAGTAGTTGTTGTTCTAAAGCCTGCATTATTTAATCCTCGATTTGATAATCTATCACTATCTATATATAGATAGTTTATATCTAAATATCGATAGTTGTCAAGTATTAAAAACGAGGAATTATTTATGCAGTGAGGACTGGTATCGACTCTCTTTCTGGCTCATTAGGCGCTATGAGGTCAGTTCTAAAATCTTCACCACCAAGACGATGAAACGTCAATTTAATTTTTCGTAGCTTCCTAAGTTCCAGAGGTAGCCAAACAAAAGTGATTCTTCCGAACTCCAGCTTTTCAAATACTTCAATTTCCTGATCTCCAATCGAACTCCAATTAGCTTCAATCTCTTTGTAATTAAAAAGATTTTTCTCTACAATTAATAGCTCCTTGCCGCCTTCCTCTAAATATTGCATGCATTTTTTCACCAGTGGTCTATTTTGATTCCACACAAGCATGTACTTTTCTTTTCCAAGGTCTACATCGGCAAAAGTTTCTAAAAGTTTTGCGTATTGACCAGGATTATGAGTTAAAAAACTAAAACGGAGTATACAAGGTTCTTCTGTAACTTTCTCTTTTCCATCTCCTCGATAATCAGATTCAAAAATAGTTTCGCCAAGCGGTTTTTCTAAACGGCGGCAATTTTTACCGATCATGGACTGAAGCCAACTATTAGGATCATCATTTATAACATCAATAAAGCCATCAATTCCATTTAGCGAAATTCTTTTGCGTAAAGCGATTCCATAGTCATAATCCTCAGATATATAATAAGGTTCTTTTCCTTTTGGTGTGCCATAAAATCTACGTGTATTTGCAAATGGTTGAAAAGTAATCCCAAATTGTATCTCACAAGGCTTTCTACCATTATGTGATTGTCCTTCGCGTCTTTCTTTTGGCATAATCCCGTGATTATAGCAACTATGTGTTTTACTATCAAAATTTAGTTTGTTCTATTTATCTTTTTGTTTTCTTTACTTCTAAATCTGATTCTGCTATAAAGTCATCAACTGCTCTATAAAGGTGCAGTATGAGTGATATAAATCAATTTCGAGCTGATGTTCTGCTAAATAAACTTTTAGCGCTATTTCCTAATTTCAAAAATACTATTTTTTTACAATCCCAATTCTTTGCTTTAGGAATCCTAGTCCTAGTATTATTCCTAACTTTATATATCATTCGTAAATTTCTTCAGATCAAGGCTACACTTCGCGAAACATCAATTCTTTTAGAGCTAACCCCGCCTTCTTTCACAGAAAAGCAGTCATATACCACTGATCAGTTATTTTCTATTATTCATGCTCTGGGAAACCAAAGATCTTTTAAAGATAGATTATTAGGCAGTCAACCAAGATTTTCTCTGGAGATAGTTTCCAGTAAAAACGAAGGCATAAGATATTTAGTGAGAACTTCTCCAAAACAAGTTAATACTTTAAAAAAGAGCTTACTGGCATACCTTCCTAATTTAAGGGTTAAAACAGTTAATGAGTACTTACCAGGGAATATGGAAGTTTTAAATAAATCTTTTTACAGAATTATGGAGTTTAAGCTATCTAAGCATTTTGCTTTCTCACTTAAAAGACAAGCTGAGTTAGATAAACATGATCCGATTGCCTACTTAACCGGACAGATGACAAAACTTGCTCCCGGGGAGCTAATTTCTCTTCAGATTGTTGTGTCCCCCGCAGGAAATAAGGGAACAAAAAAGATTTCAAAACTAATTTCAGCCAGTGGGGATGTTGTTAAATACTTGAAAACTCCGGGAATATTGAAATGGATTTTTTACAATGCATACTTGGCACCTAAAATAAAATCTTTATCTGAGATGGAAATAGTCAACTCAATAGATTCCAAAATTAATCAACCGTTATTTGAAACAACAATAAGACTGTTGATGGCTTTTAAAGATAAAGACGATTTATCTGAAAGAGTGCAGGGTTTTAAATCTTCCTTTTCAACCTTTTCATCAACTGGTTATCAGTCATTAGTCACCAAAAGATTTTTGAATATTAATAAAGTAAGGTCTTTCCTGTTCTATCTTTTCAAGAAGAGAATGTTATCGCTAACTAAAACCTCTATCCTTTCTATCTCTGAAATTTCTGATATTTATCATTTTCCCTTTACCAGCATGACTAATACTGAAAATTTAGTTAAATCTCACAGCAAAACTCTACCTGCACCTCTCTCTTTAAAGAAAGGAAATAAATATGATGTTGTCTTTGGCAAGAATAATTATGGAGGAACTATTACAGATATAGGATTGACGGAAGAAGAAAGGGAAACTCATATGTATATTATAGGAAGAACAGGTTCCGGTAAAACTACCATGATGTTTTCGATGGCAAAACATGATATCGAACAAGGGCGTGGTATGGCATTCCTGGATCCTCATGGAGATGCAGCAGATGATCTAATTTCTATTATTCCTGAAAATAGATTAAATGATTTAGTTTTTATAAATCCAATTGATTTGAAATACCCGATTGGTATTAATATTCTGGAACTTACACCCGACTTAGATGAGGATGAAGCAGAATTAGAAAAAGAAGTGGTGGCAGAAGGAGTTATTTCTTTGTTCAGAAAAGTCTTTTCCAAAGAAGAAAATACTAATGCCCATAGGATTGAATATATATTAAGAAACGCTATTTATACCGCCTTTACAGTTCCTGACAGAACAATCTTTACTGTTTATGATCTCCTAAATAATCCTCCCTTTCAAAAACAAGTTATTTCCAAATTAAAAGATGATAATTTAAAGAACTTCTGGAAGTTTGAATTTGGCAGAGCCGGAGACTATCAGGTAGTTAAAATGACGGGTGGCGTTACTGCCAAAATTGGAAGATTTCTTTTTTCTCCCACTGCCAAAAGAATTTTAGAGCAACCAAAATCTACCATTAATTTTGACGAACTTATGAACTCAGGGAAAATTATTATCTGTAACCTTTCTCAAGGAAAACTTGGTGAAGATACCTCCAGACTTTTAGGAATAACCATCATGACCAAAATCCAACAAGCTGCATTAAAGAGATCTAATATGCCGGAAAGTAAAAGAAAACCATTTTACCTTTATGTTGATGAGTTTCAAAATTTTGCTACCCATTCTTTTACTAAGATGTTATCTGAAGGAAGAAAATATAAATTAAGAGTTACACTTGCTGAACAGTCAACTTCTCAACAGGATGACAGAAATATTGTTAATGTGATTTTAGCTAATGTCACAACTGTGGTGTGTTTTAGAACTGCAAATTATATTGATGAAGAATTAATGCTTAACCAGTTTGCGCCCTATGTAGATAAAGGAGAGATATCGAACTTACCTAAATATAAAATCTATATTAAAGTTTCATCCCTTGAACCGGAAGAACCCTTTTCAGGTGAAACTATTTATATTCCTTTGAAAAAAGATGATAAAAAGATTGAAAAGTTAATTGAGGCATCCAGGAAAAGCTGGGCTATTGTTTATCAAAAACCTAAGAATGAAGATAATAAAATAGTTAGTGATGGACAAGTAGAAGAACTTTCAAATGATAATAGAAAAACAATAAATAAAGATGGATTGCCAAAGAAAATAGATCCTAAAAATAGTGTCTACGCGTAAACACTG
>JAUSHL010000028.1 GCA_030648645.1 Candidatus Daviesbacteria bacterium
AATAACCATTCCAATTACCACTTACATTTTGGTAAATATAAAATAAATTATTAACAACAATAATAGGTTTTCCTAGATAACTGGGATAACTGCCAAGAGGTACTTCCCATTTTAAAGTCCCATCAGGATTTAAAATGTAAAATATATTTCCATAAGTTGTATAAATATTCCCATTTTTATCTATCACAGGGCTTTTAAATCTTTGTGAAATTTGTACTGGAGCAGTAAAAGTCCAAATTAAATTACCAGAAGTATTAATTGCCATTAAATTATTATTGGAAATAGCATAAATTATATTATCTTTGAGAGCCATTTCCTCCTCTCTGTTTAAAGAATCAATAAGATTAGAATATTGATAAACCCATCTTCTGGTGCCCAAAGAATCATAAGATACAATTTTCCCACCAGATTTAACATATATATTATTAGATGAATCTAGCATTAGTGAATGAACATCAGAAGATCCTACAAAGTATCTATACCATTTAATTATCCCAGTGGTTCCAGTATCTGTTAGGGCAAAAAGTCCATAGTTGGTTCCTGTTCCCACATAAATAGTTCCATCTGGAGCAACAAGTGGAGTAGAAGCTGGAGAATTATAATTTAAATTTTTTTGCCACTTCAAAGTTCCATCTAAATTTAGAGCAACTAAAGTTTGAGAGGGATAAGCTATTCCTACATATATAGTATTTTTATCTCTGGATAAAGCTACTCCTGTAGGAGAATTATTTCCTAAGCTATATTCCCATCTTTTGTTACCATTTTGATCATATGAATAAATTTTTGGAAGACCTGTGGTAACTGAGTAATAAATATTGTTATTATTATCCAGAACAACACTATTACCGGGATAATGAGTATTTGTCACCCATCTTTTCTTTCCATCTTTATCTAGTGAGGTAAGTCCTCCAGTATTTGTTCCAAGATAAATATTACCATCAGGATCAGTCACTGGTGCATTCCAAACAAAACTAATATTTCCTGAAACCCATTTTTCTTGGGGTTTTTCAGAAATCTGGTAGGGGACAAATCCTGTTTTATTAAAATCATATCTTGGTCCAGGCCAATCAGCAAAAGTTATTTTGGGGAATAAAAAATATAGAGGTAATATAAAAAAAAGTACCAAAAAATACTGCCAGCTTTTTAGCATTAACTTTAGTATTATCCTAAATCTTTATCTTGTCAATTAGGATAACTTGAGGGGTTAATTTAGTTAGATTTAGCCTCCCAGACGTCCTCTGGGAGGCTATTATTAATATTTTAATCCTGCTAATTGGAAAAACTAAATTAAACTAGAGCCTCCAAGGCGTCCCCCTGTAAAGGCAAATGGAGAACCAATTAAAATTTCCAAAATGGGTGTTGTAAGTATCAATCCTGAGGGGATGAAATTGGTTGATGGAAAAATAGTTTTTACTACAACTCCAAAATATCATCCTGTTGAAGAAAACATGGATAGTTTTTATAAACTAATTGAAGAAATTTCAGAAGTATTAAATGGAGATCTACCTGCAGTTTCAGAAACTTGTAGTTTGTGTGTTTATAGAGGTAAATTTTAGTTGTTGATTTGGGGGGAGATGTGATAATTAAAGATTTTGAGAAATACTAGCTAAAGCAATTTCGAAAAATAATATTAATCCAATAATCATCATACAAAATATAACTAATGCAGATATTAATACAAAAATATAATTTTTTAGATTGAATTTTTTCTTAACAATAAATTTCTTTGCAATGAAGAATGTTAATAATAGGATTAGTAAAAAAGATATTAGAGAAAATGGTGGTAAAATCTGAATAAATATTAAAATAATTTCTGGTCGGGCTAAATAAATAATTGAATCCCATAATGAAAGCCAGTCAAAATTTAGCATTAGTAAGTTGTCTCCAAAATTCCTTTATTTGTTGTAAGTTGAAGAATCACGAGTCCAGTCTTAATTTCTTTTATTCTTTCTTGTTTTGGTTCTTTCACAATGATAGTACTTTTGTTCCTCTTTAAATCATACTGGATTCTGATTTTAATTTCATCTTTTTGTTCAAAATTCTGTTCTTTAACATTTATTTTACTTTTTTTACCTTGATAAGTAACGTTGAAATGATTATTCTCCAATATTTGCTTGGGATTATTATTATATTGCAGGGAATATATTCTAAATCTATCTTGTTTTTCTTTGTCTCTTTCTCTTACATCAATTCTTAAAGTATTCCCTGCTTCATCAGTGATGATATATACAGCATCATCTTTTTTCTTGGTTTCTTTATTATCTGATTTCTGGATATTAATTTGGTTTTGATCAATACCCTGAATTTCTAAATCATCCCTGTCCGCATTAACGGAAATTTTGGCTTCTGGAACAGTTTTATCAATTTTAATTTCTGTTTGTTTAGTTGTTTCTAAATTTCCAACCAAATCTTTTGATCTGTAATAAATTATAGTTTTACCTTCTTTATTAATTAGCACTGGAATTGTGTATGTTTGCCAAACTATATTATCAAAACTGTATTCAGTTTTATCAATACCGCTACCACCAATATTATCTGTGGCTGATAAAGAAACATTTACATCAGATGTATACCAGTTATTATTACCTGATGTTCCTTGTAACTCTGAGATTGTTGTTGGAGTAATTTTATCTTCTGGTTGTAAATCCAATGGTTGAGGATTTTGAGCCTCTAAATGAAGATCATAATTTAATTCTGCTCCAGATACTGCTGTACCTTGTGATACTGAGCTTTCAGTTTTGGTATCAGTATAATAATCAACACCAACATGATATTGCCCTGCTCCTGTTCCAGTTAAATTAAGTTTATAATCTCCTGTTGGATTTTCCACAAAAACCCATTTTTTATCAGTTTCTGGATCTGTTAAAAGTTCTCCAACAGAATTTCCTGCAGCATCTTTTACTGTTAGGGTAACAGGGGATGCTACCCAAGCCACCATTACCTCATCTGGAGCTCCAGCAAGAGATGAAGGAGTATATGTGATTCCTAATTTATTAAAAATTTGGGATGTAGCTGCATTGGGTAAATTGGCATGTTTACTTGCCACGGATAATAATTCAGTATTTGGTAAGATACTACTGGATTTTAGAACAGTATTATCTCCATCAGCTGTACCAGAATTACCAATTGGTTTACCATCTTTCCAAAGAGGTTGGTTTAGATAATCTTCTATCTGTAATTTCTCCCAAGTTGTTTGACCGGTACCAGTGATATTTACTAAATTGACACCTTTACCTGCAAAAATTGAGGCTGTATTTTGGGAGTTGGAAGTATTTTTTAAGAAATTGTTAACTTCTAACATACTTGTCCAGTCAATAAAATCGTTATTTTTTGATAAATAGTTATAGCCAACAGGTAATAAATCTTTAATGCCTTTTATATGGTTATGAATCATTTGATAAGGTTCTTCATTATAATTGGCTGATAAAAATTTAATTATCATACTTAATACAGACTTACTTACTGGATCCCAGTTAGGAGGAACTATTCCACCTTCCCATGTATAATAAGCAAAAGTGGAACCATTATTGGGAGAACCTATCAAGAAAGCTTTATTTATATCTCCACGATAGTTTGGAGATTCAACATAACTTCTAACTACTAACCCTCCCATAGAATGGGCCACTACATTAACTTTAGAAATGCCTGGATTGGCAGTTTTGGCTTTATCTATCGCTTCAGCTAAATATTTTTTAGCAGGAAGAGCTGCTCCTGGGTCTGGATCAGTCCAGTCATTGGTTTTTCTCCAATCATAAAAAGCAATAAAATAATCTTTATCTTTTTGATACCCGGCTTTTTCTAGGGAATCAATAAATTGTCTCCAGCTACTATTAGCAGTAGCGAACCAGCTCCAACCAGTGTTGCCTCGATCAGTTAAAACACCAAAATTAAAAGAGGATACAACTCCAGGAACAATAACTATTGGAACTTTAGTAGGAGTGGGGGTTGGAGTTGGGATTGGTGTAGGTGTTGGAGTGGGGTTTGGAGCGTTTAAATTGACTAAATACATAGCACTACTACCAGCCCACCATCCACATTGATCATAAAATCTGACATGGATCTTATTTTCCCCAAGAAGAAACAAATTAGATAAATCTTTAGGTTGGGTTGGGTAAATAGCATAGCAACCTCTTTGGTAAGAATAATTAAATTTTGTAACTGTTTGGTTTGGTCTAGTAACTGTAATTTCTACAGCATCATCTACAGAGGTATCACCAGTCCCATTAGGGTTACTACTTAAAAGAATTTGCCCAGATTGGAAATTTAAAGTTAAATCAGTTTCAAAAAAAGTAGCTCCCCAGGTTTTATCAAGAACACCAGGAATACCTTCAGTAATTGTGTATGGTATAGTGGATGCAAAGGAAATTTGAGGCACAATGAAGATTGATAAAAAGAAAATTAAAAATATTAAAAATATCTTGATATATTTTTTTATCATATGTTCTTTCATTTATTCTATCTTTGCTATAACTAAAATCTTAGTCTCATTTAATCTTATTGATTTTTCTTATTATTATCAAGCCAGCAAATTTATCTTGCAAAATATTAGTCCTTATTATAATGGAAAATTTGTATTAAATTACCCACCTTCTTCCTTTTTCTTCTTTATTCCATTTTCTATTTTTCCTTACAGATTAGAAGAAATTTTATGGACAATATTGTCCTATTTTTCATTATTGGTTTCTATTTTTTTACTTTTAAAATTATTCTACAAAAAAATTTCCTTAAAGATATATTTAGTTATTTATGGTTTGGTGATGTTATCCTTCCCCTTTAAATTTAATTTTGGGATGGGGCAGGTAAATATTTTTATCTTATTATTTTTGTGTTTAAATTTATATTTTTATAAAACAAAAAAGTACTTAATGTCTGGAATATTTTTAGCAATTGCTATATCCATCAAACTTACTCCTATAATTTTATTATTATTTTTTTTAAAGAAAAAAAGGTATGATGTTATTTTTTCCACCTTAATATTTTTATTATTTTTAAATATTTTAAGTATTTTATTTTTTGGAATAAATAATTTTCTAGACTTTTATTTTAAAGTTTTACCCAGTATTCCAAAAATTGCAGGGACAGTTTATTATAATCAGGCATTAACGGGATTTTTATCAAGATTAGGTTTATCTTTTAATATTTATATCATAAATTATTTAATTTTTATTTTTTTAATTATGATTGGTCTAATAATAACCAAATCAAAAAAAGAAAATTTTACTAAAGAAATTTTAGAATATGGATTTTTTATAAGTTTAATGTTGATAAGTGGAGGATTGGCTTGGCAACATCATTTTGTTTTATTGTTAATTCCTTATTTGGGTTTTTTTATTTTATTTCTACAAAAAAAGTTAAGCAGAACAGAAATATTGTTATTATTTATCAGCTATATTTTAGTAAGTTATAATATAAAATCCCCATCAAACTTCTCAGGTTTATTAAATCTTTTTTTATCTCATGTTTTTTATGGAAATTTAATTTTACTTTTTCTTTTAGTAAAAAGAATTTCTTTTAGTAAAGATTAGTGAAATATTTGTATAAACTTATATCCTAGAGTATAATTCAGGCATATGAGACTTAGAGAAATGATTTTAGGTAAATCAGTAAAAATAGTTCCTGTTAAGCTACCAGATAATGGTGAAAGTATGGAGGATACAATTATTATATCAGCTCCGGATGTCCACCTTGTAGAAATTTCTTTGATAAAAAATATTAAAGGTGCAAATCCAAGTAGTGATTATAATATTGCTGAAAAAGTTTTAGATCTTTGTAGAAATACCGGTATACAAATTGAAAAAATATTACCAATTCATTTAGAAAAAATTGGATACAAAGTAGACAAATTTTCTTTTACTACTGCATTTACAAATTTTAGAGATTTAGAAGGAGGAGTATTAATTGGAGAAGATAAAGCAGTTTCTTTTTCAACAATGAAAGATTGGGAAGTTGCAAATATTACAAACCAAATTGGCAGTGGAGAAAATGCAAATCCAGATAGTAAAGAATTGATTAGATTGACCCAAGAATTGCAGGGTTATAAATGGAGTATTGTAAGTTCAGAAAAAGTTCCTAATAAAGGACTTCGATATGTAATTATCGCCAAAGAAAAAATAGAGGAAATTACGGAACCAGTTTCAGTTTCTCCTTTTTTACAAGCTCCTGCAGTTTGGAAAAACTAAATTAATTATTCATTGACGCAGCCTCCCAGACGTCCTCTTGCGAGGCTAAAATTAAGAAATAATTTCTAAAACTTTTTCTTTTGATTTAAAGCCTTGAATAATTTTAATTTGTGATTGGGGAATTTTAAAATATTCTGCCAGAAGTTCTACAACTCTTTTATTTGCTCTGCCTTCTAAGGGTGGTTCTTTAACAAAAACTTCAAAATGATTTTCCTGATTATCAAACAAGGTGGCTTCAGCTTTTTTAACTTTTTCCTCACGGGCTTTTAATTTAACTTTCACAAATATTTTCATCGTCAATAATTATTTTCAATATACTCTATATTGTTCAATATTTTTCCCTGTAGAAATATTAATAACAGAAGCGTTCATACAACCAGTTCCGCAACTATGTTTGACAATTATAGCTTCATCTCCTTTCCATTCCCAATTTGATGTCCATGTATTACCGCGATATACTTCTTTAATAATTTTCTGATCAATATCTAAAATTGCCAGAACAATTTCACCAAGTGAATTATTTTCTGGATAAAAGAAAAACCCTAGCTTTTTATGGGAAGGGGATAAACCAACAAAACTCACCTCATGACTATTATAAAATAGTAGTTGTTTTACTTTATGATCAGTGAAAAACCATTTCCATTTTTCCTCTAATAAATTCCATGATTCAATTTTGTTAGGTAAACTTAATATATCTACATGAGCATCTATTATAGCCGGGTTAATTTCAATATTTTGGGAAATTTTTCTAGATTGTTTGTGGATTCTATTCCAATTTGCCCATATTGTTTCGGGTACTTCCAAAAGTATTAAGATTAAAATTTGGAGGAAAATTATTATTCCAATTCCAACTCTTATTTTCATAGTTTATGAAAAATCAGCGTAGCTTTATTATCTTCTCTGTTTATAATTAGAACTAAAGTTTTTTTGGTTGCCCAATATGGAGTAGTAATACTACTGTCATAATAATGATTGCCACCATTAGTTGGATCTTTTATCTCTCCATTGATAACTTTTCCGGCAATGTTGTAACAATTATACCAAGCAATCTTATCAATTTCGCTATCTTTCCAAAATGGATTTTCAACAAACGGTCTATTATTATCAGTTTTTTCAAAAGCGCTATATTGCTTATCCTCCATAATGACTCCTTGATAAGTATTTGACCATCTTGAATCTTCAACACGATTTCTTATTGACCATCCTACTGCGATTCTTGCTTTGTCTGGGTAAAGTTTATCCCTAGCTTCCCCAAAAATTGCTCTTGCTAATATTATCTGATCACTATCATCATTCAAATCTCCTGTCCACTCTGGATCGTCAATTGTGGGAATACGTTTCAAATTAATTTCTCCCAATTCTATTTTTACTTTGTGTATAATTGGTGTTTTATCTGCCCAAAATTCAATATAGTGAACATCATCTTGCAAATTTTCAGTAAAAGTTATTTCTTGTCTTTCTTTACTAAAAATATTAAATACATTTGCTGACCAAACCCAATTTTTATGAAAAATTGAATTTGAGTTTTTCTTAATTGTATTATCAATAATTAATTTAACATCATCACCATCTAAAAAATGCCATTTAGTACTTATATCTGCGGTAATGCTTTTGAGTGGCAAATCAACTAGAGTAAATATGAGCCACGGTCTTCTATCTCCATCTTCTGCTTGCATCTCTGGATTAAATTGTATATCTTGAGGATCAGATATAGATTCTATTTTATATTCATCAATAATTGCTTCTTCAGTTGGAATAAATATTAATTTATGTGCGCCCTTATTTAATCTAAGTGTAAAAATAATTATTTTAAGTAAGCCTTTAAGTTCTGTACCATTCCAACTAGGTGGAATATTGTTATATTGAGGTTTATCTTTTGGAGGTAATTCACGGAACTTCAGCAAATCTATTTCAACTTTTAAATCTTGTTTCGATGATTGGCAACGGGCAGTGATAGTAATACTATAAAGACCAAACTTATCAACTGAAAAGGGGATAGTAATAATGTCAGTAATCTTCTTTGGAAATTGATTGGGCATAATTTCATTTTAATCCATGTATTTGGTTTAAACAAGATTAATGAAGTTATGTATAGTCAGAGTGGGGAGAATGAGCCTTCGAAAACTCGTCTCTTCTCCCACATCTGTCAGGGTGGGGAGAATTGAACTCCCTACATCTGGACCCCCAGCCCAGCGTTCTGCCGATGAACTACACCCTGTGTACTTGGTATTTTATCAGATTTAAAGTACAATTAGCATATGAAAACTCCCAAATCTTTAAAATATACCATTATTTATACTCCTGAATCTGAAGGTGGTTTTACTGTGACAGTTCCTGCTCTACCTGGCTGTGTGACTTATGGCAAAGATTTAAAAGAAGCTAATAAAATGGCCAAAGATGCAATCAGTCTTTATGTTGAAAGTTTGCAAAAACATAAAGAGCTTATTCCCCAAGAGGGTAATTCTTTGATTAGCTCAGTTGATGTAGATTTTCCTCATTTCTATGCCTAAAACTTATAAACCTAAAGAGGTGATTAGTAAATATCAAAAACTAGGTTTTATATTAGATAAATCAATCTAACTCGAATTTGCAACTCTCGTTAAATGGTTTGAACCCAAAATTTTGATTAAAAGATGCAAATTGAAGTATTTTGGGTATAGACAAAGTGGTAGCCATCAAATTTTTTATCATTCAAAAACCAAGAAAAGAGCAGTAATCCCGTACCATTTAAAAGAGATTCCCAAAGGAACTTTATCTGCAATCCTCCGAGAATCTGGAGTAACCAGAGAAGAATTTGAAAAAGCGTAAATTGTCAGTTTCCTATGTATCCATACATCAAAATATGATCCAGAAATGATATATTGACAGCAATTCGGGTTTTGTTGTACTGTCAAATAGATACACAATATGGCAACAAATTCTGCAAATATAACCAATGGCACAGATGCCAAAAAAACAGCAATTTTGGCGGCAATGGCTCAAATCCAAAAATCCTATGGTACTGGTTCAATCATGCGTCTTGGCGAAAGAATGGAAAAAATGTCCATTGAAGTTATTCCCACCGGTTCAATTGCCTTGGATTTGGCACTGGGTGTCGGCGGACTTCCTAAGGGTCGAATTATTGAAATTTTTGGACCGGAAGCGAGCGGCAAAACGACAGTTGCTCTACATGTGATTGCCCAAGCTCAAAAAAGAGGTGGAACAGCAGCTTTTATTGATGCCGAACATGCACTGGATCCGCAAAGAGCCCAAAAAGTTGGAGTGAATTTAGATGAACTATTGATTTCCCAACCGGATACAGGAGAACAGGCTTTGGAAATTGCTGAAACTTTAATAAGATCCGGAGGAATCGATGTTTTGGTAATTGATTCGGTAGCAGCACTGGTGCCAAAAGCAGAAATTGAAGGAGAAATGGGTGATTCAGTCATGGGAATGCAGGCAAGACTGATGTCACAGGCCCTCAGGAAATTAACCGGAGCAATTTCCAATACCAATACCATTGCTATTTTTACCAATCAACTGCGGCAAAAAATTGGGGTAATGTTTGGCAATCCGGAAACAACCCCCGGAGGTTTGGCTTTAAAATTTTATTCTTCAGTAAGGCTTGATATCCGAAAAATAGAAAATATTAAAAATGGAGATGTGGTTGTAGGATCAAGACACAGAGTTAAAATTGTGAAAAATAAAGTTGCTCCTCCATTTAGAATTGCTGAATTTGATATGGACTTTGATGGAATTTCTCACGAGGGAGAACTTTTGGATGTAGGAGTTGAACTGGGAATTTTAACAAAGGCAGGAGCTTTTATTAAATGGAATGAAACTATGTTAGGGCAGGGAAGAGCAGCTGCCATAACATTTTTGAAAGAGGACAAAAAAATGGCCGAAAAATTGGAAAAAGAAATTAGAGATAGTTGGAATAAACAAAAATCGGGTAAGGATTTGGTGGTTGGTAAAGAAGAGGATCCTTCGACAAGCTCAGGATTAGAAGAGAAAATGTAATTATGGTAGAATCTCTAAACAATCAGGAAGATACAAGAAAGAAAATAGGGAATAGTCTACAAAAATATTTAGAAGAAGTGGAGGGGTTAGGTGTAGTGAGTGGTGTTGTAGTTGGATCAAAAGACGGAGAAAAAGGAAGTTATTTATGGAACATTCTCTCTGAGGATTTACAGATACAACAAGCAACAAATCCGGCATTTTATCAACTTAGCCAATTAGCAGCTCAATTTTACAAAGATCTATCGGATATAGTACCAATGAGAATTTCTAATATTAGCCCATCGAAATTAGAAGAATTAAAAAAAAGATGTAATGAACAAAATATAGATTTAGAGATAATATCTTTTGACGAAGAAAAAACTACAATTGAAGGAGCTGTTTCAAAAATGTCATCCTGAACTTGTTTCAGGATCTACCAAGTGAAGAATTATTTTGTTTATATTTTAACTAATTTTCATAACACCACTTTTTACATTGGAGTAACTAATAATTTAGAGAGAAGAATTTTTGAGCATAAAAAGGAACTATTTGATGGTTTCAGTAAAAAATATAAGCTTAAAAAACTTGTTTATTATGAAGAATATTCTGAGATAATAAATGCTATCGAAAGAGAAAAGCAGTTGAAAAATTGGCACCGTGTTTGGAAAATTAATTTAATTAAACAATTAAATCCAGAACTTAAGGATTTAGATCCCGAAATAAATTCGGGATGACAGATATAATGATAATATTAATTTGTAATAATGTCATACTGAACTTGTTTCAGCATCTTAAATAAAGAAAGATCCCGAAATAAATTCGGGATGACAGATATAGAATGAAAAGAAGGAAATAAACATATGCCCAAAATAACTTCAGTTGAACCTCAACGCAATAATTTACATAGATTTAATATTTTTTTAGATGGTGTTTTTGCCTTTGGAGCAGATGAAGATTTGGTGGTTTCAGAAAGATTAGTCCCCGGAAAAGATATACAACCTCGGGGGTTGGATAAATTATTATATGAAGCAGGGATGGGAAAATTGATGGAAAAAATGTATGGACTTTTTTCCGTGAGAATGCGTTCAGAAAAAGAAGTGAGAGACTGGTTTAGAATCAAGAATCATGAATTAAGAATTAAGGGTATGGAAGAAAAAAGCCAAATGGTGCTGGATTATGTGATAGAGAAATTAAAAGAAAAAGGGATGTTAAATGATTTACAATTTGCAAAATTGTGGGTGGAAGGAAGAAGGAGAAGTAAACAAAAAGGAATTAATGCACTAAAATCTGAGCTTTTCCAAAAGGGGATTGAGAAAGAGATTATAGAGGAAGTTTTGAGAGAAGAATCAAGAATCACGAATCAAGAATTAAGTGAAGAACAATTGGCAGTAAAAGCTTTGGAAAAAAAGATGAGGGTTTGGAAAAATTTACCAAAACCTGAATTTAAGAAAAAAGCTATTTCATATCTCATGAGACAGGGTTTCGATTATTCAAAAATTAAAAAATTAGTTGAAAATGTTTTACAAAAGGAGTACACTACAGGTAGTGAAATCAATCCTCCAAAGGAGGACACGGTACATGAAGATGATTTCTAAAAAGATTTCTTACAAAATGCTTTCCTTAGAAGCCTTTTAAAAAGGTCAGTATTCTTGTGCCTAATTCACTGTTGTCATTGCGAGGAATAAAGTGACGAAGCAATCTTAAAATAGAGATTCCTTCGCTTCGCTCGGAATGACAAGTAAATGGATCCGCCAAGGTGGATGACAGAAAGAAAATATTATGCAAAAAACATTTCGTCCAAAGGACGACCAGCCTTTGGCTGGTGATTCAAGACAAATTAGTCAAACTAATATCAGTGAAACTGAACTTGCCAAAAGAGAGGGAATTTTGGAGGAAAGAGAAAGATTGCTCGCTGAAAAATTAAAATCAGTTGATGAAAAACTTGAACAACTGGAAAAGGTAAGAAAAGATTTAGTTGCAAAATTAGAAAAATCTTCCGGCATGAAAGCAGAAGAAGCTCAAAAAATCCTTTTGGAAAATGTAGAGAAAGATCTGGCTTCTGAAATTTCCAAAAAAATAAAAGAGGCAGAAGAACAGATTAAATTAGAAGCTGATGAAAAAGCAAAAGAGATTTTAGCAGATGCAATGTTACATGGTGTTACAAATTATGTGGCAGAATTTACCACCTCGCAAGTGAAACTTCCTGATGAAGAAATGAAAGGAAGAATTATTGGAAAAGAAGGTCGAAATGTCAGAGCTTTTGAAGCTGTAACCGGAGTTGATGTCTTAATGGATGAAACACCGGGAGTTTTAATTGTTTCCTCTTTTGATCCGGTTAGACGTGAAATTGCCAAAATTTCTCTGGAAAGATTAATGCAAGATGGCAGAATTCAACCGCAAAGAATTGAAGAAATTGTGGATATAACTCGAGCAGATATTGAAAAAATAATGTTTGATGCAGGAGAGGATCTTTGTCACCAAGTTGGTGTCTACAATTTGCCCAAGGAATTAGTTTCTTTGATCGGAAGATTTAAATACAGATATTCTTATGGACAAAATATGATCCAACATACTCTGGAAGAAACCAGAATTGGTATTGCCCTTGCCAAAACTTTAGGAGCTAATGCCAACATTGTGAGGCTTGGGTGTTTGCTGCACGATATTGGAAAAGTGGCCGATATTGAGGATGAAGGAACTCATGTGGAAAAAGGTGTGGCAATTGCCAAGAAATTTGAATTACCGGAAGAGGTAATAAATTGTATTGCTGAACATCATGAAGATAAACCATTTTCCGGTGTGGAATCAATAATTTGTTATATCGCCGACGCGATATCCGGTGCCCGTCCCGGAGCCCGTCGCGAAGATGTGGAAGATTATATTAAAAGAATTGCTGATATTGAAAAAATAGCTCTATCTTATGAGGGAGTAGATAAAGCCTTTGCAGTGTCTGCAGGTCGCGAAGTTCGGGTAATAGTTTTTCCGGATAAAATTTCTGATGATGAATTACCAAAATTAACACATGATATAACAGAACAAATCGGTAAAGAGGTAATGGTTCCCGGGCAAGTCAAAGTTACAGCCATTAGAGAAGTGAGATCAATAGACTTTACCACAGCTTTTTAAAAGGGGTCTTTACAAAGGGCTAAACATTTGCTAATCTCACTCTATGACAAAGAACCAGTTGATCGAGAAAGTTGCCAAGAAAGCCTTTTTAACCAAAAGAGCTTCCCGAGATGCAATTAATGCCGTTTTTGGAATAATTGAAGATTCATTAATCAGGGGAGAAAGAGTAGTAATTACCGGATTTGGTACATTTTTAATAAGGACCAGAGCTGCAAGGAGAGGCAGAAATCCCCAAACTGGTGAGGCAATTCAAATTTCCCAGAAAAAAACAGCCTGTTTTGCTACAGGTAAGACCCTCCGCCGAAGAGTTAGATAATTTAATTTCGCAATATTAAGCAATATCTAGCAATATTAAGCAAGATTTGGTAAAATTATTTCATGATAAACCGATTTAACTCGAGTTTGCAACTCTCATTAAATGGTTTGAACTCAAAATTTTGATTAAAAGTTGCAGATTGGAGTATTTTGAGTATAAATATCCCTTCTGTTTATCAAATTACTTCGGAGATGGTTGATTTAATTTCCAAGATTAATGCGAATGTAATTTATTTATCTGCAATTAATTTACCGGAAGCGCTTTTGGATAAACTTCACAGAAACAGTATCCTTAAAAGTTCTCTGTTTTCTGCCCGCATTGAAGGCAATACATTAACACTTGAGGCAGTTAATCAAAAGGATGAAGAAACTGATGAAAAAAAAGAAGTTTTTAATCTTTTAAAGGCAATTCAATTTATTCAGCAAAATATTAATTTTTCTTCTCAAATTACAACCAAAACAGTTTTGGCTATTCAAAAGCTAGTTATGATGAATTTATCAGGAGATGATGGTTTTAGACAGGAACCAAGTGCTATTTTTAATCAAGCCGGAATAGCAGTTTATATTACTTCGGCACCAAATAAAATTCCAGAACTTATCAAATCTTTGCTTAAATACAGTAATTCCGATAATGAAAAATTCCCCATAATTAATGCTTTTATTTCTCATTTAATTTTTGAAAAAATTCACCCATTTTTAGACGGTAACGGCAGGGTCGGAAGATTGTTGATTTTTGCCATACTTAAATCTAAACAAAATAGTAGTCAATTTTTTATTCCTTTTGAGGAATATTTGGATACACACAGAGAAGATTATTATTATCATCTGGATCAGGGCTTAATACATACTAATGATTATTTATTATTTATGCTCAATGCTTTTTGGGAGCAAACAGAAAATACAAAGAAAATAGTTGAGGAAGAATTAAAAAAGGATCAACCATTGCTTACTCCAAGGCAAGAAGAAATATTAAATATAATTTGTGATTTAAAAATAGTTTCTTTTGATCAAATTAGAAGGAGATTTATGGAAGTTCCATCAAGAACATTAAGTTATGATTTAAAAAAGTTAATGGATAAGAAACTTGTAGCTAAAATTGGTAAAACTAAGGGGAGCTATTACCAAAAAATTTGACTTCTTAATAATTTTTAGCTATCCTGTATGGATACATGTCAAAACCAAGCATAGATAGATCTATAAATGTTCCCGATGATTTAATTAAAAAACTTCTCACTGATTCTGAGTGGAGAATGATTAAACAAAGACTTCATATTATAAATCTTTTGGATGATGGATTATCCATTAGGCAAATTGCAGACCAAGCTGGTGTTGGCACAGATACAGTTGTTCGGGTTTCTAAAATGGCAACCAGTAGATCTTTAAGGAAAAAAACTAATTTAAAAAAATTAAAAAACCCTACCCCCTGGATTTTTGGCAAAACAGAATAAATTTTCATGAAAAAAGTATTGGTGATTTTGGGTCCTACTGCCACCGGCAAAACTGATGTGGCCCTTCGACTCTCCGCCAATTGGCGGATCACTCAGGGTAAACCCTTCAACTTTCCTCAATGCGAACTGGTTTCTTGTGACTCTCGTCAAATTTACACTGGGCTTGATATTGGAACCGGAAAGATGCCAAGCAATAATCATCCTGAACTTGTCCGCCCTGAGCAAGATCGAAGGGTTTCAGGATCTGGATCCCGAAATAAATTCGGGATGACAAATAGGAATGACATTAAAAGAGGTAAAGGATACTGGGAAATTAATAGGATCAAAATTTGGATGTATGATGTTTGTGATCCAAAGATTCAATTTAATGTTAAAGATTATGTGATTCATGCAGAAAAAGTTATTGAAGATATTTTAAAAAGAGGGAAGTTGCCAATTATTGTAGGAGGAACTGGATTTTATCTAAAAGCCTTACTTGAGGGATTACCAAATTTAGAAATTCCTATAAATAAAAAATTAAGAAGGGAACTGGAAAAGTTAAATTTGAAAGCATTGCAAAATAAACTGCAAAAATTATCTCCTGAAAAATGGGAAAACTTAAATAATTCTGATAGACAAAATCCTCGTAGGTTCATCAGGGCAATAGAAATTGCTTCAACTAATTCCACCTCGGAGGAGTTCCTGCGGGCCACCATCCGAGGTGGTTTCAAAAAATATGATGTGTTGAAAACTGGATTAACGGCGCCAAGAGAGGTTTTAAATAAGCGGATTGATTCTCGTCTGGTTTCCAGACTTGATCAGGGCATGGTTGAGGAAGCTAAAAACCTACATAAGGATGGTCTTTCTTTTACAAGAATGAAAGAATTAGGCTTAGAATATGGCATGTTGGCAAAACTTTTGGCCGGTGAAATCAGCGAAAATCAACTAGTTGATCAATTATCTGCAAAAATCCATCAATACGCTAAAAGGCAGATGACCTGGTTTCGATCTGAAAATAGTGTTTTTTGGTTTGATATAACTTCTAAAAATTGGACCCCAAAAATGGAAAAAATAGTTCTAAAATGGTATGATGGGGGCAATGACAACACACAGAATTGATATTTCTTATAAATCTGTAATTTTTATTACTGCTTTTTTAATTGGGCTTTGGATTGTAGGCCAGATTTTGGATGTAATTTTACTTTTCTTTGTAGCTTTTATTTTTATGTCAGCTTTTTATCCTTTGGCGGATAGATTAGTTTCATGGAAAATACCAAGAACATTGGCGGTTTTATTGATATTACTGCTTACCATTGCCTCTATTGCCGGGCTTTTAGCTTTTGGACTGACTCCTTTAATTATGCAGACGATAAGCAT
The DNA here is from genome assembly GCA_030648645.1 of Candidatus Daviesbacteria bacterium. Classification (GTDB taxonomy): domain Bacteria; phylum Patescibacteriota; class Microgenomatia; order Daviesbacterales; family UBA10151; genus JAUSHL01. The sequence goes on from JAUSHL010000028.1 coordinate 16,400, forward strand.
GTCCCATCAATTATCTATAACCCTAACTTCGCTTTTTAATGCTGTTGGTATCAGTCAGGCATCAATTGGGCAGGAACTAAGTAATTTTTCTTCGGAGGCTGTTAATATCACAGTCAATATTTTCAAAAATATTGTGTCTTTGGTCAGTATTTTAGTGGTTAGTGTCTATTTATTACTGGACAGAGCAAAAATTGAAGATTACGGAACTTCTTTTTTTGGTGTCCGTCAGGAAAGAGCTAAAAAAACGCTCCGGTCAATTGAAGATAAATTAGGAGCTTGGCTTCGGGGACAAATTTTGCTTTCATTATTAATTGGAATATTAGTTTATATAGGATTATCAATTTTGGGGATCGAAGCGGCATTGCCTTTGGCAATTATTGCAGCATTTTTGGAAGTAATTCCGGTAATTGGACCAATTATTGCGGCTATTCCGGCAGTACTTATTGCTTTAACTATTTCACCAGTTTTGGCAGGTATCGTAGCCGGACTTTACTTAGTAATTCAGCAATTTGAAAATCATGTGGTGGTACCACAAGTGATGAAAAAAGCAGTCGGATTAAATCCGTTACTGGTAATTTTGGCAATTTCAATTGGAGGCAGGCTTTTAGGTATTGGCGGAGCGCTTTTGGCTGTACCAATTGCGGCGGTCATTCAGATTGTTTTACAAGAAGTATTGAAGGTTGAAAATCCTGTCAGTAATTTGAAGTGACTTCGAAATTTTGGTATAAGCCAATTTAACTCAAATTGGTCACTTTCGTTAAATGGCTTGAACCAAAAATTTGATTGAAAGTGAATTTTTGGTATAATACATGTGCCTAGGAAGCTGGATGATAGGTCGAAATTTCGACCAGGAAAGTCCAGACAGCATAGAGCAGGGTGGTCCGCGTAAGCGGACAGTCGTAAGATCTAGTCTAGAGTAACAGAGACGAATCCTGTACCATACGGTACAGGAGTGAAACGCCGAAAGCCGTAAGGCTGTAGGTCCTGATCCTGAGAGTAATCGAAGGAGAAGGAGACAATCCTCCCCGCTGCAATCCTAGAAATGACTGAACTGCTCGTTCTATAGTCAAAATCAGGAGCTTAGATAAATTTCATCTTTAAAACAGAACCTGGCTTTAGATAGTTTACTATCGCAAGACAGATCTGTTGAAAACAGAATCTGGCTTATTAGCTTCCTAGGCACAAAAATTAAATTTTGGCACCAGTTAGTGCTGTAGAACAGGAACAATCCACTTTTTGAGGCAAATTTTTGATAATTTCAAAAATTAATTTTTTGGATTTTTCATTATTTTTGGCAAAAACTTCCAACACTTCTTTGAGTTCCACAGGTTTTACTTTTCCTGCCAATCCTGCATCAAAATCAGTAATTAAAGCAATTCCCAAAAAGCACATTTCCTTTTCTCTGGCCAATATTACTTCCGGATACTGAGTCATATTGATTACTTCAAAACCAAGTTTGGAAAAATATGCACTTTCGGAAGTAGTGGAAAATCGGGGACCGTTAATAACCACAGCTGTGCCGGATTTATGAACAGGAATTTTTAATGTCTGACAGGCTTTGATTGCTATCTTTTGCAAATCCGGGCAATAAGGTTTGGCTCCTCCAATATGGACAACTTCCGGTCCGTGATAAAAAGTATCATCACGGCCGTGAGTTCGGTCTAAAAATTGATCCAAAATTACAAAACTACCCGGTTTAACCTCTTTTTTTAAAGATCCGGCGCTACAGGGTGAAATAATATATTTTACTCCCAGCATTTTAAAAGCTTCAATATTGGCTTTGAAGGGAATTTTATGAGGAGGAAATTGATGTTTTTCTCCATGTCTTGGTAAAAAAGCGACTTTCCTGCCGGAAATTTTGGCGAGGGTTACAGGGGCAGAGGGTTTACCATAGGGTGTAGTTAAATTAATTTTCTGAACCAAAGGTTCAGCATCCCTTGGATGATCTCTTGTGAGAAATGAATAAAAACCTGATCCTCCAAAGATGCCAATTTCTGCAGTTGGTAATTTTTTCATGATTTAAAAAGTGGCAGATGACCTAAAGAAATAACATTTTTCCATGTGTCATCTTCTCCTTCAGTAAAAACAGCCGATTCGGCGACAATTTTGGCTTTGGCCTTTTTCATCATTTTTCTCATGCCTTCAATGGTACTGCCTGTCGAGATCACATCATCAATTAAACAAACATTTTTATTGGTTAAAAGTTTTCTGTCTTTGCCATCAAGGTGTAAAAGTTGAGATTTGCCGGTAGTGATTGATAAAACTTCGGTACTTAAAGAATTTAACATGTAAGGTTTTAAGGTTTTGCGAAGGACAATATAAGGAACTTTTAAAATTTTAGAAAGTTCATATGCCAAACACACACTTTTTACCTCCGGAGTAATAATAACATCAATATTTTTAGGCAATTTTTTAGCTAAAGTTTTGGCTACTTTTTCTACTAATTTTGTTTCTCCTAAAATATTAAATAAGGCAATTTCCAAATGTGGAGAAACTTTAAAAAGAGGTAAATTGCGTATTTCATCACAAATTTGAACCTGATAATATCTTTTTCCGTCTTTTTTAATAATTTTAGGTTTCATGTATCTAGATTGTACAGTTCTTTTTTTTCTTGTCAATAAGTCTGTCTAGGATGTGATACATCCAGAACGGTTTAACTAAATATTAAAGGCTCATATAATGGCTGCTATATGCGCAGCTTTAAAATACTTCCGGTAGAGATGAAGGTTAAGGATTTTAGTCTGTCTAAAGATGCCTTAAA
>JAUSHL010000029.1 GCA_030648645.1 Candidatus Daviesbacteria bacterium
AGAAAAAGAATTTCCCAGACTGGCTGAATTACCATTTGACTATAAAAATAAATATCATGCAATAACCAATAAAGTTGATGGCAAAATATTTTTAACTGTTATTGGTGCCCCTGAAGAAATTATTAAACTTTCCGGTTTATCTGAAGAGAGGAAGAAGGATATGGAAGATGAACTAGCTAAAATGTCAGGGGAGGGCTTGAGAGTTTTAGCTTTTGCTTCTAAAAATAATTTTGATAAGGAGTTAAAAGCTGGAGAGATTAAGGAGCTGACTTTTGGTGGTTTTTTTGGCTTAAAAGATACTTTGCGTCCTGAAATTTGTGAAGCAATGAAAAAAGCTATTTCTGCGGGTATCAAAGTGGTGATGATTACAGGGGATCACAAGATTACAGCTGAAGCTATAGCTCGTGACGCTGGTATTTTTAATGATGGGAATACGATTCTGACAGGGGAAGATATTGACTCACTATCTGAGGAGGACTTTGCCAATATGCTTGATCAGGTTTCAGTGTTTGCCAGAGTTACTCCGGAGCATAAATTAAAAATTGTGCAGGCATACAAGAAAAAAGGAATTATTATCGCGCTGCCAGGAGATGGAGTTAATGATGCTCCATCATTGGTAGCTGCGGATTTGGGAATAGGCATGGGTAAAATAGGTACTGAAGTAGCCAAAGAAGCTTCAGATATTGTTTTACTTGATGATAATTTTGCCAGTATTATTTCTGCAGTTGAAGAAGGGAGAAGTATTTATAAAACTATTAAGAAAGTTATTCTTTATCTTTTTTCTACCTCTTTTGGAGAAGCTTTTACCATCATTGGAGCTTTGCTTTTAGGTTTCCCTTTACCGCTTTTGGCAGCTCAGATTGTTTGGCTAAATTTTGTGACAGATGGATTTTTGGATGTGTCATTAGCAATGGAACCAAAAGAAGAAGGGTTGCTTAAAGGAAATTTTGAACATCCTAAAAAATATTTGCTGGACTTATTATCAGTTCAGAGAATGTTTTTAATGGCACTTACCATGATGATAGGGACATTGTTTGTATTCAGTAAATACTATCAGATTGATATAGTAAAAGCTTATACAGTATCTCTAACTGTGTTAGCAGTTTTTCAGTGGTTTAATGCTTGGAATTGTAGAAGTGAAAGCAAATCTATTTTTAAATTAAATCCTTTTTCCAATAAATTTCTGGTAGGAGCAACACTAATTGTTATCAGCTTACAACTTTTGGTAATTTATAATCCTTTAATGCAGGGAATATTGCACACAACTGCTTTGAATCTATCAGATTGGCTGTTAATTATTCCCATAGCTTTTTCAATTATAATTGTTGAGGAAATCAGGAAATTAATATATGGACAATTTCATCAAAGCGGATTAAATACAACACGGGTTTCGTAGTTCTGCTGAAACAATTACCTGTCATTCCCGTGAAAGCGGGAATCTATACCAATAATAATTTATATGGATTCCGTGTCAAGCACGGAATGACAAATGAGCAAAATTCGTATACAAGTTAAAACAGTTATCTTTTCACATCCGATGTGGGAGCACAAAGTTTTTACTAAACTCCAAATATCATTTTCTTAGAAACATTTATTTGTGATACCATGTAAATATGGTAAAGTCTCTGCCAAAGTTAATTGCTTCATTAGGGATTTGTTTAGGAACTGGGTTTGTTGGATCAATTTTTACAACTTCTTCTCCGCCAGCTGGCGGACTTACTTGGTATCTGACTCTAAATAAACCTTTCTTTTCTCCTCCAAATTGGATTTTTGCTCCTGCTTGGACCATACTTTATATTTTAATGGGAATTTCGCTATATTTAGTTTGGATTTCCGGTAAAAAACATAGACAAAATGCCATAAATTTATTTTTTGTGCAATTAGGACTTAACTTTTTATGGTCAATATTATTCTTTGGGATGAAAAATCCTGTGCTAGGTTTTATAGATATTGTTGCTTTATGGATAGCAATATTTTTAACAATTAAATCTTTTTCTAAGATTAATAAATTAGCTAGCAATTTATTAGTTCCTTATCTCCTCTGGGTCTCTTTTGCCACAATCCTCAATTTCTCCATCATCCTCTTAAATCCATAAGCTCCTCTTCCCACTTTCAATATGGAAGATGGAACATTAAAAATTAACGCTCTACTATTTGTATAAATTAATTGATACAATTTATTAATAGTTAAAAATAAATGAAAAATCATATTAGAAATTTTAGTAAAAATATTGGTGCAAGAGAGACTAAAACGATTTATTATCTGATACTTTTCTTGAGTAGTTTTGCGGTAAGTACAATTTCTGCTACTTATGTTTTATTTTTATTAAGCCAAGGGTTAGATTTATTGCAAGTAAATTTAGTAAACGTAGCTTTTATGGTGGGAATTTTTATTTTCGAAATACCTACAGGTGCCTATGCTGATAATTTTGGTAGAAGAAAATCGGTTATCATTAGTACTATTTTAATTATTGTAGCGTTTACCACTTATTTTCTATCTTCAACTTTGTGGATGTTTATTTTAGCAGAAACCATAGCCGCCATTGCTTGGACTTTTAGGTCAGGGGCATTGGATGCATGGTTAATTGATTCATTAAAGGAAAATAATTTTCAAGGGGAAGTGGACAAAATTTTTTCTCATGCAGCAATAATTGGTCAGTCTGCTTCACTTTTGGGAGGATTAATTGGGGCATATATTGGAGTTGTAAGTTTGCGTCTGCCACTCGGATTTGCAGCAATAGTATCTCTTTTTACTTTAGCAATTGTCTACTTTTTTATGAGAGAAGGAAAGACTTTAAAAGTTCCAATTAATTTTATTTCAGGTTTAAATCAGATGAAGAAGATGTCAAAAGAAGGAATAATTTATGGTGTCAAACATAAAGTTATTCTTTGGTTAATATTTGCCAATGTCCTAGCTTTATTTGCTTTCCAACCTCTAAATATGTATTGGTCTCCAAGACTAAATGTATTGGCAGGCGATCAAATTTGGGTAATGGGTTGGGTTTGGGTTGGAATATCTTTGGCTATGATGGGTGGAGCATTTATAGTAAAACATCTATTTAACAAGGCAGTAAGCTATGCTTCTAGTCTTGTAATAATGTCATTGGTATTAGCAGTTCCTATTTTCTTTGGAGCAACTTCAGAAATTTTTGCTGTGGTTTTAAGTAGTTTTTTAATTTATGAAGTTGGAAGGGGAATGATGGGTCCAATTCAAAGTAGCTATTTAAATAAGCATATTGAAAGTAGTCACAGAGCAACAGTGCTTTCTTTCCATTCCATGATTGGAAGAGTAGGAGCAGTTGGGGGATTAATAATTTTGGGATGGGTAGGGAAAAATCATTCTATTCAATTTTCTTGGGCGATTGCGGGGATATTATTATTGTTCTTAGTTCCAATTTTCTTGAGAGTAGCATATCATGAAAAAAAATTAGTAGAAACTTCACTCAAAGATCCTGAATTAATTTTAAGATAGATACATAGCTTTATCTCCCCACTTCCAATGTGAGAGCACGAATATCCAACCTCGGGGGTTGGATATTAAATCACAAACTTGCAACGGCCGTATCATCTTTGTCTCGGGTTTTAAAAATCTCTGGAATTTTAAGATCTGAGAAGATATACTGGATTTGTGAGCAAAGTCTTATATTACACTACAAAAGTAGGAGGCAATCCAGTTAAGAAGTTTATTGAGTCCTTGCAAGAGAAACAACAAAGAAAGATAATCCGTATTTTGACTCAGATACAAATATATGGTTTGGTTACAGCTATTCCTCATACTAAAAAGTTAACTGGTACCTCACTCTGGGAAATAAGGATATTAGGCAAAGATAATTTAAGAGTTCTTTATGTTACAGTACTGGATGATTCTATATTATTGTTAAATGGATTTTCAAAAAAAGCAGAAAAAACACCTTTAAAGGAAATTGATGTTGCTTTATTGCGGTTAAAAGATTGGTTGCAGATAAAAAATCAGCATTGACAAGTTGACATCATATATGATATCATAATTGTATGAAAAATAAGATTGATTTTTTACTAAAGGACAGGCCAATTTTTACTCTGGATGATCATTTAAAGATTCTTCTAAAAAATCCTAAATTCAAAAAGGAATGGGAGGATTCTGAAGCAGAATATCAATTGGCTTGTAAACTTATTGAAGCGAGACTAAAGAATAAAATGTCTCAGAGAGATTTAGCAGAAAAAGTTCATACTTCCCAAGCAGCAATTTCTCGAATTGAAGGTATGTATGGTAATCCTTCATTGGATCTTTTAAAAAGAATTGCTGTAGCCTTAAACTCCAAACTCCAAATATCATTTTCCTAAAAATCCCATAATTTTAACCTTAAAGAACCCTTGCTGTCTAATAATTATTACGTAATACATTACGTATTTTTTTGATCTTCCTAGCTTCAGAGATTATGAAATATCCTTAGGTGTCAATATAATTCCACCCCGGGGGTGGAACACTATTTCGATTTTACACAATAAACTCAGTGAATTACTAGTACTATGACTACTACCACAGCCTCAACTACTGCTTGACATACTGTCACTGCTTGTGCTAAAGTTTTTATTATGTTCTCCCATCAAAAAATTACCAATTTTTGTCTTCAACGCATTAAAGAAACTCCAACACTAGCAAAAATTATTGATCCAATAACTCGCAAAGCAGGTTTTGATACGGAAGAATTAACGTCAGTTCAGGAAGCATACGATGTTAATACGGGAGAATATTCTGTTGAGTTAGATAGATGTCTCAAGAGAGATAATAAGCCCATTATTTTTCTTCAGGCGAAACCAATAGGAAGGCAAGATTTATTTAAGGTTGATTATAGCAAGACATTTAAAGCTGCTAAGAAGGCAGGAGTAGACATTTGTCTATTCACGGATGGTAGGATTTGGAAATTTTATTCATTTAACATGTCCTTATACTCTGAAACTCCAAGGCTTTTTAAGACAATTGATGTTTTAAACAACCTCCCTGGATATGAAGAACTGATACAGATTTTAGCGGATTTAAGAGGGGGTGATAAATATGTCTAACAACAATGCAGAAAAAACTAAGGAAAATAAATTACGGGAGTTGATGTTTTTGTTCGAGAGCGAAAGTAAGCCATTTGTTAAATTTAGAGCTGATAAATTATATAAGGCAATGTTTGAAGCAGTTGATAGGATGGAATATAAAGACTTTATGGCATTTGATATTGTTAAGGATATTAAAGAGCACCATCCAGACCTAGTAGAGGCTGTTAGAGAGGAACCTAACGCTAGTTTTGAAAAACGTGTTGGTTCGAGAATAAATATGTTAGCAAGAAAGTTTATATTTAAACAAAAGGAAGAAAATAAGACTATTAGACAATTTAAATGGGAAATAAATCCTGAAATAGATGAAGAAGTGATAGCTTATATTAAGAAATATTTGGAGATAGAATAAGATCCAGAAATAAATAATAATGAAAGAATTATATTCTTGGAGTGGAGATTTAAGAGTTGCGTAATTGATTACGTAATATATCACGTAGTACCATAAATATATGTCCACAAGAAAAACTGAAAAAAGAAATATCAGGAGTTTAACCAAAGTTGCAGGGAGAAGTTTCGGTATTACCTTCCCCATAGATTTAATCAGAAAACTTGGATGGAGATCCAGACAAAAATTAACAGTCACCCCCAAGGGCAAAAAATTAATTGTAAAAGACTGGAAAAAATAAGTCTCATGATAATCATATTTAGCACTAAACAGAGCCCTTGCCCCGATTGAATCGGGGTTGCGGGCTCCTTTTAGTTTAGATCCCGAAACGAGTTCGGGATGACGATTTTAGTAACTTAGTATCTGTTGTTATTGTTAAAACCACCACGATTGCCGGAACTAAATCCGCCATCTCTTGGTTTATCTTCACGAGGTTTTGCAACTGAAACACCAAGTCTTCGACCTTCAAAGTCTTGACCATCTAAAGCTGAAATAGCTTTTTGTGCATCAGCATCATTTGTCATCTCGACGAAACCAAAACCTTTGCTTTGATTTGTAAATTTGTCCATGATAACTACAGCAGAAGATACTTCTCCAAAAGCTGCAAACATTTCGTTTAATTTGTTATTGTCTACACTGTATGGTAGACCACCTACGAATAATTTTGTCATTTGTAATTCTCCTTTCTTCAGATGAACGTAAGCGCGCAACCGGTTTTACCGGCCCGTCCCGTCCTTCCGATTCTGTGTATATAATCTTCAAAAGTTTCAGGAAGTTCATAATTAATGACATGAGTAACATTGGGAATATCTAATCCTCGGGATGCTACATCTGTTGCCAAAAGAATTTGAATTTGTGAAGCTTTGAAACTTTGTAAAATTCGCTGTCTTTGACTTTGTCTTTTATTGCCGTGAATTGCTCCAACTTTGAACCCCCGAAGATCCAATTCTCTGTTTAATTTTTCAATTCCATGTTTGGTTCTGCCAAAAATTAAGACTTTATCAAAACCATCTTTGATTAAAAGGTTGTGTAATGTTTCAATTTTATTTTCACCACTTACAACTCTTATTACATCCTGATCAACATTTTCAGAAGTTTCCTGTTTTTTTACAGAAACGGTAACAGGATTATTTACAAATGATTGTAAAACTCCCTGAACTTTGGAAGGAATAGTAGCAGAGAAAAATAAAGATTGTCTGTTTTTTGGTAAGAAACTGATGAAATATTTGACATCTTGTAAAAAACCAATATCAACCATTAAATCAACTTCATCCAAAACAATGGTGGAATAATCTTCCAAATAAATTGCTTTTTGTCTGATTAGATCTTTTAATCTGCCGGGGGTGGCAATAACCAAATGTGGATTTCTTTTAAGTTCCTGAATTTGTCGGTACATATCAACTCCACCAATAACTAAGCTTGAATAAAGCTTCATATCATAGGCAAAATCTCTGAATTCATCCTGAATTTGACAGGCAAGCTCACGGGTTGGAGTAATAATTAAAGCTTTTTTCTTCGGATCTTTAGACATTTGTTCAATTAAAGGAATTAAAAAAGCAGCTGTTTTACCAGTACCGGTTGAGGCAAGTCCAATTAAATCTCTACCTTCTAAAATATAAGGAATTGCCTGATCCTGAATTGGAGTCAAAGTTTTATATCCTTTATAATCAATATTTGATTTTAAAACCGGATGAAAATTAAAACTTTCAAAACTATTTTGAGAAACATATTCTTCTGTTTCAGTATTTAAAGATGCTTTTTTGATAAATAAATCAGGGTTGGCAGGTAAAGATCTCATTTTTCTTCCACCACCGGAAAATCCACCATGGCGTGGTCTTGAAAAATTATTTTGTCCGCCTTTAAAGGAACGGATGTGTGTATTTTTTTGATACATATTTTCGTTTTTGCGATTTATCCTGCGCAATACTTTTGGTCAAAGCTACAAAGCAAAGCCACAAAGAGCGCAGAAAAAATCATTTATATATTGAAAAAGAAACTTAAGAAGATCTTAATAAAAAAATTTCTAAGCCCCGATCGGATCGGGATGAAGAGCTACTACTAAAGATTAAACTCGCGAACCTTATCGCATTCTGCATTAAATTAGCCAGAACATAAAGAGAAGAATCATCTGAATAGCTCAGATTCTAAATCAACCAAAGAGAAGTGTATCACAGTCGGACCCAAAAAGCAAGTCCTATAATTTTAAGCCATAATATTTTAAGATAATTTTTGATTCTCGTTACCCAAAAGAGTATAATTACCCTATGTTCATAAAAATTTATATTCTTACTATTTACGAGGAAGCCAATCTCGCTTTGGGCGAGATCTTCTAAAGTGGCTTAAAATCCCTTTGATAAAAATTTTATCCGAGTAACAGAGAACTTCGTGTGCGAAGTTTGTGGAATGTTTGTCATAGGAAATGGTTATACCGACCATTGTTCGAACTGTTTGTATGGTAAACATGTAGATGATCAAACTCCTGGAGACAGAAGTTCAGATTGTTGTGGTTTACTAAAACCTATAGGGATCAGATCAAAACATGGAAAATATCAGATTCAATATAGCTGTGCAAAATGCAGTAAAATTTCCTATTGTAAAACTGTAGATAATGATAATTTTGATGAAATCTTGAAATTGATGCAATAAAATTTTAGCCTTCCCACATCGGAAGTGGGGGCACTATTTTTATCCTCTTTCCAAAGAAATAAGTCTTGAAATTTCCGTACTATATTTGACTAAACACTCTTCTCGATCAATATCAAATAATTGTCTTAATCTGAATAAGGATTCTTGACTGAAAATATCTAAATGTAGAGCAGGATTTCCTTTTTGAGGGTTTATTCTGGCTAATCTGATACCATCTATGCCTACAAAAGGGTTATCAAACATCCATTTTCCATCAGGATTTTTTATAGACATCATAAATTGACAAGATTGAATTTCTGGTAAATTTGAAAAACGGAATAAAGCTCTGGCATATTCTTTACCAGCTTCATTCAAACCAATTTCTTCTAATTTATTTTCTAAGATTAATCCTGTGTAGCTTTCCCGATTCTGATACTTAAAAACTTCGTCTTTTCCAAAAGAAGAGTCATTAATATTAAAAACAAAAAGGCTTGGTCTTTTAAGAATTTCTCGGGGGTCTCTTCTTGATCCATATATTTTTATAATTGTATCTCCATGAGGAATACCTTTCTGATCTAATAAAGGCATAAATGCCGACCAATTACTGAAATGTAAATTCATGGCTATTATTATACAATCTTCCCACTTTGAAAGTGAGAGCTTAGTAAAAGAAAGTGGGACAACCGATCGCTATAGCGACCCATTGCACCAAAACAAAAAATATTTGAATTAGTAAATTAATTAGATTTACAAAACATGCTATTTTTTATCTATTTGGTTTGGAGAATTGTTTTTCTTTTTTGAAAATCTTCAGTCCAAGTATATATAAAGATAAAAGCAGATAAGCAATTCCAAAAGTTAGGATAGTAAAAATAAGTGGATTTTGAATTTTGGAGGATAAATAATACCAAAGCAAAGTTCCTGGGATCATGCCAATAAAAGAAATAATAAAATAAGGGATAAATTTAATTTTAGTTAAACCAAAAATATAAGAAATAATATCATGAAAACTACCCAAAAATATTCTGATAATAAATAAAGTTTGATAACCATAGTTATCGGTCAATTTATCAATTTTTTCTAAATTTTCTATCCCTAAAAGTTTGATCACAAGTTTCCTACCCCAGATTTTAGCAATCCAAAAATTTGATATTGTAGCAAGAATCGCTGCGATAGTGGCATAGATAATAATTGTTTCTCCGTATAAATAAAAACCAGCGAAAAAAAATGGGACAGCACCCAGAGGAGCAAAAACATTGGTAATCCAAATTAGGAAAATTAAGACAACCGGTCCAAAAATCCCTGCATTTTCCACAATATTTTTTATTGTTTCACTGGGGATATTTATTCCAATAAAATAAATTATTAAAAATAAAATTCCGGTTATTATTAAGGGAAGATAGTTTTTCTTTGTTTTCAAGGTAATTAGAGTATACCATTTGACAAGATTGCAGGAAATGTTAAACTCTCTTGATGGAAAAAGAACTTAGTATAGAAGGACAAGAAGTGAGGCGCGTTGTGAGTATTGGCAGACCGAGAGATAACAGACCAATTATTAAAGATTATTTAATAGGTAATCCTCCTCCAGTAAAAAGTCTTGCATTTTTATATATTGGTCAGGAAGATGAATTACCACAGTATAAGAAACTGGATTAAATTTCTCAAAAAATTATTTTTTAATCTGCGTCTTTGGTGGCAAAATCCTTAGGTGTCAGCACAATTCCACCCCGGGGGTGGAAACTCTTTGTCAAAACATACCAAAATTTCGCCATGGCGAAGAATTGTTATGAAATATATAGGTTTTGAATATATAAGTAATGGATTAAATCTCTTAAAAGTTATTTAGATTGTAGGAAAATCTGTAAGATTTGCTTTAATTGTTTTTGTTATAAGTTTAAAGATTTTGTCTTTATCTTTTGAGTCTGATTCGGAGACTTTGCACGCGAGTTTATAAAGATCAATAGGAGCAATGTCTATCCATTTTCCATTTAAACTCAAAAAAGCGAGAATTGCCATAACTGCTATTCTTTTATTACCATTTCTAAATGGATGGTTTTTTATTAATGAGTAAAAAAGAATTGATGTTTGTTTTTCGAGTGTTGGATAAAGCAATTTATTTGAGAAAGTTTGTTTAGGCGCACCCAAAGAAGATTCTAATAAACTATTATCTCTGGTTGAATAATCAGGGATAGGTTCTCGAGAAGACATTAACTTTTTAGCAAGATCAAAACAAAGAAATTCAAAATCTTTTGGTTCTAGCCAATTCATGTAGAGGCAAGTTTCTTAAATGTTAAGGCATATTGTTTCACACCTTGTTCAACAGCTTTCTTAATCAAATCTGCTTTTTGAGGATTTTGTTTTTGATATTCAGTTGCAGAAAACTTTTTATTGTTGACCATAAATATATAATAACATAAAATTTCTTCTTAAGGGAGCTGGATTAAATTCCCTAAAAGTTATAGTATTTTATACTTAGACAGTGTATAATTTTTATATGTTTCCCGAAGTAAATAGACCTGATGAAGATGAGATGGGGAGTCCTTTTGGCTTTGAACCAGAGTATGTTTTGGAAATTGTTAAAAAGTGGCAAGAGAGGCAACTACCAGGCATAGATAGTACCGCAGCTGCATATTACTGGAGAGTGAGAGAAATATTGAAGAGAATTCCCGAGTTAAAAGAACAGTTAGAAGAGCTACCTAAAGATTCTGTAAATGAATCTAATTTAGAATTCGATAAAAATGGTTATCATTGGAAATTTATAGCTAATAAAGGTAATTTTTCTGGTGATTTTAGGTTGGTTTTAGGAGATGAGGAAGAAGAGGCTAGATTTATTTTGGGTAAACAACAAAATATTTTTGGCTATTGGAATAAAAGATTTGCTGTTTCTGGAGGTGCTAAAATTTTTCGGGGACCTAATGATTCTGCAGCCAAAAAAATCCAATCCATGGTAGAGAAACTTGATTCTACAGATACCAAAGAAACTACATAGAATACCTGGATTAAATTCCCCAAAAGTTTTTTATTTTGCGTTTTTGGTGGCAAAATCCTTAGGTGTCAGCATAATTCCACCCCCGGGGTGAAACTCGGGATGAAAACCTCTTTTAAAAACATACCAAAATTTCGCCATGGCGAAGAATTGGTATGAAATATGAGTATCTGGATTAAATTCTCCAAAAGACGTAAAATTTGTTTTGATAAAGATCAAGCCTGTTTTGGAGCTGAATTAATATTCAATTTAACTTCTAATGGAAGATCCGCAACTTTTTGAAATTTTTCTTCTTGTTTTAGTTCAACAATAAAATGATAGTCTCCACTTATATTTACTGGCAATCCTTGAATCTGATTTATGCTTCGCATACGTTTTTTACCGATTAGAAACTTTAAGTCGCTATTTACCAAGATTCTTTCTTTACCTTCCGGATTAACCAGCGTGATTCTAATTTGCCCTTCACTCTTTTTATTGTCTGTGCAAGTCCATAATGAAACTACTTGATACTGAACGGGAATATTAAATTCAGGATTATCTGAAATCTTAATATTAGTATCGGGATTTATACCCACCTCTAAAGCTTCAAATACGTCAAATAAACTAACATTATTAGATTGCTGATCTACACTAGATTTTTGACATAATACTGACCAAATATGATTAATCATTTTTAAATATAAGCATCATATGTATTTGAATAATAATTAGGTGTGAACGGTAAATCATCTATGATTGAATTCTGAAAAACCCTGTCAGATCTCTCAGCTTTCTGCGATTTAAGATTTATTTCAGCAGTGGGACCAATATCTGTAATATTCAAAGTCAACAAAGCAGTAGTTTTGCCTTTACTTGTTATAAATTCAACCTCGTATATTTCTCCACCATCGTATATTTCTACAATTGTACCAGTATCACCTTTTTTCAAACCATACTCTAGAATATCATGATTAAGGGCTACAATTTCTAAATTTTTGTAAGTCATATTTTCCTTTTCCTGTTAATTATACTATATAATCAGATTTTCTGTTACCAGGTTACTGTAACTAAATTTGGTTTTTTTCTATTTTTCAAAATACACCATACAGTTTTTATATTTGCGCTTCCATTTTTGCCTGTTATTGTACCTACTATTGCATAAGATTTACCCAGATATATTCCACTATTGATTATATTTCTACAACTGTACACATTATTAGTTTGTGCTATTTTTAATAAAGCATTTTCGAATAAACTAATATTTGTCTCATTAAATCCTAATTTTCTGAAGAAAACTGCTTTGTGTTTGCCTTTTTCATGAGTTAGAGAAAGCAAATAATTATTTATTTTTTCTGGTGGTATAAAAGCTTTGTTTCGATATGGAAGTTTCATCCAACTAATTATAACATTTGCAATTTATAATTCTTTAAGTGAAAAATTACTGTTGAATTAATAAGTACTCATTTTGAAAAAGTATATATGCAGTATATACCAGGTGTATATCACCAGTGGTAAATGGAATCGAACTATGATTAGAAAAATTATTAGTTTGGGTAAATATTCTGGAGTTGTATCTATTCCCCGTGAATTAATGAAAAAATTGGGTTGGAGAAGAGGACAGAACGTAGAAGTTTCTGCTAACAGTGATTCTTTAAAAGTTAAAGATTTTAAAAACTAGAGTTCCTCCAATACTTTATTCTGTTATAATTCCTTCATGGGTTTAAAGATTGGTTTAATTGGACTTCCGAACGTTGGGAAATCTACATTACTTAATGCTCTTTTGAAAAAGAGGGTGGCTTTGAGTGCTAATTATCCTTTTGCTACTATTGAACCAAATGTGGGCGTCGTCGCTGTGCCTGACTCCCGTCTGGAAGAATTAGCGGATTTGATAGCTAATGAAAAATCCACCTCGGGGGAGTCAAAGCCCACCCCCGAGGTGTCTCAACGGCCACCAATTGTTCCTGCGGTTGTTGAATTCGTGGATATTGCCGGACTGGTAAAAGGGGCAAGTACCGGAGCAGGTTTGGGCAATCAATTTTTATCACATATCAGGGAAGTGGATGCAATTATTCATGTTATTCGTGATTTTACTGATATAAATATTATTAGGGAAGGGTCAGAAAATCCTGACAGTGATAAATTGGTCATTGAAATAGAATTGGGTTTGGCAGATTTACAAACCATAGAAAAATTGGCATATACCCAAGAGAAAGAAGCCAAAGTTACCAAAGATCCTTTGGAAAATAAAAAATTAGAAATCCTAAATGTGATAAAAAAGAATCTAGAAGAAGGGAAAATTTTGGGTCATTACGAGATGGGAGACGAAAGATTGATTCCTTGGTTTAAATCTCTGCCACTATTAACTACAAAACCAATGTTAAATGTTTTCAATGTTTCTGAGAGTGAATATAAAGAAAAGATTGCCACGTCGGGTCGAAAAATCGACCCTCCTCGCAATGACAATACTGTAGTGATTTCAGCTAAATTGGAAGAGGATTTGGCTGATTATTCTGAGGAAGAAAGATTGGAATATTTAAAAACTTTGGGTATTGAACAAACTGGTTTGGAAAGATTAATTACCAAGGCGTATAGTTTATTGGATTTAATTTCTTATCTTACAGCTGGAAAAAAAGAAGTTAGAGCTTGGACTATAAAAAAGGGAGCCAAAGCTCCAGAAGCTGCCGGAGTAATTCATACTGATTTTGAAAAAGGTTTTATCAGGGCACAAGTGATTTCTTTTGACAAATTAGTAGAAGCAGGATCGCTTGTTGAAGCCAAGAAAAAAGGCTGGCTTAGGGCAGAAGGTAAGGAATATATTGTCCAGGATGGAGATGTGATAGAATTTCTAGTTAGCTCTTAGGCTCCCAAGCCTGGCTTGGTGAGGCTAAACAATAAACAAAATAAATTAGTAATTGAATTTTCAGTCTGAACCCAGTACAATCCAACAAGTATGATTTCTGAATTAAAAGAAAGACAACTAGGTCTAACTGAGAGGTTTGTTGGAGGATTAGATAGAAAATTAGACTCATTACGAGAGCATAGATTAAATAAATGGCGTGATGAAATAGAAATAACAAAACAAGTAAGTGGAAATAATGGATTGGAAAATACTTTCGTGAAGGCTCAGAAATTTGATATTTGGAACAGTAGAATAATGCAAGTAGAGGTTTTAACTTATGTATGTGCTCTGGTTTTGAGCGAACCTGGGATTTCCAAATGGATACTATCGGGATCATTTGTTGCAGGAGGACTTGCCTATATGAGACTAGAAACATTAATGCAGGAACGTATTGATTTACTTAAAAGAGTACTTGGAGCAGGAGAAAAAATAAATGAATAAATATGCATTGACTTTAATATTAAAAACAGATCTTGATGAAAAGGCTCGCAAGGAGATTTTAGAATCTGTGACCAAAAAATTTGGTAAATTAGAAAAAGAAGAATTATGGGGAGCTAAAGATTTAGCTTATCCAATTAAACATCTTAAAAAAGGATATTATGCCCATTATTTTTTTGAAGGAGAACCATCTTCGATTTTGTCAATTGACAAGGATTTAAAATTAAACGAAAATATTATTCGTTACCTTTTGGTAAGAGTATAATAAATTCAAATTTTAAAGCACAAATTTTAAAGCAATTTTAAAATTAAAAATTTAAAATTTAAAATTGGAAATATGGCATCAAGATCTTGGAACAGAATTGAATTAATAGGCAACCTCACTCGTGATCCCGAACTTCGCTTTATCCCAAACGGCACCGCAGTTGCATCATTTGGTTTGGCCACCAATAGATCTTATTTATCCGATGGTGAATGGAAAGAAGATGTAGATTTTCATAAAATTGTGGCTTGGGGAAAATTAGCTGATCTTTGCAATCAACTGTTAAAAAAGGGTGCCAAAGTTTTTATTTCCGGAAGATTGCAATACCGGGAATGGCAGGGACAAGATGGAGTTAAAAGACGTGATGCGGAAATTGTTTTGGAGGATATGGTTGTAATTACTCCCAAAAGTGGTTCTAGCAGTAGTGTTTCAGAACATGCCGAAGCAGTTAACAAAGAAGTGAAACCAGCAGAAGTGGAATCTAAAGTTGAAGAAAATCAGCCAAAGACTGATCGACCTTCGGTTGATAAAAAAGCGGTGAAAGAAGAAGCCGTTGATGAAAGTGTTGATATTGCCGCAGATAGCGATTTACCATTCTGAGTTCTCTGTCATCCCGGACTTCGTCCAAAGGACGATCAGCCTTTGGCTGATGATCCGGGATCTATATAAATAATTATTGTTATAGATTCCCGCCTGCGCGGGAATGACATAGTGTGTTGCGTAAAATTCTCATTTTAGGTATAATCTCTAAGTTATGGCAGTTACCAGAAAATTAAAATCAGTAAGCTTACCAAAAAAGAAAGAAATTCCTCTCGAAGTTGTGGTTCCTGTGGAGAAAAAAGTCAGCAAATCTGAACCTAAAACAGAAAATTCTGCACCAGTTAAAAAGAAATGTGCCGGTTGTAAAACTGAACCAAGATATTGGGATGCCATGACCTTGCGACGTTCCTTATCTGACCGCGGTAGAATTTATCCCCGCACCAGAACCGGTTGTTGTGCTAAACATCAAAGAAAATTAACCAGAGAAGTAAAAAGAGCCCGCCATCTTGCCCTCCTTCCTTTCACCGTTAAAGTCTAATTTTATCCAAGTGTGGTAAAATTAATTTAATGCCTACAATTCATGGCTTATTAAGTTATATTTCCGATATTGATAAGTTGGAAGCGCAAAATATCGCTTCCTTTTTACCATCTAAAAGTGATCTAAATATTATTGAAAATCGGCTGGGTAATCTTTTGCTTTATCCTCAAACAATTCCTGAAACTGCAGAAGAATCATTATTTGATATTGCTGTTTTAAAAGAAATGTTAAGATTGGAACCTAATAGTTTTTATAGTTCCAATTTGAAAAAAATCTATATTCCGGAAAATATTGCCCAAATTTGTCCAAATTTATCAAAACTGGCCTTTATTTTTATCGATGCTTTGAAACCTCGAAACTTAACATCATTACAACTTAAATCAAAAAATCTTGGTGTTAAAAATTTAGGAACTTATATTAAACCGGAAAATATTTCCGATGAATGTTTTTTAGATGTTTGTATTGGTAAACAAAAATTTCATGTTTTGGCTGGCAATATTGTCATTATTCCGGTTTCTCAACAGAAAATTGATATTAGATTAGAATCAAATTGCAATATTACCGAAGGGAAAAATGAATTTATGGCAGAAGTGATTGGTGGGGATATCGGCATTATTATTGATCTTTGCCAGCAAAATTAAATATGGAAAAATTATATATTTCAGGTAGATTATGCATGTGTCCAAAAACTGTTTTACATATTAAGCGCACTCTTGCTGGTGGAAAAGGGACTATTACCGCCATGATAAGACAAGAAGTTACGCCATCTGATGTTTTAGGAGAAGGTATCACTTCCTCTGGTTTTCACAATATTAATTTAAGTAAAGAGTTGGGAGTGAATCCCAATAAAGCTCTCCAGTATTTAAAAATAAAAATTGGACAAACTATTTTTCAAGGAGAACTTATAGCACAGAAATCAGGGATGATTGGAGGCAAAAAAAATATTATTGCTCCGGAAGATGGAATGTTGGATTTCTATGATGAAAAAAGTGGTAATTTAAAAATGAAGTTAGCTGTTAAAAAAAATAAATTGGTAAGCGGAGTTTATGGAATTGTTGATTATATTAATCATCAGGCAGGTGAAATAATTATCAGAACACAAGCTACTATTGTTTATGGAATATTGGGATCAGGAAAAGAAAGAGAAGGAGTTTTAACAATATTAGGTTCTGCCGGAGATTTTATTACTGGTAAACATATAACAGAAAATTTGAAAGGGAAAATTATTGTTGGTGGAAGTTTGATTTTTCCCAATACTTTATCTTCAGTAATGGCAATAGAAGCATCGGGATTTATTGCTGGAGGGATAAATGTTTCAGATTTCAAAGCAATGTCCGGTGGAAAATTAGCAGTTTCTAAACAGTGGTCAGATATTGGTACTACGGTTTTAGTTACAGAAGGATTTGGTATGGCTCCAATTGGAGATAATATTTTTGATATCTTAAAATCTCATGAGAATCGATTTGTGGTAATTGATGGTAATAATAAAAGACTAATCTTGCCAACCAATAAATCAGAGAGTATGATTGATACCCGAAGGACAAAATTACCGGAAACTTTTTGTGAACTTTTATCAGGAGACGTATTTAATATTGAATTGAGCCTAGGTAAAAAAGTGAGGGTTTTATCTACAGCTTTTTTAGGAATGCAAGGAGTGGTAGAATCTATTGATAAGTCTGAAACCAAACTACCATCAGGGGTAATTACATATCTGGTAACAGTTTCTGGTAAAAGAAAGATTAGAGTACCTTATCAGAATCTTGAAATAATATGAAAATAAAAAATTTTTTTGAAAAAATAAATCTTTGGACTTTATTAATTATTCTTTTGATGTTTGTTTTAGGTTGGCAATTAGGTCACCGGGAATATTCATTAAGTTTACGAAATGATAAACCAAAAAATAGCATTGATTTTAAATTATTTTGGCAAACATGGAATTTACTTTCTTTGAAATATATCAATAACAAATCAATTGATCCACAAAAACTTTATTATGGCGCAATCCAAGGAATGGTCGCAGCTGTGGGTGATCCCTATACGGTATTTTTACCTCCGGAAGCACAAAAATCAACTAAAGAACAATTAGGAGGAGCTTTTAATGGAGTGGGAATTCAGTTGGGATATAACAAAGATAAAAGACTAGTGGTGATTGCTCCCTTAAAAGATACACCTGCAGATAAGGCTGGAGTGAAAGCAGGAGATTTGATTATAGAAATAAATGCCAAAGATACTGCTAATCTTTCTTTACCGGAAGCTGTCAGTTTAATTAGAGGACAAAAAGGAACTTCTGTAAAATTAGCACTATATAGAGAAAATGAAAGTAAACCACGGGATGTAACTCTAGTCAGGGATACCATTGTGGTCAAAACTGTCGAATACAGTTTAAAAACAACTAAATCCGGTAAAAATATAGCTTTAATTCGTGTTTCTAGTTTTGGTGAAAAAACTAAAAGTGAGTGGGATGCAATCATAACAGAAATATTGGCTCAAAACCCTCAGGGTATAATTATTGATGTCAGAAATAACCCGGGTGGATTTCTGGATGCATCAGTATATTTAGCTTCAGAATTTTTAAATGGAGGAAAAGTGGTTATGCAGGAAGACGGTCAAGGAACAAAACAGGATTTGCAAGTTACGAGAACCGGTCAAATGTTAACTATTCCATTAGTTATTTTGATAAATAAAGGTTCTGCTTCTGCTTCAGAAATTTTAGCCGGAGCAATACAGGATAGAAAAAGAGGCACTTTAATTGGAGATCAGTCTTTTGGTAAAGGTACTATTCAATCATCGGAAGATCTACCGGAAAATACCGGAATTCATATAACTACGGCAAAATGGCTAACACCATTGGGTCGTTGGATTCATGATGTTGGACTGACACCTGATATGAAAGTGGAAATTCCTACTGATTGGACGCCCGCAAAACCGGATCCGCAAGTGGAAAAAGCATTAGAAATTTTGAATTGATTATATGCCTAAGGAATTGCCTAAATTTTCATATATAATTTTAGCTATTGTTTTTGGAACTTTGTTGGGGATAGGATTATTTAAATTATCCTCAAATGGAAATTTAAATTTTAATTTTAATAATTTGAGCGAAGCGAAAATTTCAAGCTCTGCTTATAATTTAAATAAAACAAATGTTGCAAAAATTTCCCAGACTCAGACTATTTTAAATGAAGAAAGTGTGATAATAGATGTTGTAGCAAAATCTTCTCCTTCTGTGGTGGCCATTGGAACTAATCAAAATCCGACGATGGGTACAGGTTTTATTGTTTCAGAAAAAGGGATTGTAGTTACGAATAAACATGTAGTTGGTGTAAATGCTATTTATAATGTGATAACGCGTGACGGTAAAAAATTTGAAGTTAGGAAAATTTACCGTGATCCTGTTTTGGATTTGGCAATAGTCCAAATCGATGAAGGTGGTTTACAATCATTAAATTTGGGAAATTCTTCAAACTTAAAAGTTGGGCAAACTGTAATTGCCATAGGTAATGCTTTGGGTAAATTAACCAATACAGTGACAACTGGAGTAGTCTCAGGGCTTGGTAGACAAGTGATTGCCGGTAATCCTTTTTCCGGGTCTTCCGAATCTTTGGATAATTTAATTCAAACTGATGCAGCTATAAATATGGGAAATTCCGGAGGGCCACTACTAAATTCTGCAGGACAGGTTATTGGAGTTAATGTTGCCACAACTGATGGGGCACAAAGTATTGGTTTTGCAATTCCCATAGATTCTGTAAAAAAAGTTATTAATGAATTTGTGGACAAAGGAGCGGTTTCTAAACCATATTTGGGAATTAAATATAATTTTATTAATAAAGATATGGCTTCTTTAAATAAAACACCTATCGGAGCATATGTACAAGATGTAATTTTAGATTCTCCAGCCCAAAAAGCAGGAATTGAAATAGGGGATATTATTACTAAAATTGATGGAAAAAATGTTTTGAGTGAAACACAAATAACAGATTTGGTTAATGGTAAAAAAATTGGGGATACAATTTCTTTAACTTTATGGAATAACGGAAAAGAAAGATCTGTATTGGTCACCTTGCAAGAACTAATCAATGCTAATTAGTAAAATTCTTTGTTTGTGAGCTAAATCTGTTTTTACTTCGGCTTTGGAATTAGGAAAATATTTTTGAGCTTCTATGACTGCTAATTCTCCGTGAGTATAATCTATCTCTCCAATAATCAACATCGGGGGTAGACCCCGATGTTGCGTGGCTAAATCAGATATTTGTTGGAAGTGTTTTCGGTAAAGTTCAAAGCCATCTTCTCCGCCATCCAAAGCGACATGTGGTTCAAAGTCTTTGACTGAAGAATCTAAATATGGAATGCGGTATGAAGGAATGTAAGGAAGGTTAGTAACTAAAATGTCTATGTTATCGTCATTGCGAGCCCCAAAGGGGCGTGGCAATCTAAGATCGTCAGATCGCAAGCTCTGCTTAGTCTTAGAGATTGCTTCGTCGTTTTCACTCCTCGCAATGACATTTAACAAATCAGCCTGAATAAAAGTAATTTGTTTTTCAACCCCATGCAATTTAGCATTTTGCTTGGCAATTTTTAGTGCTTTTGCTGAAACATCAGTAGCGATGATTTGAATAGTTCGAGTTCCCACACCAAGTGTGGGAAGGTGGAGTGTGGGAAGGTGATGATTTAAATTTTTGGCAACTGAGATGGCAATAGCACCGGCACCAGTACCTATATCTAGAATTAAGAATTTAGAATTATGAATTAAGCTTTGAAAGCCTTTATTCTTTATTCTTAAATCTTTATTCTGTATAAACCTTAATACCTCATCCACCAGTAATTCTGTTTCCGGTCTGGGAATCAAAACATCAGGAGTTACCTTGAATCTGAGTTTGTAGAACTCAGTGTAACCTTTGATATATTGCTGTGGTGTATCAGTAGATTGCTCCCGCCTGCTAACGGCTGAGCGCCCGCCCGCTTCGATATGCGAAGCATTTCGGGCAGGTAGCGATGGCGGGCAGGTCGTCATTCTGTTCCTCGCAATGACAAAATTATTGGCTCCAATTTTCCCTCCATAATATCTTCCAAATTGTGCCAGGATTTTCCAATTCGATGATCCGTAATCCTATTTTGAGGATAATTGTAAGTTCTGATTTTTTCATTTCTGTCTCCAGTCCCAACTGATAATTTTCTGGCGTCAGTAATTGAACCCAAATTTTCTGCCTCTTCTTTTTCCCAGAGTTTTGCTCTTAAGAGCGCCATAGCATTTTCTCTATTTTGCAATTGTGATCTTTCTGTTTGAGCTGTTACAGTAATGCCGGTTGGAATATGTTTTAATCTTACTGCAGTTGAAACTTTATTAACATTTTGTCCTCCGGCTCCACCGGATCTGAACGCGGAAAATTCTATTTCAGAAGGGTTAATAAAAATTTGAGTTGGACTGACTTCCGGTAACACTGCTACTGTGGCGGTTGAAGTATGAATTCTGCCACTGGATTCTGTTTCCGGTACTCTTTGGACACGGTGCACTCCGGCTTCTTTTTGTAAGGCAAGAAAAGCTCCGTTACCAACTATTTTTAAAACTACTTCTTTAACCTGTCCCATTTTCCCTTCTGATCTATCTAATTCTTCTAATTTCCAGCCTTTCGTTACAGCGTATCTTGTGTACATTCGATATAGGTCTCCAGCAAAAATTCCCGCCTCATCTCCGCCGGCAGCTGATCTTATTTCCAAAATACAGTTGTCTGTTTTCAGTTTTCTGTTTTCGGAATTTGGTTGGTCAGTTTTCTGTCTACCTGTTACTGATTGACCGACAACAGATTGACCAGAATCTGATAACTGATAACTGAGAACTGATAACCGAAGTTCTTGCTTCTGTTTTTCCAGCTCTTCAATTTCTATTTTGGCCAAATTAAAAAGTTCAGGATCATCCAATAATTTTCTGGCTTCAGTGATTCTCTGGTCTAGGTCATTTATTTGTTGTTCTAAATAATTATCATTCATAGGATTATTATACATTCAAAGTCCTGTCATGCCGAACCTGTTTCGGCATCCAGATCCTGAAACGAGTTCAGGATGACAGCGAGGTGTATCTAAGAAGCATTATTTTTTCTGGCCTGCATTAAAAGATCTTTGAGGGATGGTTTTTCAGTTTTTACTTCCACAACTTTAGCTTTTCTGGCTTCCAAAACTTTTTCTCTTTCGGCTTTTTTCTCGCTAGCCAAAGCCTGTTTTTTACCAAATTTTTCAACTTGTCCTTGAGTATCAACAAATTTTTGTGTGCCGGTATAAAATGGATGACAAACAGCACAAATTTCAACTCTTATTTCAGGCACAGTTGATCCGCTGGTAAAGGCATTACCACAAACACAAGAGACTTTAGCCTCAGGATAATAGGTTGGATGGATTCCAGTTTTCATGATGTGAGTATTATAACAAAAAATAGCTTTATGCTCAATAGTAGATTTAATTTTAAATTTTAAAGCTCAGATTTTAAATGAATTTTAAAATTAAAAATTTAGATTTGATTAAAAATTAAAAATTTAAAATTTGAATTTATTAGTGTCGATGGGCCTTGTGGTGTCTGTGTTGATCTTTGCCTAAAGTTGCCCAGTAGACTCCGAGTGCAATCATCACGGCTCCGATAATAAAAGAAAACCGTAGTTGTTCATTCAAAATTAACATTGCAAGTGATGTAGCAATTACCGGTTCAATATATTGGAAAAGATCAGCTTTGATTACTCCCAGTTTGGAAAGTCCCCATTCAAACAAAAAATAAGCACAGATTGAAGAACCGATCGTAATAAAACTTAAAGATAAAATTCCTAAAACAGTAATTTGCTGATACCAAGCAGGATTTTGGAGATATTCATTGACAGCCGGAATGAAAAAAGTTACAGCGCCGACTGTAAAAATCACCGCCGTTAAAGTCAATGTTGAATATTTTTGTAAAATTCCTTTGGATAAAATTGCCCCAGCTACCCAGGAAATAGAAGCTAGAATGATTAAAATATTACCCAATAAAGATTGCGAGGTTGGTTGAATTCCTAAAATTATAAAAGGTAAACCAACAATTAGAACAGTTCCAATAAAACCTAAAATTATTCCTGCTAAATTTACCACATAAACTTTTTCTTTTAAAAACCACCATCCTCCCAAAACTGATAAAATAGGAATAATCAAGGTTAATATTGAGGCTGTGGTAACCGATGTTCTTTGTAAGCCTTCATAAAAAAATCCAATATTTAAAGTTACCATTAACAGTCCAATTCCAATCAGTACCGGTAAATCTACTTTATTAATTTTTCTTTTTTCAGTCAGTAAAAAAGGAGAAAGTAAAATTAGAGCTAAAAAGAAGCGGAGGAAAGCAAGAGACATTGGAGGAAATTCTTGTAGAGCAAATTTAGCTGCAATAAAATTTGCTCCCCAAATTACATGAGCTACAATTATTGCCAAATAAGGCCATGATTTGATCAGTATAGATTTGGCGATTCCTAAATGAATGAGTTGAGCCTGAACAATTTGTAAAACTTTAGTAGTCATTAATTTAGTATAAAACAAAAAAAGTGTCATTGCGATCCGCCACTTGGCGGAGAAGCAATCTGATTCTGATTTTGGGATTGCTTCGTCTCCGGCTTCGCCGGATCCTCGCAATGACAATTGAAAGATTACACACTTAATTTTTCAATTAGCTGATCAATTCCTAAAGTCTCTTGTGTTTTTCCGTCAAGATTTTTTAAAGTAACAGTATCATTTTTAGCTTCATCCGGACCGATAATTACAACATAAGGAATTCCTTTAAGATCGGCATATTTTAATTGTTTATCCAGTTTTGATTCAGGTTCCAGCCAAAGTTCTGTATCAATATTGTTCGAGCGTAAACGAGAACTAATTTCAAGTGATTTAGAATATAAATCAGTATTAAAAATAGTAACTAAAACTTGAGCTTTTTTAGGTTCTAGGTTTGTAATTTTATTAAATTGTTCTAGAATAATTTTTATTGGAATGTCTCCACTAGCAAAACCCACGCCAGGTACTTTTTCTCCACCAACTTGGGTTGTCAAATTATCAAACCTGCCTCCACCAAAAAGAGAACGTCCAAATTTTCCGGATTTATCCCAAGCTTCAAAAACAGTTCTGGTGTAATAATCAAAACCTCGAACTATAGTAGGATCAAATTCAATAAAATCTAAGACCCCAGGATATAATTTTAGAGATTCAAAAACCTTTGCAAGCCAGGGGGATTTGGAATAATTTTTTTCTGTTAAGATAAGCTCTACTTTTTCAACTTGATCTTTGGAAAGTCCAATTTCCAAAAGACTTAATCTAAATTCATCAGTGGTTATTTTTTCTTTGCGGTCAACCAAACGTAAAACTGGGCAAATTTGCTTTTCTGAAGTGCCAATTGATTTTAATTGATTTTGCATAAATTCTCGGTCATTTACTTTAATTATCACTTCATCTGCCGTGAGTCCTAAAACCTTTAAATATTCCACAGCAGTGGTTAAAATTTCAGCATCAGCTTCAGGATTTTCTGGACCCAAAAGATTTATTTCTAACTGGAAAAATTCTCTGGATCTCCCTTTTTGAGGTTGTTCGTAGCGGAAAGTTCTACCAAATGAAAACCATCTGATTGGTTTTAAAAGTTCTTGTGATTTTTGAGCCACCATTCTGGCATAAGTGGGGGTAAATTCCGGTCTTAAAATCATTGGTTTTTCACCTTTGGCATTGATGGTAAAGGTCTGACCTTTTAAAATTTCCTGGCTTGTTTTATTTGTATAAAGATCTAAATATTCAAGTATTGGACCATCCACTTCTTGATAACCAAATTTTTCTGAGAATTTTTTGATTTTCCCATACAGCCAATTCCTGAAAACCATATCTTCAGGATAAAAATCTCTGGTCCCTTTAACATTTGGCACAATTTGTTTATTCATACAGTCTAATCTTATCAATAAATAGCCTTGGGATCAAATAGAGGATCTTGTGAGATTTGTGTTTAGCTGTACACCTTTAAGGTGTCTGGCTAAAGTTACTAACTAATAGCATCACAAAAATGCGACATGTCGTAATTTGGTGTGGTGGAGATTAGATAATTTTAATTAAAGACTGAGAGAAAGACTGAGAGAAATGATAATAATTTGAGGTACTAAACCCCAAAGGGATGATGTTTCATTTTGGATTTTAATGTGCCAATCAATGAATCTTTTAAGTACTGGAATTTTAAAAAGATGTGGGTAACTAAAAGCTATACCATCTAAATCCGGAAAAACTGCCAAAAAAGCAGTTACCCAAATAATCAAAGCTTTTGTTGGGTGATGTTGGGTTATCAAATAAACCAATATTAATGACAGAAATAAATCTAAAGGAATCCTGATCCAAGTTTTATGGGTAACTCTATAAGGATATAAAATTTCTTGCCAGTGAGGAATTTTATCTAGGACAAAATGTGATCCTACAGCAAGTGGTAAAGCTAAAAAAGGGTTATTTATTGAAACTGCAATTGTGGCACCTACCAAAGCATGAGGAGTAATTAACATTATAATTAATTTTATGAGTACACCTTTAAGGTGTCAAGCTAAATAGTTTGCGTAGGCACATAGGGGGACGCCCTATGTGCGTAAACATGTATAGGATCAAATGGCTTGTCAGATTTTGGTGAATGTATATACTCAAAATACATTAATTTATAACTTTTAATCACAATTTTGAGTTCAAGCTATTTAACGAGTCTGTCTAGGATGTGATACATCCAGAACGGTTTAACTAAATATTAAAGGCTCATATAATGGCTGCTATATGCGCAGCTTTAAAATACTTCCGGTAGAGATGAAGGTTAAGGATTTTAGTCTGTCTAAAGATGCCTTAAA
>JAUSHL010000034.1 GCA_030648645.1 Candidatus Daviesbacteria bacterium
AACTGCTCCCCTTACCAGAAACTACAAAAACAATACCCCTGGATACCAAAAGATATCTGTGCATTTCCACCCTTGCTACTTGATAATATATCTACTAATATTGGTCCCTGGGGTGGATACAATCAGCTAGCTCATTACCGAGTATCTATGATCTGATTTAATCCAATGTACTCATAAAACTCATCAAAATAAAATTTTCTGGGCGGGAGAGGAAACCATTAAGGGAACTTTCTAAAAACTTTTCGGGGAGAGGGTGTTTGCCTACCTTTTAACGCCATTTTCATTTTCACCAGTTGTTTTATTTTTGCAAGCTGTGCCTTCGCCTCATCTTCTGCAATCATCAGCTCCTCCTCACTCATTTGCCCAATCTCTTTCACTGAATGACCAATTAGTTCTGCTCTTCCTAAAAGAGTCACTTCTTCATCTGTTCTTGCAAGGATTTCCTCAACAGAAGAGACATCTCCAATGCCAACAGCCAATCTAAAGTGTTCCATATCAGTTGTTCTATCTTTTATAAGCTCTAATTGATCATCCGGAAGAGGTTCTCTATCTAATTTATAATCAAAATTTTTTTCTACCATATCTTTTTTATGTACTACATCTTTACTTCAATGTCAACACCAGCAGGAAGTTCTAAATGCATTAAAGAATAACCCCAATATTTAGCTTTACACCTTCGAGGTGTCAAGCTAAGCTATATTTAAGCCCATTTCATGACTTGGGGTAATTGTAGCATAGAACAAGGCTAAAATGCAACTTTTCCTAATAAGGAGAACACATCTGCAAAAATAGAAAAGGGACAAAGCTCAGCTATAGCTTAACTTTGTACCCTTAATATTTAGGCGTCCACCTTAAAGGTGTCAAGCTAGCTAATGTCAAAAATCAAGGGTTGGGATATCTCAGTTTATTCATTGCGCTTTTTTCAAATCTTCTAATAGATCTCGGAGAATAACCAATTGCTTGACCTATTTCTTTTTGCGTGTGTGGTTTTCCACCTACCAAACCAAGTCTTAGTTGAAGTACTCGTCTCTCTACAGCAGATAATGATGATACTATCCCTTGTACTACATCAGATATACTCCCATGATCATTAAAACGACTAAAATCGCTTTGTCCAAAATTTTGAGGATCAGTATCAGTCGTGGCGATTGTAACTATTCCAGGCATATCACAAAAAAGAATTTCTCTGTTGTGTATCATATATTTTATATATTACATTTTAACTTCTATGTCAACTCCTGCTGGGAGCTCAAGATGCATCAGAGAATCTATAGTCTTGTCAGTAGGTTCTACAATTTCCACCAATCTTTTATGAACTTTAATTTCAAAAGCTTCCTGAGAATTTTTATCAATAAAAGGGGAACGAGGTACGGTAAATCTGGTAGTTTTAGTAGGAAGAGGGATTGGACCCACAATTTTGGCACCGGTACGCAAAGCAGTATCTAAAAGCTGCTCAACTGTCGAGTCCAGGACCCGATGATCATAACTTTTTAGTTTTACTCTAATTCGTCCTTTGGCCATAATATTCTCTTCCTGTTAATGTACAAAAAAAGGGGCTTTTGCCCCTTAATACAAACCCATTACCTACAATTAGGCAATGATTTTGGTAATAACTCCGGCTCCAACTGTTTTCCCACCTTCGCGGATAGCAAACCGGAGTCCATCTTCCATAGCAACCGGAGTAATAAGTTTGACATTCATTTTGGTTGTATCTCCCGGCATGACCATTTCCACACCTTCCGGTAAGATAACTTCTCCAGTTACATCTGTGGTTCTGATATAAAATTGTGGTCTATAACCTTTGAAGAATGGTGTATGTCTTCCACCTTCTTCTTTGGAAAGAATATACACTTCTGCTTCAAATTCTGCATGAGGAGTAATTGAACCTGGCTTTGCTAAAACTTGTCCTCTTTCAACATCATCTTTTTCAACACCCCGAAGTAAAATTCCGGCATTATCTCCAGCTTGTCCCTCATCAAGCATCTTTTTAAACATTTCAATACCGGTAACAACTGTTTTCTTGGTTGGTTTAATTCCTACAATCTCCACCTCTTCGTTAACTTTAACTTTTCCTCTTTCAATTCTTCCGGTAACAACTGTTCCCCGACCTTTAATAGAAAAGACGTCCTCAACTGCCATTAAGAATGGTTTCTCTGTGTCTCTTACCGGTGTCGGAATCCAACTATCTACAGCATCCATCAAAGCTTCAATTGATTTTACAGCTTCCGGATCACCTTCAAGTGCTTTTTTGGCTGAACCACGAATAATTGGAGAGTTAGGATCATATTCATATTTTTTCAACAGATCTCTAATTTCTTCTTCCACTAAATCTAATAATTCAGCATCATCAACCATGTCGGTTTTATTCAAGTACACAACAATTGCCGGCACTCCAACTTGTTTAGCAAGTAAAATATGTTCCCGGGTTTGTGGCATTGGACCATCCGGAGCGGAAACTACTAAAATAGCTCCATCGGTTTGAGCTGCACCAGTGATCATGTTTTTGATGTAATCAGCGTGACCCGGCATATCAATGTGAGCATAATGTCTGGCTGCTGTTTCGTATTCTCTGTGAGAGATGTTTATAGTAATTCCGCGGGCTTTTTCTTCGGGAGCATTATCAATACTGTCAACACTGGCTTTTTCGGACAATCCTTTACCGGCCAAAACGGTCATAATAGCTGCAGTTAAGGTTGTTTTTCCATGGTCAACGTGACCCATGGTTCCGACATTTACGTGTGGTTTTGTTCTGTCAAATTTTTTCTGGTCTGCCATATGTTTATTACTCCTAGTAAGAAAACACCTAACTTTAGTTAGTGTTTTCATTTTACCTTTAAAAACCAGCTCACTTCAGCTGGATTATAGTAATATACAATATTTTCCAAAATCATGCAAGGGGGTATTTTAATTTTTACTTTGTGCTCCTACACCGAGTGTGGGAAGCTAAACAAAATCATCACCAAAAAAGTTTATACCAATTGCTTGTACGATCGCACACTAAATTGTCAACTTTATTTTGTTTTTGTGGGTTTCCAAGAAATTTTAGAACGATAACCAATTAATGATCCTAAACAACAACCCAAATTTCCTCCTAATTTAGCCTCATTAATGTTTTTTTCACTAAGATATTCAACTACCTCTTTATCCATTGGACCTCTATTTGGATTATATCTATTAATTGAAACTATATCTGGTTGTCTAACTGTTAATGATTCAGACTTAGATTCACTTAATCCTAATCCAGAATAACCAAGTGCATCAGCTTCAGAATAATGAATTGTTTTTAGATGAATTGTCTTTCCCACTGGAATTGGTTCAACCCATACTCTTAGGAATCCTAAAACATAATGTTTTTGTTCAATCGTCATCTTAGTGGGTATTATAGGACAATTAGTTAAGAAGTCAATCTTTAATGTTCCACTCTGCCTGTGAAACCTGAAGTTTCAATAATGTCTTGCGTAAATTTTGTGGTATAATGCCACTATGAAGCAAACACAAATTATTTCAGACTCAAAAATTTTAGGTGGTAAACCTATCATTATCGGCACAAGAATTTCAGTAGAACTTATTTTAGACAGAATAGCTTCTGGAATGAGTGTGAAAGAAATACTCAAAGATTATCCTCACTTAACAGCTAATCAAATTCAAGCAGCTGTATCTTATGCTAGGAATTTGGTTATAAATAAATTTCCTCGTTCTAAAATAAATAACCCAGAACCAATCACTCTCTACACTCATGAAATTTCTCGCTGATGAAGATTTTCCCAAACCTTTAGTAACTAAAATAAGAGATGCTGGATATTCAGTTAAAACAATCCAACAAAAAAATTTACAAGGATCTTCAGATGAAATAGTAGCTAATCTTGCTTTAAAAGAGAAAATGATAATTCTCACTTTTGACAAAGATTTTCTAAAAAATCAGACTAAAAATCTACAGGTAATTATTTTTTCTTTTCCGAAAATCGCTACATCTGAAATCATTCTATTAGTTGATAATTTCTTAAAAGATTTAAAACAAATTAATCTTTCTAAAGGAAACGTGCTTAAATTTAGCAAAAATGGTCTTGAGAAACAAAAATGAATATACAAACGGAAAAGCTAATCCGTAATTGCGTAGTTTGTGGAAAAAGAATTGTTATTACTCATTATCCAGATAGAACCTACAAAGATGGACACTTCTTTGGGAAAATAAACATTGGCAAAAGAAAAAAGGCTGAATATTGGGAGTGCAATCGGTGTTATACTAACAACATTTCTTAAAGACAAAGATACCACGGCCGTTGCAAGTTTGTCTTTGTGCTCCCACTTGACATGTGGGAAGCTAATGTGCTCCCACTTGACATGTGGGAAGCTAAACCATGTTCCACCTCCGATGTGGAACATTAAACCGATGTGGAACATTAAACAATATCCCGCCTTCGAGGTGGGAGTAAAACTTTTGGAAATTACAAAATATGGACGATCGTCACAAAAAAGTCACAAAAAGATTGCTTCTCCGTCTTCGCCGGATCGCAATGACAATAGAAGTTTAATGCTCAACTCTACCTGTAAATCCTGAGGAAGCAATGATTTTAGCTTCAATGCTTTTAGGAACTTCCTGATAATGATCTGCTTCCATGTAATAAGTAGCTCTTCCCTGTGACATTGATCTTATTGCTGTAGCATAACCACCCATTTCTGAAAGTGGCACCAAAGCAATAACCACTCTGGCATTTCCTCTCATCTCTGTTGATTGAATTTCAGCTCTTTTGGAAGATATATCAGCAATAATATCTCCTAAAAATTCCTCCGGAGTGGTAACTTCTACCTTCATAATTGGTTCTAAAAGCACTAAATCAGCTTTTTTAGCAGCTTCAGTAAGTCCTAAAGATCCGGCAATTTTAAATGCAAGTTCAGAAGAGTCAACATCATGATAAGATCCATCAAAAACGACTACTCTGATATCAGTAAGAGGGTATCCTGCTAAAATTCCGGTATCTTCTTTTTCAATTATTCCTTTTTCAATTGCCGGAATATACTCACGGGGAATTGTTCCTCCCACAATCTCTGAAACATATTCACGACCAGTACCTCGGGGAAGTGGTTCAATTCTAAGCAAACAATGTCCATATTGTCCACGGCCTCCGGTTTGTCTGATGTATTTTCCTTCCCCTTCAGCCTCTTTTTGAATAGTTTCTTTATAAGCTACCTGTGGCTGACCAACATTAGCCTCAACTTTAAACTCTCTTTTCATTCGATCTACCAAAACCTCAAGTTGCAACTCACCCATTCCGGCAATAATTGTCTGACCTGTATCTTGATCAGTTCTGACTCTAAAGGTAGGATCTTCCTCAGACAGTCGGGACAGAGCATAGCCCAATTTTTCCTGATCTGATTTGGTTTTTGGTTCAATTGCCAAAGAAATAACCGGTTCCGGGAAATTAATTGATTCTAAAATTAGAGGATTATCTTCATCACAAATAGTATTTCCGGTGATTGTATCTTTTAAACCAATTGCCGCCACGATTTCTCCTGAATACGCCTCATCAATATCTTCCCTATCATTGGCATGCATTAAAACCAACCGGCCAATTCTTTCTTTAATTTTTTTGGTGGAATTGTAAGCATAAGAACCTGATTTTAATGTTCCGGAATAAACTCGAATATAGGTTAGTTTTCCAACATGTGGATCAACCTGGATTTTAAAAGCTATTGCCGAAAGCGGAGCTTCAGGCACACATTTTCTAATTTCTTCTTCATTAGTATCAGGATTTATTCCAACAATTTCTCCGATATCTTGTGGAGATGGTAAAAGCTCAACCACTGCATCCAAAACAGGCTGAACACCTTTATTTCGGAGTGATGATCCGGCAAATACAGGCACAATTATATTGGCAATAACTGCTTTTCGGAGAGTCTTTTTTAAATCTTCAACCGAAATTTCTTCTCCTTTGAGATACTGATCCATTAAAATATCATC
Organism: Candidatus Daviesbacteria bacterium; assembly: GCA_030648645.1. Taxonomy (GTDB): domain Bacteria; phylum Patescibacteriota; class Microgenomatia; order Daviesbacterales; family UBA10151; genus JAUSHL01. The sequence continues at coordinate 5,960 of JAUSHL010000034.1, forward strand.
TGTACCGACAATCTCTTCAACTAATTTTTCCCGGTGAATATTGACCAAATCAACCATATCAGCCGGGATTTCGATTTCAGTAAAAATCATACCCGTATTCGCTTGCCCTGAGCCTGCCGAAGGGTCTTCCCAAACAAAAGCTTTTTTGGTTAATAAATCAATAACACCTCTAAAATCATTTTCTTTTCCAATTGGTAAGTTATAAGGTAGGGCATTTGCCCCTAATCTATCTCTGGCTGATTGAATTGTGCCTAAAAAGTCAGCCCCAACTACATCCATTTTATTGGCAAAAGCAATCAGCGGAACTTTATATTTATTCGCCTGTCTCCAGACTGTTTCTGTTTGAGACTGCACTCCGGAACCTGCATCCAAAACAATCACTCCTCCGTCTAAAACCCGGAGAGATCTTTCCACTTCAGCTGTAAAATCGACGTGACCTGGGGTATCAATTAAATTAATTCTGGTTTCCTGACCTGCCATTGGACCTCCTTTAGGAGTCCAAAAGGTAGTGATGGCAGCCGAAACAATGGTAATTCCCCGTTCTTTTTCCTGCTCCATCCAGTCAGTGGTGGTTGTACCTTCGTCAATGTTACCAATTTTATAAGTTCGACCGGTGTAGAATAAAATTCGCTCAGTGGTTGTGGTTTTTCCGGCATCAATATGGGCGATAATCCCAATATTTCTAATGCGGTCAAGTGGAAAGTCCCGTTTGGTTTTAGGGGTAGCCATTTATTTCCCAGCCTCCAAAGTAATAAGAATCTTTTTTACTTCTTCCATTCTGGCTCTCCAAGCATCAGCATCTTCTGATAAACATTGAAAAGCAGCATTTTCTCGGAGATCTCCCATTTGCATTGCTTCCCCTCTTTTTTGCATGATAACTTCATACTCTTTTTCAAGCTTTGTAAGTTTCCCCTGCCATAATTTTAATTTTTCTTCTTGCATTGTATTCATAATTTTCTTTTGAAGAAAATCAAGCTCTACTTATTTTCGAGTCTTCGAGAAATTAAGTATGGCTTAGTTTTTCTGCTTGTAATTTTTTGTCCATATCATTAAAAAAACCCCCACCACTAGCGGGGCTAACTTACTAATATTAAGGCAAATTGTGCTCAAAGTCAACCCAGTACACCTGTCATTGCGAGGAATCCTGAGCGAAGTCGAAGGAGACGTGGCAATCTAGTTTATAAATTTAAAACTATTTTTTTGATCCCAGCCCTGATCAAGATATTTTTTATATTTTATGGGATCAATTACTTCAGGGTTGATACATCCTCCTATGTTTTCCGGATGAAGAAAAGTTGAAACAATGTAAATATTATCTCCTTTTTTAAACAAATATTTAACATAAAGTAGAGGCGGATACCCCACAGCCACTTCAAAATCTTTTTTTAGTCCTACCAGATGTATTCCCTCATCAGACCCGGTTCCTTCTATAATTTCTGTATTGTAAATTTTTCCGGCTCCTTTGGAAACTAAATAATCTGCAATTGTGCCTGTCCATGGAATAATTTTTACCTCAAAAAAATTATCCACATCAATTTTTCCATTTTCTTCTCCAATAGCCTTTCCACATTCACCTTCCTGATAACCTTTTTCACTCAAAATCACTCCGTTTCTAGGATAAGTTATTTCCAATCCATATTTATCATTTTTATATATTTTCCAGGGGGAAGGAGTGGGAGTTGGGGTAGATTTTATAGAGGTAATTTGGGAAATTGCAGGAGAGTTGGTGGGCTGTTTAGTAAAAAACCAAACCCCCAAAACAGCTACAATTAACAAAACAATTCCAACTAAAACTATCAGGTGGGCAAATCCCTTGGGCATAAATAAAGTATATCATAAATTATATCGTCATTTTTTTATCTTAGGTAAATAATTTTTTTTGGGTTTCTTTTTCTTTGGTGTTACATCAATAAAAGTTGCTCCCATATCAGCCATAAGTTTCATAAATTCTTTTGTTAATTTATCTTCTTTTACTTTCATTTTAGTTTCTTTATCAATGCATTTCCAATAAGTGACTGCATTTGTGTAATAGCTATTTGATTTAACTGCACTAAGCGCTCACTTTGAGGTATTCCACGGCGGATAAGTTCAGCGTTTATTCCTTCTAAATTTGCCAATACCACTAGTTGGGTTATATCTGCATAGTCACGAATATTACCATCCTTATCAGGATTTTTATCTCTCCATTCCTTGGCAATTTTACCAAACAAGGCTACATTAAGCACATCAGCTTCACTGGCATAGACCATGTTGGATGCTTGTTTAGTAAGTTGAAGAGGAATCAGATGTGTTTGGATTGCATCAGTGTGTATTTTATAATTAATCTTAGCTAATTCTCTTTTAACATCCCATCCTGATTTTAAACGTTCACTTTCCTCAACCTTTAAACGCTGAAGTTCCTTAATAAGATATAGTTTAAATTCTGCACTCAACCATGAACCAAATTCAAAAGCTATATCTCTATGAGCATAAGTACCACCACCATATCTTCCTGCTTTAGAAATAATTCCAATAGCTTTCGTTGCATCAATCCATTTTTTAGGAGTAAGAGAAAAATTATTCAGTCCTGCTTGTTTTTTAAAGGTCTCGAATTCGATACCTTTAAAATTACTGTTGTGGATCTGTTCCCAGATTCCCAGAAATTCAACAGTATTTCGGTTACGCATCCACTGGTAAATTAAAACATCATCCCCAAATCTCTTTGCCATATCCGTTAGAGAAATAAAATCATTTTCCCCTTCATAAAATAATAACCCGATTTGAGTACCTTGCACTATAATTTTTTTATTGTTAACCATATAGATTTACATTACAACGAAGATTACCCGAAGTCAAGAGTTATTTGTGTCATTCTGAGTGTAGCGAAAAATCTCTAATTGATAAATTTAAAGGTGGAAAGAATTTGGTCAAATATCTCTGAATAATCTTTATCTTTTTCATTCTCTTTAGTATAAGCTAGTTCATAATATCTACTATTATGTGGGATCTCCACCCAAATTTTGGAATAATAAATACCTGGTCCCTTCCATTTCTTTTGATCTAGGAGACCATTATATTGAGTATATTGATCACCATTAATATTAACTTCTTTTTTAGAAATTGTTGAATAAATAGAGAGATCGCGAACTGATTTTAGTTGATCCGCATCAAGTTCTCTAACTGTAATCAACCAAATTCTTTCACTCCCGCAATCATATAAAGATTCCGTAGCAAATGCCCCATCTCCACAGGTGTTAGGAAATAGCTGACTTGGGTATTTCATACTATAAGTATTAGCCAAATCTGTATATGTTTTCCAATTGACAGTTTCCCCTGTACCAGTCGGTGCAGGGCTCGTATCTGTAATTGAAGACGGAGTAATTGTTGGTTGTGTAGATTGTGGTCTAGCAACTTGGGATTTGCCAAAATAATATGCTCCACCAGCTATACCTAGCAATAAAACAATTCCTAAAATAATAATTATTGACGTAAAACCCTTGGTATTCATGCTATAACTTGATGTACCTCTAGTTTTTTCAAACTTCTTTCATGACTATTTAATTGATTTTTAAAATCAATTTGATTATCTACCACCTTGTCCAATTTCCTTTCCACTACATCTAACCCATTTTCCACACCTTTTAAACGTGCCTTAATATCTTTTAAATCTATATCCACATCTTCCAAATAAGGAATAATTACCTCTCTAACTCCCTGATTAAAAGTTGCTACCATATCTTGATGCATTTCTTCCCTAAACCCTTGAAATTGTTGCTTTACATCTTGGTTTATATCTTCTTTAAAACCACTAAATTGTTGCTTTACATCTTGGTTTATATCTTCTTTAAAACCACTAAATTGCCCCTGTATTTCTTTTTTAAAACCACGGAATTGCTGTTTTGTATCCTGCTTAATTTCTTTCTTCAAACCATTAAATTTTTGGTCAAGAAGCTGACTTAAATCTTTTTTTGTTTTATCATCCATAACAATTTAAGTTTATATCAGATAAAGAAAAACATCAACGCAGATAAATAATATCAAAAAATATCAGAAGACTTTAAAACCTGAAGTGACTGAAGGCCTTTAGATCCGCCACCGGCGGATCGCAAGGCGGCAAACCACATTCCGTTAAAAACGGAAGTGGGAAAACGCCTTATTCGCCTCTGCGCTTTTTATAGTATCTTCTTTTTTCTTAATAGCATTTCCCTGACCTTCTGAAGCATCAATTAATTCTGCTGCTAATTTCAGATCAAAAGTTTTATATTCCTTATTTGTTCTTTTTCTGGCAGATTCAATAATCCATCTTATTGCCAAAGCTTCTCTTCTGTCTCCTCTAACCTCAACCGGAATTTGGTAAGAAGCTCCACCAATTCTTTTTGGTTTTACTTCCATTTTTGGAGCAACATTAGCTACAGCTGTTTCAAAAACAGTGAGAGGGTTTTTCTTTGATTGCTCTTCAATTTGCTTAAAAGCCTGATAAACCAAATTTTGGGCAATAGTTTTTTTACCATCCATCATTACTTTATTGATAAATCTGGTTACTAATTTAGAATTATAGATTGGATCTGGCTTCAATATTCTTTTAGCAACTGGTCCTGATCTTGGCATAAATAATTATAAATTCGAAATTCTAAAGAGCGAAGCTCGCAAGCTTTGCTTATATCGAAATCCGAAACAATTTTCAAAATTCAAATGTTCAAAATTCAAAACAGTTTTGTATTTTGTATTTTGGTAATTTGTATTTGTTTCGAATTTAGGGTTTCGTGCTTCGAATTTAGGCTTTCCCCCCTTTCATCATTTTGGTTCCATATTTTGATCTGCTGGTTTTTCTTCCAACTACCCCTGACATATCTAATTTTCCTCTAATTATATGATATTTTACTCCCGGTAAATCTTTTACTCTTCCGCCTCTAATCATAACGATTCCGTGTTCTGCCAAATCATGCCCAACTCCTTGAATATAGGCTGTAACTTCAGTTTTATTAGAAAGTCTGACTCTGGCAACTTTCCGGAGAGCTGAATTTGGTTTTTTAGGAGTCATAGTTTTAACCAAAGTAACCACACCCCGTTTTTGCGGATTATAATTTGTTTTATACACCCGGTCTTTAGCATTAAAACTTCTTCGAAGTGCTGTTGCTTTAACTTTTTTAGAAGCGCTTTTCCGGCTGTGTCTGACTAATTGATTTATTGTTGGCATATATTTATGATTCCGCTCTGGCTCGATCCTGACTGGTAGGAATCAAACGACCTATTATAACGTTTTCTTTGAGTCCGAGCAAATGATCCACCTTACCGGAAGCTGCAGCATCAGATAACACTGTAGTTGTTTCCTGGAAGGAAGCAGCTGACAAGAAACTTTCTGTAAGTAGTGAAGCTCGGGTGATTCCCAAAACTGTAACCAAAGCTGTGGCTGGATCTCCTCCGGCTGCCAATACTCTTTGATTTTCATCCTCAAATTTAATTTTATCAATTACCTCACCCGGTAATAAGTTGGTATCACCCTGACTTTCAACTCTGACTTTATCGGACATTTTTCTGACAATTGTTTCAAAATGTTTTTCATTAATTGGCACACCTTGTGAGGCATAAACTTTTCTGACTTCATCAACAATATATTGTTGTGCAGCTTTAAGTCCTCTGACTCTGACAATTTCTTTAATATCCAAGTGTCCTGAGGCAAGTTGGGTTCCCGCAGAAATTAACTGTCCATCTTCGATAAGTAATGTTGCCGAAATTGGAATCATGTATTCTCTTTCTTCATTAGGTTTAGTGGTTGTTCTTACTCTAACTTGTACTCCCATTTCAGTTTCAGTAATGGTAACTTTTCCGGCAAGTTCAGAAAGTGGTGCCGCATTTTTAGGAATTCTAGCCTCATAAAGTTCTTCAACCCGGGGAAGTCCCATGGTAATATCAGCTCCGGCAATACCTCCGGTATGGAAAGTTCTCATGGTAAGTTGTGTTCCCGGTTCACCAATACTTTGAGCTGCAACTACCCCAACCGGAACTCCAATTTTAACCGGTTCTCGGGTGGAAAGATCCCAACCATAACATCTGGCGCACATTCCAACTTTAGCTTTACAGGAAATTGGAGAAAATACGGTTAAAGTTTTAACTTCCTCTTCCACAATCTGATTGATAATATTTTCATCCAAGTATTGTCCTTCTTTGGCAATTACTTTTTTGGTTTTTGTACCGACTACTTTAACAGCCAGTTTTCTACCGACAAAGCGGGAATTAGCAGCAGATCCTCCATCGATAGGCACTTCCAAAGTTACACCATCAGTATCAGTACACTGCTCAGAACGGATAATCATGTCGTGCGCCACATCAACCAATCTTCTTGTTAAGTATCCTGCATCAGCAGTTTTCAAAGCTTTATCGGCCAATCCTTTTCGACCACCACGGGTTGAGGTGAAGTATTCAAACATGGAAAATCCCTGTCGGTAATTTGATTTGGTTGGCAATTCAACAATTTTTCCGGTTGGATCAACCGAAAAACCTCTCATACCGGAAAGTTGTTTAATCTGTTCGGTTGTCGCTCTGGCTCCTCCTGATTTCATGATAATGCTCACTGGATTGTCCGGAGCAAGTATGGCTAATGTTTTTCGGGCGATATCATCTCCAACTCTGGTCCAAATTTCTTCTGCCAAAACTCTTTTTTCATCCTGAGTAATTAAACCTTTTTTGAAATTATCTTCAATTGCCGAAATTTCTTTATCTCCATCGGCAATCAACTGATCTTTTTCCGGAATAATAGTGTTATCAAAAATTCCAATTGAAAGTCCGGAAATTGTTACTCCCCAAAAACCAAAGTCTTTCAAATCATCAATTAATTTAGCAACTTCCTGACGGGGAAATTTGGTGAAAGTATCCATAACAATCTTTTGAGCATCTTTAACACCCACTGCTTTATTAACATATCTCATGCTTACCGGAATTAATCTGTTAAATAAAATTCTACCAACTGTTGTATCCAAAACATCTTTATCAATTTTAACTTTTACCTGCTGTTGCAATTTAATTTTTCCAGTCTGAAAAGCAAACACAGCTTCATCTTCACCCATTACCCGGTCTTCAATCTTCGGAAAAATAGGATCAATTGAAGTTGCATAATAAATACCCAAAGCCATTTCACGGTTATGTCCAATAACCGGCTGACCGGAAGCAGGTTTTAGAATATTTTCTTTGGCCATCATTAAAGTTCCGGCTTCAATTTGAGCTTTTTTACTTAAAGGTACGTGTACTGCCATTTGATCCCCGTCAAAATCAGCTCCAAAACCCGTACAAATACAAGGATGGATCTGGATGGCACTACCATCAATTAATACCGGATAAAAAGCCTGAATTCCTAACCTGTGTAAGGTTGGAGCACGGTTGATCAAAACCGGATGTCCGGTGACTACTTCTTCCAAAATATCCCACACTTCAGATGTACGCATTTCCAAAACATTTTTTGCGCCTTTTATATTGGCTGACAATCCTCTTAAAATGATCTCCCGTAAAATAAATGGTTTGAACATTTCCAAAGCCATCTCCCGGGGAAGACCAACCTGATCTAATTTTAAGTGTGGGCCAACCACAATAACTGATCTTCCTGAATAATCGACTCTCTTCCCTAAAAGATTTTGTCGGAATCTTCCCTGTTTTCCCCGAAGCATATCTGATAATGACCTTAAAGCATGTCCGCCTCCGGCTCCACGTCTGGTAGTTTTCAAATTTGAATCAATTAAAGCATCGACAGCCTCCTGAAGCATTCTTTTCTCATTTCGTAAAATAATTTCCGGTGCTCCCAAATCGATTAATTTTTTCAGACGGTTATTTCGATTGATTACTCTTCTGTACAAATCATTCAAATCGGAAGTAGCAAATCTTCCCCCCTGAAGTTGGACCATTGGACGCAAATCCGGTGGAATAACCGGTAAAATTCGGGTAATCATCCATTCAGGAGAAAGACCTGCACTTCTCATACCTTCAACTATTCGAAGTCTTTTGGTAGCTTTGATATGCCTTTGTCCTGTCGATTTTCTAACCTCTTCCCGAAGTTCCATTGATAATTTATCCATATCAATATTTTTCAAAACTTCCAGTAATCCTTCTGCACCCATGCTAACTTTTATAAAATCAGAAACTCCGTATTCATCCAATTTTAAATATTCATCTTCAGAAATAACTCTGGATGGAGTAATATTCTTGACTAAATCAGATACTGCTTTATAGATTTGTTCAAGTTGTCCAAGCCCAACCGCTAAATTATCCCGGCGTTTTTGAATATCCTGACGATTTTTAAGCTGTATATCGGCTGCCACTAACTCATATTTTTCACTCTTTTCAACTTTCTTTAATTCCACAAGCTGTTTTTTTATTTCTTCTTCCATAACCTTGATTTCTTTTTCCAGATTTTCTTTTACTTCTTCTTCTTTTTTCTCTAAATCTTTTCCTAACTTTTCCAAAGACAGGGTTTGTAAATTACTGTCAACAGAAATTACCAAGAAAGATGCAAAATAGATAACTGCTTCCAAGCTTTTCAAAGATAAATCTAACACCAAAGATAATTTAGAAGGTGCACCTTTAACAAACCAATTATGCGCAACTGAAGCAGCCAGAGTAATGTGACCCATTCTTTCGCGTCTGACTTTACTTTGAGTAACTTCGACTCCACATTTGTCGCAAATAACACCTCTGTAACGGATTCTTTTGTATTTACCGCAGTAACATTCATAATCCTTAGTTGGACCAAAAATATTTTCCGCAAATAAACCATCTTTTTCAGGTTTCAAAGTCCTGTAATTGATAGTTTCCGGTTTTGTAACTTCCCCAAATGACCACGCTCTGATCTGTTCAGGACTGGCAATAGTTACTCTTAAGCTGGCAAAATCCAAAAGATCACTCATTCTTTAACCTCCCCTTCTTCTGCTTCAACAATTTCCATCGGTGATTTTTCACCTAGTTCTTCTTCAATTGCAATATTTTCATCACCTAAAACTTCTTTCAAGCTCTCTACTTGTGCGACAAGTTTAGCAGATGGTTCAGCAGTTGTCTCGGTTGAAACAATAATTGGATTAACTGTATCAACATTAATACTCAAAGATTGCAACTCTTTAACCAAGACCTTAAAGCTTTCCGGAACTAAAGGTTGAGGAATATCTTCACCCTGAATTATTGCCTGATATGCTTTGGTTCGGCCAATTACATCATCAGATTTAGTAGTTAACATTTCCTGTAAAATATTAGCAGCTCCGTATGCTTCCAGTGCCCAAACTTCCATTTCTCCCAATCTTTGTCCTCCCATTTGAGCTTTTCCACCCAAAGGTTGTTGAGTTACCATAGAATACGGTCCAGTAGATCTGGCATGTTGTTTATCTTCCACCATATGAATAAGTTTTAAGAAATAGGAAACTCCAACAACTACATCCTGATCAAAATATTCTCCGGTTCTACCATCAATTAATTTCTGTTTTCCGGAAACAGGTAAACCTGCTTTTTTAAGCTCTTCCACAATAATTTCTTCCGGAATTTTCTCAAAAACAGGAGCAGCAATTTTATAACCTAATTTTTGAGCAGCCAAACCCAAATGAGTTTCTAAAAGTTGTCCCAAGTTCATTCTGGATAAAATTGTTACAGGAGAGATAATAATATCAACTGGTGTACCATCTTCTAAATGAGGCATATCAATTACAGGCACAATTTTAGAAATTACTCCCTTATTACCATGACGTCCGGCCAATTTATCTCCGACTGTAATTTTTCTAAGTTGAGCTACTTTCACTTTAATTTTCTTTAGAGTTCCGGCATCCAATTCATCTCCATCATCACGGGATAAAATCTGAATACCAATAACTGTACCTCTTTCTCCATGTGGCATTCGCAGCGAAGTGTCTCTTACTTCTTTGGCTTTTTCACCAAAAATTGCGCGGAGTAATCTTTCTTCAGCAGTCAATTCTGTTTCACCTTTTGGCTGAACTTTTCCGACTAAAATATCATTTGGTCCTACTTTGGCACCAATTCTGACAATTCCTTCTTCGTCTAAATTAGCCAGATTTTCTTCAGCTACATTCGGAATATCACGGGTTAACTCATCCGGACCAAGTTTAGTTTCAACGACATCGGTAACATATTCTTCAATATGAATAGAAGATAAAATATCATCTTTTACCAACCGATCTGAAATAACCAAAGCATCCTCATAACCTAATCCTTCATAATTCATGTATCCAATTAATAAATTCTGTCCTAAAGATAATTCTCCCCCATCTGTGGCTGCTCCATCAACCAATAAATCACCTTCTTTAACTTTTTGATTTAAAGTAACAGCTGGTTTTTGACTATAACAAGTATTTACCGGAGTATTAGCAAATTTCTCAATATTAAAAGTTACCTGATCTTTTTTACCTTTCAAAGTTACTTTTTGACCATCGACATAAATAATTGTTCCAGCATATGGAGCTCTGACTACCCGACCCATATTATCAGCCACAATTTTTTCCATTCCGGTTCCCACAATTGGAGCTGTTGGTTTTAAAAGTGGTACTGCCTGATTTTGCATGTGAGATCCCATCAAAGCTCTGTTTGAATCATCATGAGCTAAAAATGGAATCATTGCTGCGGAAACTCCAACTATTTGCTGAGGAGAAATATCGATATAATTAATCATGTTGCTTTCAGTTTCAAAAAAGCTTCCGTTATGTCTGACCGGAACTCTTTTGGCCATAATATATCCATCTTTATCTAAAGCAACCGTTGCTTCCGTAATATAAAAATTTTCCTCATCATCAGCTGATAAATAAATTATTTCATCTGTGACTCGAGGCTTACCATTTTTTAATTCAACTTTTTGATAAGGAGTTTCCAAAAATCCAAATTCATTAATTCTGGCATACAGTGCCAAATAAGTTACCAAACCAATATTTGGTCCTTCCGGAGATCTGATCGGATCAATTCTTCCATATTGAGAATGGTTAATATCTCTGATGGAAAATGATGCTCGCTCACGGGTGATACCGCCCTGACCGGTAACAGTTAATCTTCTTAAATGATCTGATTCCGAGAGAGGATTAGTTTGATCTAAAATTTGAGAAAGTTGGGATGATCGGAAAAATTCATTGACAGCGGCAATAATTGGTCTGGCATTAACTAATCCTCCGGGATTAATTTCTACTTCGGCAGATAACAAGCTCATTCTTTCTTTAATTACTCTTTCCAATCTTAAAACTCCAACCCAAAAAGCATTTTGAGAAACAAGCTCTCCAACGCGTCTGACGCGACGATTGGCTAAATGATCAATATCGTCGGTTTTTCCATTTCCATTTTGTAAACCAATTAAATATTTAATGGTTGCTACAATATCTTCTTTGGTTAAAGTCCAATGTTCTTCATCATTGGGAACATCTAATTTTAATTTTTTATTAATTTTGAATCTACCCACTCGAGTTAAATCGTATCTTCGGGAATTGAAAAACATTCCGGTTAATAAATTTTTAGCATTTTCTAAAACTACCGGATCACCCGGTCTCATTTTGCGGTAGATTTCCAACAATGCTTCATCAGTATTTTTGGTTAAATCTTTGGCTAAAGTACTGGTAACATAGGTGTGATTTTCATCAATGTCAACATCTTTAAAAAGTTGTAAAATTTCTTCATCGGTATCGTATCCCAAAGCCCGAAGGAAAGTAGAGGCTGCAAATTTTCTTTTTCGGTCAATTTTGACGGTAATTACATCTGTCCGGGATACTGAAAATTCCAACCAAGATCCGTGTGCCGGTCGAAGTTCAGCAGAATAAACTACCCGACCGGTAATTGGATCCTGTGTTGAAGAAAAAAATACGCCCGGTGAACGGACGATTTGATTAACAACAACTCTTTCAATTCCATTAATGATGAAAGTTCCTTTTTCAGTCATCTGTGGAATATCTCCTAAGAAAACTTCCTGTTTATATTCTTCGTTTGTTTGTAAATTTATAAGAGAAACTTTTGCTCTAAGTGCTGCTTCATATGATACACCTTTTAAAACAGCTTGTTCCGGAGTAAAACGGGGTTTTCCCAAAGCATAATCTCCAAATTCTAATTTCCAATTTTTGCCGGTAAAATCAATAACAGGATTAATGGAGAATAAAATGTTGCCTATACCTTCTTTTAAAAACCAATTATAAGACTCCTTCTGGAGGTAATTTAAATTAAATGTCTGTTGGACATTTTTTCGTTTTCCCCAGTAAACTCTGGAACCATATATATTATTTTTTGTTGTATCAGGCATTAGTAGATAATTCCTTTTTCAATTTTTCAACTTCTGACCCTATGGCGCAACGAAGCCAAGCATACAGTAATGTATGCTACTTGCTATAAGCGTAGCTTGCGAGCTTACGCTCTTAATCTATTTAGTTGATGCTATTTTCCCATATCTTGTGTAGCCTGTCAATAACCAAATGTAGGTGAGCTAGCGGATCGTATACACCTTTCAGTTAGAATTAAGGGTCTTAGATATATTAAAGCGGCATTTAAACTTGCCGGCATTACATCACTATCTGAGCTGAAAGGAGGTATAGATGAAAACTGGACAACAAC
>JAUSHL010000035.1 GCA_030648645.1 Candidatus Daviesbacteria bacterium
AAGAGATTGCCACGCTCTCCGCCAGCTGGCGGATCGCTCGCAATGACAAAGAGTAGTTAATTAAAGGACACAAAAAATGTTTGAGATTGTTTCAGTTCAGATTTCGCAAAACTATATCAATTGAGATTTCGCATTACAAAAGATTAATACTTGACAAAACATGTACAATTACAGGAAAGTAAAAACAGTATGAAAAACTTAGTTATTGTCGAATCACCAACCAAAGCCCGTACGCTTTCCAAGTTTTTAGGGAGTGATTTTCATGTAGAAGCTTCAATGGGACATATTAGAGATTTACCCAAGGGAGAGTTAGGAATTGATACTGAACATAATTTTATACCAAAATATGTAATTCCCAGAGATAAAACCAAAAGGGTTAATGATCTAAAAAAACTTGCCAAGGAGGCGGAAACTTTGTATCTTGCCACAGATCCTGACCGTGAAGGAGAGGCAATTGCGTGGCATCTTTCAGAATTACTTCGTAATTCTGAAAATCCGCAACTCGACCCTTCGACTTCACTCAGGGTAAAAATTCGAAATTCGAAACCAATGAAGAGAGTGGAATTTCATGAAATTACAGAAGAAGCCATCCTAGAGGCTTTTAAAAAGCCCAGAGAGATAGATTTAAAATTAGTTGATGCTCAACAAGCCAGAAGAATTTTAGATAGATTAGTAGGTTATAAATTATCACCACTGCTTTGGAAAAAAGTAAAATCCGGGCTTTCTGCAGGAAGAGTTCAGTCAGTAACTTTGAGATTAATTGTCGAAAAAGAAGAGGAAGTGAAGGCTTTCAAAGCTGTGGAATATTGGAGTGTAGAAGCTGAACTTTCATTGGCGGGTACTGTCGCTCATGTCATTGCGATCCGGCAATCGCCGGAGAAGCAATCTCATGCAGATCAGATTGCTTTGTCGTCCGGCTCCGCCGGAGCTCCTCGCAATGACAAATCATTTGTCGCCAATTTAATTGAATTGGATGGGAAAAAACTAGAAATTAAAAAGCAGGAAGAGGCAGATTTGCATGTTAAAAATTTAGAGAAAGCAAAATATGAAGTTGAAAAAGTAACCAAAAAGGAAACAAGAAAATATCCAACTCCTCCTTTTACAACTTCAACTTTGCAACAGGCAGCTTCAAATAAATTAGGAATGTCAGCCAAAAAAACCATGTCTTTGGCACAGATACTTTATGAACATGGAATCATTACTTATATGAGAACTGATTCAGTAAATTTATCTCCGGCTTTTATTTCCTCCTGCAGATCTTATATTGAACAAAATATCGGCAAAGCTTATGTTGCTCCAACTGCTAAAGTTTACAAAACAAAATCTAAATCGGCACAGGAAGCTCATGAAGCAATCAGACCTACTAATATAAGTATGACTGCCGAAAATTTAAAAACAATGCAGGGAGTAACCCGAGATCATATCAGACTTTATGATTTAATTTGGAAAAAAGCGGTGGCCTGTCAGATGTCTGATGCAGTTTTAGACCAGACTGCTATTGATGTCATTGCGAGGAATTCTAGTAATGTCATTCCTGCGAAAGCAGGAATCCAGAGCGATAAAGAAAATACTGGATCCCTGGTCAAGCCAGGGATGACAAACAATGACAATGGTTATTTGCTCCGTGCAAATGGTTCTGTAATTAAATTTCAGGGGTGGTTAAAAGTTTATGGAAAAGTTGATGAAGAAGACCTGCCTGCCGGCGGGCAAGGAAAAGAAGAAGGAGATAAGATTTTGCCAGAGCTTATCGAAAAAGAAATGTTGGAATTAGTCAAAATTTTGCCAGAGCAACATTTTACTGAAGCCCCTGCTCGGTTTAACGAAGCATCCTTAATTAAAAAACTGGAAGAATTAGGAATTGGTAGACCTTCAACTTATGCTCCAACTATTTCTACTATATTAGATAGATTTTATGTGGAAAGAAAAGAAAAAAAGTTTTTTCCAACCGAACTTGGAATTGCTGTAATTAAATTTTTGATGAAGTATTTTGCCGAAATTTTGGATTATGATTTTACAGCGGAAATGGAAAATAATCTGGATGAAATTGCAGAGGGAAATTTAAAATGGCAACCGGTTATTGAAAAATTTTATAAACCATTTGAACAAAAATTATTGAGTGTGGAACAAACTGCCGAAAAAATAAAAATTGAAACAGAATTTATTGATACAAAATGTCCAAAATGTGGAAAAAATTTACAAATTAGATTTGGAAAATTTGGAAAGTTTTTAGCTTGCAGTGGTTTTCCTGATTGTAAACATACAGAAAGTTTAGATGAAAAAATTGATGTTCCCTGTCCAACTTGTGGTGGAGATGTAGTACTTCGCAAAACCAAAAAAGGTCGACCTTTTTATGGATGTAAAAACTGGCCTAATTGTAAATTCGCCAGTTGGACTAAACCCAAAAAATTGAGTGGCGACCTTGCGATAGTTCCACTGCCTGAGGTGGTGTAGTAACTATCTAATAATTTGCTTCATGGACCAAACCCAAAGCCAGTAATCAGCCTCCGCTCGTCGATAATTCGCAATAACATTGACAAAATTGATACCGATCGGATACGATTTTGTAGATGAGTAAAAAACAAAGTTTAAAAAAACAAAATTTAACAAATCTGGTACTTTTGGTTTTGGAGAAATCAGTTGATGTTGGTTGTCGGACAGGAGATTTTGCACTTCATCCTTACCGTTACGCCTATTACGGTCCTCCGGATTTAAAACAATCTTCTTTATCTCAAACATTAAGTAGACTTCGCAAAAATGGCTTTATCGAAAAAAATCAATCAACTGGTGAAATTATTTATAAGCTGACTGAAGCTGGAAAAAATAAAGCGATTCTTTTAAAGGACAGTGATGAAAATTGGGATGGAAAATGGAGACTGGTTATTTTTGATATTCCTGAAAAAAGGCGTGGAGCACGTCAATTTTTAAGGAAGAAGTTAGTTGATTGGGGTTTTATAAAATGGCAAAAGTCTGTTTGGGCATGTAAGAAAAATTGTACCAAACAGATTGAAGAAGTGATTAAGCAAGCTGGGATAGAAGATTGGGTTTTGGTTGTTGAATCTTCCCATGTTGGACCACATACATTTTAAGTACCGATCGGCATATATTTTGTAGAAAAAATAAGATTTGTGAGTGGTCAATGTGAGCGGCCAAATTGTAAATTTGCTTCTTGGACAAAGCCTAAACCATTTCCTCCTGTCATTGCGAGCGAAGCGAAGCAATCTCTGAACTAGATTGCTTTGTCGTCCTTCGATAAACTTAGGACTCCTCGCAATGACATTATATTTATGACCTGCACCCTAATTCCATAGTTGACAATATTGTTCCATTGCGAGTAGATTATTTTATAACGGTTTTTGTTTTTGCCCCCGTTTAGGAAAGAGGTGATTTTTTTTGAAAGAAATTATTATCCCAGGGACTGTTTGTGATCGCGATGGTTACTATCCAGAATGTGATATTGTGGTTCGAAGTAGAACTGACTTTAAAGATGATCAGAACATAACATTTCGATCAAAACCTATTTCGTCAATTGAAATGCAATTCTCTGCGCCTATAACAAGTTCACAGGATTGACAAAGCTTCTGATAAGTTGTAAATATATTTGAGTCTCATAAGCAGAGCTTGAAATTTAAATCTTCAAGCAAGTCTTTGGTTTAAATTATGAAATATATATTTGTTTCTGGTGGTGTAATTTCCGGTATTGGTAAAGGTATATCTACTGCATCTGTTGCACTTCTTTTAAAGTCCGCAGGTTATAAAGTTGCCCCCTTAAAAATTGATCCCTATTTAAACGTTGACGCCGGAACAATGAATCCGGTTCATCACGGAGAGGTGTTTGTATTAGATGATGGTTCAGAAACAGATCAGGATTTAGGAAATTATGAAAGATTTTTAGGCGAACCTCTAAATAAAACTAATTATGCCACTTCCGGACAGGTTTATTTATCAGTTATTCAAAGGGAGAGAAGTTTAGGGTATAACGGCGATTGTGTCGAAGCAGTTCCCCATATTCCGGAAGAAATTATCAAAAGAATCAATGAAGCAGGTAAAAGTCATAATGCCGATATTGTGATAATAGAAATTGGTGGAACAGTTGGAGAAATGCAAAATGTATTTATTTTTGAAGCCAATAGAATTTTAAAAATGAAAAAACCAAATGATGTTTTACATATTCATTTAAGTTATTTACCAATACCTCCGTCACTCGGAGAAATGAAATCCAAGCCGGTGCAAATGTCAGTTAAGGAATTAAATTCCATGGGAATTCAGCCGGATATTTTACTTGCCAGATCAGGAGTTCCTGTTGATGAAATCAGAAGAAAAAAATTGGCCCTTTTTTGTTCACTTCCACCGGAAGATATTATTTCTGCACCGGATGTAAAAAATATTTATGAAGTACCAATTAATTATGAAGATGAAGGGCTTTCAGCAAGAATATTAAAAAAATTAAAACTTAAAAGAAAACACAAAGATTTAGTACAGTGGAGAGATTTTGAAAATAAAATAGTTTCAGCAAAAAAAGTGGTTAAAATTGGCATTGTTGGTAAATATTTTACAACTGGCGATTTTACTTTGGCAGATTCTTATATTTCGGTGATTGAGGCTTTAAAGCATGCTTCATATAATCAAAATTTAAAACCGGAAATCACTTGGATTGATTCAGGAAAACTTTTAGAAGATATTAAACAATTAAAAAATTATCAGGGAATTATTGTGCCGGGAGGATTTGGATCCCGTGATATTGATGGAAAAATAGAAGCTATAAAATATTGCCGGGAAAATAAAATCCCCTATTTTGGACTTTGTTATGGTATGCAACTTGCCTGTGTGGAATATGCCAGAAATGTTTTGGGATTGAAAAGTGCCAATACAACTGAGATTGATCCAAAAACAAAATATCCGGTGATTCATATTATGCCGGATCAGGAAAAAAAACTGTTGCTAAAAAATTATGGCGGAACAATGAGACTTGGGGCTTGGGATTGTTTATTAAAAAAAGGAAGTTTAGCAAGAAAACTTTATGACACGTTCGGCAAGCTCAGTGCAGGCACTGATCAGATTTCAGAAAGACACAGACACAGATATGAATTTAATAATGAGTTTTTAGAAAAATTTTTAGATAGTGGTTTAAAAATTTCTGGTACATCACCAGATGGTAAACTAGTGGAAATAGTAGAGCTTTCTGATCACCCATTTTTTATTGGTACCCAGTTTCATCCAGAATTAAAATCCAGACCTTTAGGACCTCATCCATTATTTATGGGATTTGTTAAAGAAGCAAATAAAATTAATTTGGGGGCTTGATTTACATCAGATAAAAAGATAGATTAATACAATTAGTATGAGTGAAAGAAAGATTGATTCTGAAAATATTTGGGGAAGGGAATTTAGAGTTCCTTCAGTTGTTGGTGAAGGTAGCGGGAGAGGTTTTCAGTTTAGTGGGCTTCATATTCCTAAAGATTGGGATACAATTTCTGATAAGATTAAAATCTTCAAACCAGCTAATCTTCAGTCTTTTTTTGAAGATGTTTGCGAGAGATTTCAACAAATACCGGGATCAATTATTTTCGATTCTAAAACTGGAATATTAAAAAGCCTCTCAATTAAAACTAAACCAGTTTCTTCTTTAAAATTAGATACGGAATTTCCTAATCAATCTGAAGGTATCTATCAAGGTGAAAATGTAAAAAATTTAAAGACAGCCATTGCATTACAAAGAACTGCCGGATCCTGGCTTTGGTATTTATGGCATGAATTAGATCCAAAACTTAGTCAATATTACGGTCTTATTGATGGAGACCCAGGTTCATATTATTCTCGTGGTCTTGAGATTCCAAGGGAATTTTTAGAAAGCGAGGAATCTGTATCAAATGATTATTTCCGAGAAAGATTTCAGTTAAATGCCAGTAATATTGCAGGTAGATTTGGGTTGACTTTAAGGACAATGCATTTTAATGAGAAAGGAATTCTTCATTCTTATGATATTGAAGAGGGCAATGGATGTTGTTATTTTATAGATTCAGGTAATAGAGGCAGATATATTGGGCATAATGTTGATACACCTGTGCAGGCAGCAGTTTTACATGGTATTGGAGCTTCATTCATTAATAGTCTTTTTCAACAAAAATTCCATGGTTATTATTAAATATATTTTTTAACAAAAAAACTAAAATAATCATATGAAAAAAATAATTAGTAGACCTTCTTGGGATGAATATTTTTTGGAATTATCTGATTTAGTTTCAACCAGAGCAACTTGTTTAAGATTAAAAGTAGGAGCAGTTTTAGTAAAGGATAAAAAAATTATTTCTACTGGTTATAATGGAGCTCCCAAAAAACTTCCTGATTGTCTGGAGGTTGGTTGTTATATAGTGGATAATCATTGTATTCGAACTATTCATGCTGAAGTTAATGCTGTTGCCCAAGCAGCCTTTCATGGAATTTCTACAGAAGACACAACCATTTATGTAAACTGGCTTCCCTGCTATCATTGTGCAAAGGTTTTAGTCAATGCAGGGATTAATCAGATTGTTTTTCGTAGAATCTATCGTCCTGATCCGGTGACTAAAAAATTATTAAAACAGGCCAAAATAAAATTGTTACATTTAAAAAATGATAAAAAATCAACCTAAAATTATTCTGGGATTGGTGGGAAAATTTTGCTCTGGTAAGGGATCAGTGGCAGAATATTTGGTAAAAAGATATGGATTTATTTCTGCTTCTTTTTCAGATCGGATAAGAGAAGAAATTTCAAAAAGTGGTCAAGAAATTACTCGCGATAGTTTGCAAAAATTTGCAGGGCATATGCGCCAAGAATTCGGTCCGGCTGTTTTGGCTATTAAAACTTGGGAATATATTCAAAAGAAAAGGACAAAAAAAGTAGTGGTAGAAACACCTCGTAGCGTAGAGGAAGTAGAATATTTGAAAAAAATTCCAAATTTCTTTTTAATAAATATTGAATCGGACCAGAAAATTAGATTTAAAAGAATGAAAACAAGGAATAGAGAATCTGATCCTCAAACTTGGGAAGAATTTTTATTAGCTCAGAAAAGAGATTTGCATAAAGATGGGAGAAGCATGGAAGAATGCATTGCTATGGCAGATTTGAAAATAGAAAATAATGGCACAGAAAAAGAACTTTATCAAGAGATAGATGATTTGTTAAAGAAATTACGCACACAGGGCGTCCCCCTACGTGCGTAAGTGAACGTAAATGAAATTGCCTACTTGAAATATTTTTGGAAATTGTTTAAATTAGTGGAGCCCCAAAGAGATGAAAGTTGAAATTTATAGAATTGATAAAGACCTGCCTCTACCAGTGTACCAAACAGAAGGTTCTGTGGCCTGTGATTTGTATGCCAGATTGGTAACAGAAATTTTGCCAAAATCATTACACCGTATTCCAGCAAATGTGATTATTCATACTCCACCTGGATATATGTTTGTCGTAGCATCCAGAAGTTCTACACCTTTTCGCAAAGGTTTGATGATAGCAAATGGAATTGGAATTGGTGATCAGGATTTTTGGGGTCCTGAAGATGAATACCAAATTCCGGTTTATAACATTACAGATGAAGTGGTAAAAGTTGAACGAGGTGAAAGATTAGCTCAGGGAATTTTTGTGCCAGTTGAAAAAGTTGAGTGGGTGGAAGTAGATAAAATTGATGAACTAAGTAGGGGTATGTTTGGCAGTACTGGACATGAAACAAAAGGAGATAAAAAATGATTGAACGGGGAAAGTTTATTGTTTTATATGGGGCAAATAATTTAGGAAAATCTGCTCAAGCTGAAATGTTGGTAGATGCAATTACTGATCTGGGTTTTCAAGTTGAGGCATTAAAATATCCTATTTATGATCTTAAACCAACAGGTCCTAAAATTAATACAGTTTTAAGGCTAGGTTCTAAAATGGATGAATTTGAATTGCAAAAAATTTATGCTCAGAATAGACTTGATTATCAGCCAATTTTAGACACAACTTTAAAATCAGGCAGATGGGTAATCGCCGAGGATTATAATGGAACAGGAGTTGCTTGGGGAATAGTACGGGGGATACCTCAAAATGATCTTGAGGCTTTAAATAGAGGTTTAATAAAAGAAGATTTAGCAATTTTACTGCATGGAGAGAGATTTACCAGTGGAATTGAGAAAAATCACCGAAATGAAGCAGATGATGAAGTTTGGCATCAAGCCCAAATGATACATCTTTGTTTAGCAGAAGTTTATGGATGGAGAAAAGTTTATGCTACAAGAACTGCAGAAGCAGTGCATCAAGATATACTAAAAATAGTTAGGGAGAATCTTTTATGAATGAAATATTAAAAAGAGAAAGTAATATACCCAAAGGGCTAAATGGAGAGAAAATTCATCTTGAGCCTTCTGTAATTACAGCTTTTGATTTAAATGATGCTTGGTTTCAGTGCCTGAGAACAACTCTCTTAACGGGTCATGATTATGTAATTGACAGAGGAAGTTATACTGGAACAAGAAGAAAAGAATTGGATTTAGTTGTAGTACATGTCTTAAATCCTGGCAATAGACCCTTATCTCCTACTGTTCCGGATGGAATTCCAGCCCCGACTTCTGATGAATATATTGAAGATTATTTAAGCTATTTACTAACTTCAGAAAAAAAACCTAATGAACAATATACTTACGGGGAATATATTGAAAAACAAATGTTTGAAGTAATTGGTATGTATAAAAGAGATGGTTTTAATACTAATCAAGCTTGTATTGCTATTTGTGATGCAGATTCAATTAAACTTTCTGATCCTCCTTGTCTTCGGCAAATAGATACAAGAGTAAGATATGCAGAAGATGGTAAAACTCCTAAATTACATTTTTATGTTTATTTTAGGTCATGGGATCTTTGGGGTGGCTTTCCTACAAATCTTGGAGGTATTCAAAGAATGAAAGAATTTATGGCAGGTGAAATTGGAGCAGAAGATGGAGATTTAATTGCCATGAGCAAAGGTTTACATCTTTATGAATATGCTTGGGATTGGGCTAGAGTTGTGACTAGATTAGATTCTTAATTTCCATCTAGACAGATTTATAATTTTTTGGTAAGACTATATTACTGCCTAAATTGAGGCAGATTTTTTATGGTAAAAGAAAATATTAGATTA
This sequence comes from Candidatus Daviesbacteria bacterium, assembly GCA_030648645.1. Lineage (GTDB taxonomy): Bacteria > Patescibacteriota > Microgenomatia > Daviesbacterales > UBA10151 > JAUSHL01. The sequence continues at coordinate 9,129 of JAUSHL010000035.1, forward strand.
GATCAGATCGGCATATGTCTTGTATGTGGAGCACATGATTATGAAGTTAGTTTGGAACGGGATCATGCTTTCCCCCGCAGTATGGCAAGAAAACCAAATCTGGGTAAGATAGAAAACCCATTTCATAGTGTAATTTTTAACAGATACAATGTTTTCAGAATATGTCACGAGGATCATCGTCTTGTAGATGGTAAAAAGAATCCTGCTTTTAGCAATGATGGTTTTGTAACACTAAATCCAGTTGGATTATTAACTTTTTTATTGAATCAATATCCAATAACAAAAAACAGAAAATATCGGGATATTCAAATAGAAAATTTATTAAAAACAAATGAAAGATTTGTGGAAGTAGCAATAAATCTTAATGGTGAGTTACCAAAAGATTTAGTTGATAAATATCAAGATGCTATTGATGTGGCAAAGCAATTTAAAGAAAAGTTAGAAAGTTTGAAAACTAAACATGGTTGACTTTAAAGCACAATCTCTGTTAGAATTACCGCATCACGTCCTGAACCAGAACAGAGTTCGGTACAGGGCTAACGCATCTATCACTTAAGTTTTCCTAAAGACACTGGTGATAGAGAGGTTAAAGGAAAACATGATAAAAACTCCGACAATGCAAGAATTATTAGAAGCAGGTGTTCATTTTGGACATCAGGTTCGTCGTGGTAATCCCCGAATGGGAGAATTTATTTTTGGAGCCCGTGAAGGCGTACACATTATCAATTTAGAATTTTCCGAAAAATTATTACAAAAAGCTGCTGATTATGTTTATAAATTAGGTACAGAGGGAAAAGTAATTCTTTTTGTCGGTACTAAAAAACAGGCATCAGATCTAATTTCTGAAAGTGCTACAAAATTAGAAACTCCATACGTTAATTTTAAATGGCTGGGAGGATTACTTACAAATTTTGATGAAATAAGAAAAAATATTGATAAACTTTTGGATCTAAAAGCAAAATCAGCCAAAGGAGAATTATCCCATTATACTAAAAAAGAACAACTTTTGATTTCCCGAAAAATAGAAAAATTCGAAAAGGAAAATGGAGGTATTGCCGATATGCATACACTTCCTGATGCTTTATTTATCATTGATTGTGTTAATGAAAAAACTGCTGTAACTGAAGCAAATCGAATCGGTATTCCAATTGTGGCAATCTGTGATACTAATTCCAATCCGGCTTTTGTATCATATCCAATTCCGGGAAATGATGACGCCACAAAATCCATTAAAATAATTACTGAAACTATTGTTAATGCTTATGCAGAGGGATTAGAAGAAGCCAAAAAATTAATCCGCCAGCTGGCGGATAAGAGCCAAAAAGATAAAGAAGATGCAGAGAAAAAAGAACAGGAAAAATTAGATAATCCGGAAATTTTGGCAGAAGTTGAAAAAATGGAAGAAGAGGTAGAAAAGGTTACTGTTGGTGAGTCGAAAAGGATAGTATAGGTTTTTTTGTCATCCCGCACTTCGTCCAAAGGACGATCAACCTTTGGCTGATGATGTGGGATCCATCATATAGATTCCTGCTTTCGCAGGAATGACACAAACTATTATAATAAAATAATATGATTAAAGTTGAGGATATAAAAAAATTAAGAGAAGAATCTGGGGCAGGAATTGCTGATTGTAAGGAGGCCCTGAGTGAGTCGAAGGGCGACATCAAAAAAGCCAAAGAAATTTTAAAGAAAAAAGGTCTAGATAGAGCCAATACAAAATCAGACAGAGCTGTAAAAACTGGTGTCATTGAAGTTTATTCACATAATGGAAAAGTTGGAGTTTTAGTTGAGGTTCTTTGTGAAACAGATTTTGTTGCTAAAACCCTAGATTTTAAAAATTTAGCCCATGAACTGGCTCTACAAATTGCTTCCATGAATCCTGAAAACAAAGAAGAACTTTTAAAACAGGAATATATCAGAGATAATTCCCAAACCATCGAAAATTTGATTAAAGCAGTAATTGGAAAATTAGGAGAAAATATTCAAGTTGGAAAATTTAGTAGAATAGCACTTGGGGAAAATTAATTTTAAATTTTAAATTTTAAATTTTAAAGCAATTTTTAATTTTAAATTTTTAAATTTGATTTAAAATTTGATTTTTGAGTTTTAAAATTTTCTCTATGGATCAATCATTAACAGAAGCAAATACCAGAATTCAAGCAGGTATAGATCATTTAAAAAGGGAATTATCCACAATTAGAGCTGGTAGAGCAAATCCTACTTTAATTGAAGATATTTCTGTGAATGTTTATGGTTCTCAAATGAAATTAGTAGAACTTGGTTCAATTTCTTCTCCACAGCCAACATTGCTTACAGTTCAGGTTTGGGATGCGGGAGTTGTGCAGGATGTTTTAAAAGCTTTGCAAAGTTCAGGACTGGGAATTACTCCATCTGCTGAAGGACAAGTTATCAGATTACCAATTCCACCATTAACCGAGGAAAGAAGAGAAGAATTATTAAAATTGGTTCATCAAAAAATGGAAGAAGCAAAAATTGAAATCAGACAAATAAGACAGGATATAAGATCTGGTTGGCAGGAGTTACAAGAATCCGGTGAATTTGGCGAAGATGAGTTTGATAGAAGAAGTAAACTTTTGCAGGATTTAATTACGAAAGATACAGCCATAATTGAAGAAATAGGGAAAGATAAGGAAGAAGAGCTCCAGCAAGTCTAATGATTTTAACTATTATAATTTTTATAATTACTCTACTATTTTTAGTAGTTTCTCATGAATTTGGGCATTTTATTGTGGCAAAAAAATTTGGTATAAAAGTTTTAGAATTTGGATTTGGATTACCTCCTAAAATTTTTGGTAAAAAATGGGGAGAAACATTAGTTACTTTAAATTGGTTGCCAATTGGGGGGTTTGTGAAACTTTTAGGAGAAGATGAGACTGATAAGCAAAGCTTGCGACCTAATGGTCTTAAAAAAGTTTTAAATGACCCTAGATCTTTTGCAACAAAACCTGTCGGGCAAAGAATTGCTGTAGTTGTGGCAGGAGTAATTGTGAATTTTATTCTGGCAGTATTAATTTTTTGGATAGTGTTGGCCTCATCCGGTTTTTCTCAACAAATTCCCTTACTTTCGCCTTATAAATTTTTTGGGGTTGAACAAAAAAATGAAATAGTAGTGATCATTGGTAATGTATCACCAAATTCACCGGCAGAAATGGCCGGAATTAAAAATGGAGACAGAATTTTGACAATTAACAATATTAGTTTAAATGAGGCAAGTCAATTAATTGAAATGACCAAAAAGTTAGCCGGGGAAAAAATTTCTTTGACATTATCAAATGAACAAAATCAACAAAGAAAAGTTGAAATAACACCAAGAGCAAATCCGCCAAAAGGTGAAGGACCACTGGGAGTAAGTTTGGGAGCTTATGAAATTGCTAATTTATCTTATGTAACATTCCCACAAAAACTTTTTTCCGGAATTACTCATACTTATAATTTAGCTTCTTATTCTTTTGTGGTTTTGGGGAAATTTATTGGAACTGCCATTTCCACCCAAAGTTTAGCTCCGGTTTCAAATACAGTTGCCGGACCGGTTGGAATTACCAATATGGCAAATGCAATTTTGTCTGTGGAATCCCCACTGGTTCCTTATTTAAATTTTGTGGCATTGCTTTCTTTAAATTTGGCAGTAATTAATATTTTGCCATTTCCGGCATTGGATGGGGGAAGATTGTTTTTCTTGATCACAGAGGCCGTGACCCGCAAAAAAGTAAAACCGGAAATAGAAAGATGGATTCATACAATAGGGATGATCATACTTTTGGCTTTAATTGTTTTGGTAACATTTTCCGATATCAAAAAATTCTTCTAACTTTGCAACATCGGGGTCAATCCCCGATGTTGCGTGGCTAGCGCGACTCAATGTAACTATTGCTAAATTTTGATTTTATGGTAATATATGTTTTATGGGATCAGAAAATAAGGAACGATTAGATGGAAGTTTACCAGTAGAATTAGTTCAACAAAATCATTCATTGAAGGCCCCTACTAAAGCCGAGCAATTAAGAGAGATTGTTTCAGTAACGAGAGATCGTTTGGGATCAGTAGCATTTAAAAGAATGTATTTTCAAACAGCAGTCTGGACGGGAACATCTTTGGGATATTTGGTGTTATTAGAATCTACAGGCAATTTTCAGCCTGATGGTTCGCTAGGACTTAAAATGTGGGCTGGTATTGTATTAGCTTTTATAGCTACTTCAGTTGCAGATGCAGCATTATCCAGGCGGTTTTTTAATCCTCGGAGTTTACACCCTCGTCCTTAAAGGATATTATTAAGGAGAAGATATTTATTAATGAAATATTCCAAACTTTTTCCTAAAACTTTAAAACAAGTTCCAGCTGGAGCGGAGTCTATAAATCATCAGTTTTTAGTGAGGGGTGGGTTTATTGATCAACTGATGGCAGGATCTTGGACCCTATTACCTTTAGGCTTTAGAGTTGTTTCTAAAATTAACCAGATAATCAGAGAAGAATTAAATAAAACTGGAGCTTTGGAGCTAGCTATGCCCCTGCTTCATCCTAGAAATATTTGGGATCAAACCGGCAGATGGAGTAATCCTGAGGTTCAAGAAATAATGTACCAATTTAAAGATATTCATGATAAGGAATTTGGACTTTCTTTTACCCATGAAGAAATTATGATGGATTTACTTAAGAAATTTATCCATTCTTATAAAGATTTACCAGTAAAAGTTTATCAATTCTCCATTAAATTTAGAAATGAACCCAGGGCAAAATCAGGTATTTTAAGAGGCAGGGAATTTTTGATGAACGATTTGTATAGTGCTCATATCTCAGAGGAAGATATGTATGAATATTACAATAAAATTAAAGAATCCTACTTGGAAATTTTTAAAAGAATTGGTTTGGAAGCAAGAATAACTGAAGCTGCAGGGGGAGTTTTTACTGATAATCATACTCATGAATTTCAAGTTATAACTCCTGTGGGTGAAGATATAATTTATTATTGTGAAAGTTGTGATTTTACAGAAAATAAAGAAATTTTTGAAGGAAAAGAAGGAGATCAATGCCATAGATGTGGAAATTCTATTATTAAATCTGCCAAATCAATTGAAGTAGGAAATATTTTTCCCTTTGGTACAGAAAAATATGCTAATAAAATGGGAGTTACTTTTAAAGATGAAAATGGCAAAGATCAATTTGTTCATTTTGCAAGTTATGGAATAGGTCCTACTAGAGTAATGGGAACTTTGGTGGAAGTTTTTCATGATGAAAGAGGGATAATTTGGCCGGAGTCTGTAGCTCCTTTTAAAGTTCACTTAGTAGGTTTAGATTTAGAAAATAAAGAAATTATGGACAAAGCAGAAAAAGTTTATAAATTACTTTTGGCGGATAATGTGGAAATACTTTTTGATGATAGATTGGGAATTTCTGCCGGAGAAAAATTTGCCGATGCAGATTTAATTGGAATTCCATATCGAATAGTCATTTCCAAAAAAACTTTGGAAGATAAAATAGAACTTAAAAAAAGATTTGAAAAAAATACTGAATTTTTATCCTTAGAAGAACTACTCAAAAGACTTCAAAAATAGTACTTGCTTCTGTATCTAAAAAGCATTCCTAGGTAGGAAAATGTTCTGTTGGTATCTTATTGCTATAAGAATGTAATGGTTACAAACCTCTGCTATAGCTTAATGTTGTAACCATTAAAAAATAATGTTAATCTGTAATTAAGCATTAAAATATAAAATGAACGAAGAAAAAGTAACAACGAAAGATGTTTTAAAAATCATTGCTGTTTCTGGGATTGTTGCAGCTTCCATGATTATTCCCACTGTTCCCATGGCTGCAGGAGCAGTTTATAAAGCCTGGAAAAATTTTAATAAAAAAGATATAGGTAGAATTATTAAAAGATTAGAGAAACAGGAAATGATTTCTTATCAGGAAAAAGATGGGAAAATTATTTTTGAAATAACTGAAAAAGGTAAACATAGGTTATTGGAATATGATTTTGAAAATTTAGATATTAAGAAGAAAAAACTTGACGGAAAATGGAGATTGGTAATTTTTGATATTCCAGAGGATAAAAAAGTTAGCAGGGATGCTTTCAGAAAAAAATTATTACAGATGGAATTTATCAGATTGCAAGATAGTGTTTTTGCTACTTGTTATCCTTGTAAGAAGGAAATTGATTTTTTAGTACATTATTTTGGCATTTCTGATTTTATTACTTTAATTAAAGTGGATCAAATAGAAAGAGGAGAAAAATTAATTTTTAAAAAGATTTTAATGGACGATTAATTAATGTTTGGTTACAACGTTAAGCTATAGCGTAATGTTGTACCTGAATATTATTGAGAAAACTGGGGTGTAGACAATTAAGTATCGTCTAGTGTATAAATATCTGGAATAGAAAATTATAAATGAAAGAAAATTTAGTTACATGTTTAGATTTTGGATCAAGAACGGAATGTAAGTCTTGCTCAGAAAAAGAGCGTCCCTTACCGCTTAATTGGCCAGAAAATGTAGCATTGCCCTGTATTGTAGACGTGCAGAAATCGGTTGAAGAAGCAGAATTGGAGTTAGGAGTTAGAATGAAAGCGATAAGAGAAGAGCAAAGAAGACTTCTAACTGAAGCTGTTAGACATGGTGATTTTAATGTTCCAGTCTATTAATCAAATTTAGATAATTTTAAATTTCGGTAATGAGCTAGCTGATTGTATCCACCCCAGGGACCAATATTAGTAGATATATTATCAAGTAGCAAGGGTGGAAATGCACAGATATCTTTTGGTATCCAGGGGTATTGTTTTTGTAGTTTCTGGTAAGGGGAGCAGTT
>JAUSHL010000033.1 GCA_030648645.1 Candidatus Daviesbacteria bacterium
TTGCGAAATCTGAACTGAAACAATCTCAAACATTTTTTGTGTCCTTTAATTAACTACTCTTTGTCATTGCGAGCGATCCGCCAGCTGGCGGAGAGCGTGGCAATCTCTTAAATAGATAAGATTGCTTCGTCGGGTCGAAAAATCGACCCTCCTCGCAATGACAGAATTTTGTATCATTTGAGACTTCGTTTATGTGTATCTTTTTAGATTTCGTGTAACAAACATGATATACCTAAAATACTCAAATCCACAACTTTTAATCAAAATTTTAGGTTCAAACCATTTAATGAGAGTTGCAAACTCGAGTTAAATTGGTTTATATTAGCTTTGTGAAAGATGTTACCTCTGATCTTAAAACCTATTTTATTTTAAGTTTTTTTGCATTACTTATATTTTTATTTGATATTTTAGGATTTTTGAATTTTCCTAAAACTATTCTTCAAACTTTAACAGTGCCAATTCAATATGGACTTTATCAGGGAGTAACCGATGTTGGCAAACAATTTTCTTTTCTTTTAGATGCCAGAACCTCCGCGAAGGAAAATAAAGCTTTAAAAATTCAAATGGGAGAACTTTTGGTGGAGAATTCTAAATTAAAACAGGAAAAAGAAAATAATGATATTTTATTAAATACTTATAATAAATTAAATCCTCAGACTTTTGATTTACAACCCTCTCGGATTATTGGAATTTCCCGATTTTTAACAATTGATAAAGGCACAAATGATGGAATAATTTTAGGACAGGTGGTAGTTTATAAAGATAGTTTTATTGGTCAAATTAAATTAGTTTCTCCAAAATCTTCCCAAGTATTATTATCAGAAGATCCGGATTCTAAAATTGCTGTATTTTCCCAAAATGACGAAGGCCGGGCTAGAGGGATTTTACTTGGTCAATTCGGATCCAAACTTTTGATGGATAAAATTTTACATGAAGAAAATATAAAAGTGGGAGATTCAATTTATTCGGACGGTACTGAAGGAAAAATTCCCAAAGGATTATTGCTGGGAAAAGTTACCAAAGTTTTAGAAAAACCAAATGAAATTTTTAAACAGGCGGAAGTAGAACCAATTTTCGAAAGTCAAAATTTGGATGTAGTGTTTATCATTCGAACAGAGTGAGAATGTCAAAAAATGAATTTATTTATTGTAATTTTAATTTTGCTAAGTTTTTTAGAAGGTACAATTATACCTTTTGATTTGGTGCTGATGATTTTAATTGCCAGAAGTTTTATAGTGGCCGAAAAAAGTAATTATTATTTGGCATTTTGCTTTGGACTTTTAGTGTCTTTGTTATTGGGGTACCCACTTGGGCTTTATAGTTTAATTTATTTGTTTGCAGTGGCAATTTCTCATATCATCAAAACTACAAATTTAAAAGCTTACTGGATTGTGGTATTACCTTTAACTTTTTCCCTTTTACTTTTTGAGCAAGCTATTTTAAAATTATTAAATATTTCAAATTTTAATTTATCCTTACTTTTAGTTCCTACAATTTTAATGTTGCCTGTTTATTTTATTGTCAGAGTTTGGGAAGAAAGATTTATTGTTGCCAAAGATATAAAACTAAAGATGGGCAAGTAATTTTAAATTTTAAATTTTTAATTTTAAATTAAATATGAAAAAAAGAAGAAAATTGGGTTTGGCTTTTTCTGATGAAGTGTTAAAAACTACAAAACACGGCGGTCATTTTAAAGGAAAAAAAATAAATCAGGGCAATATTGAGGATGCCTTTTTGGTAAATTTTGATCCGGATAGCGAGAAAGAAATTATTTCCCCTTGGAAAGTGATTATTTTATCCTGTTTGGTAATTATAATTTTTTTTGGATTATTTTTGCGGATTTTTCATTTACAGGTTGTAAAAGGTGAAGAAAATAGACAAAGAGCTGATGTTAATAGAATTCAAATTCAAATTATTCATGCTCCCCGTGGAGTAATTTATGACCGCAATGATAAAATTTTGGCACAAAATACACCGGGGTTTAGAATTGGAAATAAATTTTTAAACAGAGACCAAGCTCTGGAAATGGAAGTAAAAAATAATCCCAATCTGAATAAATTAGAACTTGATAGTATTAGAAATTATCCTTATGGTGAGATTACTTCTCATATTTTAGGTTATGTCGGGCAAATCTCAGAAAATGAGCTGAAAATGCCAAAATATCAGAATTATAAAATTGGAGATAGGATAGGAAGAGACGGGATTGAGCAAATCTATGAAAATTTTTTAAAAGGGAAAGACGGAGCAGAAATTATTGAGATTGATGCTTCAGGAAAAAAACTTGGAGTGCTTAGAAGAGTGGAACCTATACCGGGTAAAGATGTTCACTTATCGGTTGATATTGATTTGCAAAAAGTGGCATATGAGGCTCTAAAAAAAGGAATATCTGGAGTCTCAGGTTGTTGCGGAACAGTTATCGCAGAAAATCCCCAAACAGGGGAAATATTAAGCTTAGTTTCGTTGCCTTCATACGATGGTAATGCTTTTACTAATTTTGCCGATAATGAAAAAATAGAAAATTATTTTAAAGATGAAAATAGTCCATTTTTAAATAGAGCAATTTCCGGCAACTACCCACCCGGTTCCACTTTTAAAATTACGACAGCATTGGCAGGACTTTCATCCGGTAAAATTACTCCACAAACAACTTTTGAAGATACAGGAATAATTTCTGTCGGTATTTGGACTTTTGCCAATTGGTTTTTTACCCAATCTGGAGGCAAAGATGGCTGGGTTGATTTACAAATTGCGCTAAAACGATCAAATGATATTTATTTTTACCGGGTGGGGGAAAGAATTGGTGAGGATTTCTTGGGTGCTACTGCCAAAAAATTGGGATTTGGCAAAAAATTAGGTATTGATTTGCCAAATGAAGCCGATGGATTAATCCCCAATAATGACTGGAAATTAAAAAATATTCAAACAGGTTGGTATCCGGGAGATACTTTGCATATGGCGATTGGTCAGGGTTTTTTGTTAGCAACACCCTTACAAGTATTAGCTCAAACTTCATATGTAGCATCTGATGGAAAATTAATTCAGCCACATTTGGTTACAAAAATTACAACTTCAATTGGAGAATTAATTAAAAAATTTGATCTTGATCCTATTTCCAAAAATCTTTTCAAAAAAGAGGATTTGGAAGCTGTAAAGAGTGGTTTGAATTTAGTCACTAAAGAAGGGGGAACTGCCACAGCATTTTTTAATTTTTCAATTCCAACAGCCGGCAAAACAGGGACTGCCGAGTTTGGTGCTCAGGGTAAAACTCATGCTTGGTATACAACTTATGCACCAGTAGATGATCCTAAAATTGCTATTACAGTTTTAATAGAAGGTGGTGGGGAAGGATCAACTGTAGCTGCTCCAATTGCTAAGGATATATACACTTGGTATTTTAATACTGACAAAGGAAATATTAAAAGTCTGGATACTTACTTTACAGCCAGTGAATCAGCGAAGGCTTTGGGTGAGTGATAGGAGTTGAAACTTGTTTGTTTAATACTGAAAGGATAATTTGGGCTGGTTGATCTTGTGGTTTGTATGGATTTTGATATAACCAACCCATTGATAAAGGTTTTTGTTCTGAATTTAAAAACATTGATAAAAATCTAGGTGCTATTCCCAACCCGTGTTGGTAAATTTCCATCATAACTGCTTTGGCAGCATGGGGGAGAATACTTAATTCGTTCCCCCAAATCCAACCATATTTAAGATTTCGCTCAGAATCTAAATCTAAAGCAATTAAATCAGCTAAAACTGAATCTCCCATACCTTTCATTAAAGCTATAAAACCAGGTTCATAATTGTCATCAGTTTCATAAGTTTGAGTGGCAGTAATTTTGACAGTTCGGGTATTTAATGAAAAGTAATCAGAAATATTTTGGGTCACTTTCTTCCAATCTGAAATTGAATAATTATCAACCAGGTCGCTAAATTTTTGGATAGATGGAGTACGGTCAGTGTATCGTCCTTTTAAATGGATATTTGGATGTGTTATAAGTGTTTGAAGTTGGGGCAAATATCTAAAACAAAAATGTTCTGAATTAATGGTTGAGGCCTGAAATCCCGGAATACCAAAGATTTTTCTCACTAAAAAACTTCTTTCGTGATTTGTAAGTTTTTCTAAATCTTTAAAAGATATTTGGGGATTTGCTTTTTTTATAATATTGAGTGAGAGAGCAATTCTATAAAGTCTTGCATCATCAAATCTATTCCCTATATCTTCAGCTGGTATTTTAGACAGGGGATAAAACTCAAGTTTTGTACTTGAGATTTCAGATCCAATGGGGAAATATTTTCTTTCAATATCACCTTCAATGATTGTAATCATTTGTTTGATAATACTAACATTTTCATACCCTATAGTCAAATAATTAGCTGATTTTTTGTATATTTATTATAACATTATTGACATTAAGGTGACGATCGTCACTATAATGAAAGTGTGAATAAAAAAAATAGTTGGTCTAAGTTTGTTCTCTTGGCTTTAGAAAAAACTATTGATGGTTATATAAGGATGGAAGATTTCTTAAACAATCCTCATTATTATGCATATAGTGGTGGTTGGCAATATCCACTTAAAAAGGATGTTCTTGCTCAAACTTTAAAAAGATTGAGAGAAAATGGCTTGATTGATTTTGTAGATGATAAAACACTGGCTTTTAAATTAACAGATTCCGGTAAAGATAAGGCTTTGTGGATGAAAATGACAGAAATTGAAGAAAAATGGGATGGAAAATGGCGGCTTGTGATTTGGGATATTCCTGAAAAAAGAAGAACAGTAAGAAATATATTAAGAAATAAATTGAAGCAATTAGGTTTTCAACAATTTCAGAAAAGTGTTTGGGGATCTAAAAAAGATTGCACCAAAGTTTTAAGAGACTTTATTAAACAAGTTGGGGTCCAAGATTGGGTTATGGTCATTGAGTCAGATGATATAAAATAAACTAAATAATTGCACAACTTTCAATAACGTGACGATCGTCACTGTAATGAAAGTGAATGATTAAGATGGGATTAAGGTAAGATAAAGGTAAGATAAAAATAAGATGAAAATAAGATGAAAATAAGATGAAAATAGATAAAAATAAGATGAAAATGAAAAATTATGGAAAATGTTGAGTATTTGTTGGCATTGCATAGTGTAAATGGGCTTGGACCGGTCCGGCTAAAGATTCTACTTCAATATTTTCAGGATCCGAAACTTGCGTGGAACGCAAATTATAAAGAAATTATAAATTTAGGAATTCCGAAAAATGTTGCAGAACTTCTAATTGAAACCAGAAAAAAACTTATTCCAGAAAAGTATATTGAATCAATAAAAAAATCCGGAATTTCATGGATAACTCTCTTTGATGAAAATTATCCTAAACTTTTAAAAGAAATTTATGATCCCCCAGTGATTTTATTTTATAAAGGAGAAATTTTAGAATCTGATAAAAAAGCTATTGCTGTAGTTGGAACCCGCAAAATGACTTCTTATGGAAAACTGGTTACTGAAAAATTAACTAAAGAATTGATTGGGTTTGGCGTAACTATTGTGTCAGGACTTGCCCGTGGTGTAGATACAGAGGCTCACAAGTGCGCAATTTCTGCAAATGGCCGGACTTTAGCTGTTTTGGGAGGTGGATTAAATCATGTTTTTCCTCCGGAAAATATCGAACTTGCCAAAAAAATATCTTCCGGATTTGGAGCAATCATTTCCGAATTCCCTCCGGATCATCCCTCACTTCCCGGAAACTTTCCTGCCAGAAACAGAATTATTTCCGGACTTTCCAGAGGTGTTTTGGTAACAGAAGCGGCGGAAGATTCCGGATCTTTAATCACTGCCAGACTTGCATTGGAGCAAGGAAGAGATGTATTTGCTGTTCCCGGTCCGATTACTTCTGATTTATCTAAAGGTCCATCATCTTTAATCAAGGCTGGAGCAAGATTGGTCACTTCCGCCTCTGAAATTTTGGAAGAATTAGGATGGGAAGTGAGTCAAATGAGCAAGATGAGTCAAATAAGTCAGATGTCAACTTTGACAGACAATGAGAAAAGAATACTGGAAAGTTTGGAAAATGAAAGTAAACACATTGATGATTTATGCAGGGAATTGAATTTATCTGCATCCCAAGTCTCTGCATCGTTAATTAAAATGGAAATTACAAGCTTGATTAAAAATTTGGGTGGAGGAAATTTCTTAAAAATTTGCTAGAATTAAAGAATGAATAATAAATTTAAATTATTTATTTTAATTTTGATTTGTATTTTAACAGTTGCGTTTTTGGTAGTTAAAATTAACAAAAAACCTGTTTATAAAAAAGGTTCCTCGGGTGTATACGATAATGCAATTGCTTCCGCGATATCCTTATATAGTACAAGAGCAAAGGAAGGATTAGATATGTCCAAAGGACCATGTCTGACCAATGATTTAATACCGGGCTGGGTAGTTGATATAGTTCATGTTCCTAGAGAGGAAATCGATAATTTACCAGGTAACCAGTGTCAAGCGTATCTTGAAGGTAGGGCCAGAAATTTTATTGAACTTGATCTTAATGGCAATTTAGTTCGGATCAAATGAAAATCCTGTTCCTGCCTGTCAAATTAATAAAGTTTTGGTATCCGGAAAGTCTGGTGTTTTTCCTTCGAACTCTAAGAAATACTATCTTTTATTTGGAAGAAGATTTGGCAGTTGGTCTTATGCTAAAACTCCTGTTTGTACCTTTATTTCATGACTCCTCTATTGTGGGGAAATTATTAAGTTTTAGTTTTAGAGTATTTAGAATAATTGTTGGTCTGTTTGCATTTTTATTAGTAACTATTTTACTATTTGTAATTGCTATTTATTGGTTTGCATTACCATTTATAGTAATTATTTTAACTATTAAAGGAATTTATCCGGAATTAAATTTATTAAATCAATTAATTTTAATTGTTGGAATAATTTTATTTATTTTTCATTTAATTTCTCATCCATTGAAAAAACTTTGGCTTACCTCGCGAAACGGTCAGATTACTAATATCAATGATATTTGGAAATGTAGTTTAATTTCAGAAAAAGATTTAAGTTTTGGAAAACTTTTAATGTCTGATGAAGTAAAAGAAATGCTTTTGTATTTGGAAAAAACTCCGGAAGATTTTATTAATTTAAATCCACAACCGGAAAAAGAAAAAATTTTGGTAAAAGCTTTAGAGCTCGGAAAACAAACTGAGTCAATATATATAAGTAGGAATATATTTTTTGTAAGTTTAATTTTAGAAACTCCAAATATCGAAAGTTTCTTAATGAAGATTGGTTTGGAAACTACAGATTTTATTAATGCTTTAGCTTTTTTACAAAAAAAATCTAATAAATGGAGAAGGATTTATATTTGGGATGAAGATTTTGCCATCCATCATCTAAAAGGAGTTAATCGAGGCTGGTTAAGTACTCCTACCCCATTTTTAGATTCAGTTTCCGAAGATTTAACTAAAAGAGCAGGCAGCGAAAAAATTGCTAATTTTGTGGGAAGAGGAGCGGAAGTGTCGGAAATTATTAATATATTATCTTTGGAAAATAATAGAAATGTTGTAATAGTTGGAGAACCAGGATCGGGAAAAGGAGCTATAGTTTTATATTTGGCGAAACTGATAATTTCCGGTGATGCTCCTCCGGCATTATCAACTAAAAGACTTGTATACTTGGATTTTACAAAACTTTTATCCGGAATTAAAACTCAGGGAGATTTAGCAGAAAGAGTTAAAAATATTTTTGAGGAAGTAGAATTTTGTGGCAATATTATTATTTTTGTTGATGAAATTCAGAATTTAGGACTTGGTGAAGCGAGCACAAATTTTAATCTCTACTCCTTACTTTTACCTTTTATCGAATCATCAAAGAATCAATTTATTACTACCACGGAACCCGGAGACTATACAAAAGTTTTAGAAAAAAATGGCAGTTTTGCCAGATTGTTTACGAAAATTGATTTAGGTCCTGCAACAGAAAAAGATACAATTGAAATTCTACAAAATCGGGCAATTGATTTAATAAGAAGAAAAAAAATTAAAACTTCTGATTTGGCAATTGGAGAAATCGTTAAATTATCTGCTAAATATATTCATGACCGTGTTTTACCGGATTCTGCTTTACATATTTTTGAAATTTGTCAAAGCAGAGCTGAAAAATATTGGATTAAAAAAAGTTTAGTTGAAACCGTAATTCAAGATTTTGTTAAAGTTCCGGTTGCGGATTTGGCATCAAAAGATATTACTCAGGTTTTAAATTTAGGAAATATAATTCATCAAAGATTAATTGATCAAAATGAAGCAGTCGAAGCAGTTGTAAATTCTCTGCAAAGAAAATCTGCTAATTTAACTTCCGAAAAAAGACCGATTGGTTCATTTTTATTTGTTGGACCAACCGGCGTTGGAAAAACAGAATTATCCAAAATTTTATCAGAGGAATATTTCAAAGGAAAAGGCTCGCCCCTCGAAGCCCCGAACTTTCGGGGCGAAGCTGGGGGTCAATTTTTAAGATTTGATATGTCGGAATATCAAACTTCCGAGGCTGTTGATAAATTAGTTGGGAAAAATGGTGAAGAAGGGTATTTGACTGGGCAAGTAAGATCAAATCCTTATTCTTTAATTTTATTGGATGAGTTTGAAAAAGCAGATCCAAAGATTTTAAATTTATTTTTACAGGTTTTAGAAGATGGAAGACTAACTGATGGCTTGGGAAAAACTGTTGATTTTCAGGATGTAATTATTATTGCAACTTCAAATGCCGGGAGTTTACTTATTGCACAAGGATTGGCTTCCGGAAAACCATACAATGACTTAGAAAAAGAAGTTAATGAAGAATTATTGAAAATATTTAAACCGGAATTAATTAATAGATTTGACCGCGTCGTTTTATTTAAACCATTATCAAAAGAAGATTTAGGAAAAGTTGTTCAATTGAAATTATCAGCATTGCAAAATAAATTAAAAGAACAGGGGTTTGTAATTGAATTTTCTCCTGAGCTGGTAAATGCTTTGGCAGAAAAAGGTTATGATCCAACTTTGGGGGCAAGACCATTACGACGATTAATTCAGGATACTTTGGAAACCAAACTTTCCAGATTAATTTTGGAAAATAAATTACCTAAAGGTGAATCTGCTAAGGTAGGAGTAGAGTTACTGACTTGATATGTATGTAATACGAAATCTCAATTGATATAGTTTTGCGAAATCTGAACTGAAACAATCTCAAACATTTTTTGTGTCCTTTAATTAACTACTCTTTGTCATTGCGAGCGATCCGGCAGTAGCCGGAGAGCGTGGCAATCTCTTAAATAGATAAGATTGCTTCGTCGGGTCGAAAAATCGACCCTCCTCGCAATGACAGATAACGTAAAATTTGAGATTTCGCTTTAATGTAAAAGTTCAGATTTCGCTTAACAATGATTTGAGTTATTGACAACATTAAAAAAAATATATTATGCTGGAAGTAGCAGACCCCGATTTCATCGGGGGTAAATAGCAGACGGGCAACATACATTATATTTAATGATGGTTAGCCCAAAGAAGTTTGTAATTAGTGTTATCGGTTTGGTAGCTATATTGTGGGGTATTTTACCCCAGGTTGTTTTTGCTTCAAAATCCGATTACTATGATTTTGGTCCTTATTATAATCAACCTCAGGTTTTAGGTTTTTCCTTCTCTTCTTTAGAAAACTTACCTGTTCCTAAAATTCCGGATAATTTAGCGCTTCAAAAAGCAACCGGTTTTACTCCGGGCAGTTTTTTTTATCCTTTTGACAGAATTGCGGAAAATGTTCAACTGACCTTTACTTTTGATCCGGCTAAAAAAGAAGAGCTCCGGCTTGATATAGCTCAGGAGAGGTTAGTTGAAGCAAAAACCTTGCAGGATGCGGGTAAAACAGAAGCTGCTGCTCAAGCTTTTAATGATTATAATAAGACCCTGCGGGATGTTTCCCGGAAAATAGTTAATGCTGACCGCGTCGAAGAGGTTGTCAGCGCTCAGGCAGTGGTTACTCAAAATATGGCTTTAAATTCTTCTCCTGTTTGGGCCGAGGAATGGAATTCGGTTACAAATATGGCGCGGAAAGCCCTGGACGGCGCAGCAGAGGTAAGAGGTGATCCTGCCATACCGGAAGATTTATCCGCAGATATTCAAAAACTAAAAGAAGAAGGTTTAATCTCAGAAGAAGAAAGTAATAAATTGTATAGTTTGAAAAGTAGGGGAGAAGTCAGGGAAGAATTGGATAAATTGAGCATATCCGGCCAATTTCCGGCCTCCGAGTTAATTAAATTAGATACTGCGGTCGCCAAAAATTATCCTGATGTTCAAAAGGAAATGGCAACCAATTTTCAGGTAGCTGAACTTAGGACTTATCAAACCCGGCCTCAGCCGTCTGAGGCAATTTTAGCTGAGATAAGAAAATGGCAAGATGGTTCTTCTGTTCCGCCTCCAATCGATATAAAGCCTTTTTTGTGGTACAACCGGGCTCAGGATTTGGCTAAGCAAGTGGATTTAACAAACTTTTCCCCGGAACAGCAGCAGGATGTGGGTAAACTATATCCCAAAGCAGTTTCGGATAATCCGACATATGTGCCTTTGCCTCCGCCAGCTGGCGGACCATCTCCGTCACCCGTATCTTCACCTGTTGCTGATGCAAATCAGAATCCGTCTCCTGTTCCTTCAGGCAGCCCGACTCCCACTCCTGTGCCGACTAATCCGTATTTAGGGGGAGCAGACGGAGCCTTACCCGGCCAGCCTACTTATTTTCTAAAGCGTTGGGGAGAGAATTTAGCAACTACTTTTACTTTTGACCAGGGCAAAAAAGCCAGATTAAAACTGGAGCAGGCTGAGCGACGTTTGAGTGAAGCTGCAGCCATATCTTCCGATGACAAAAAATCAGCAGAGTATCAGGATACGATCAAAAGCTACACTCAGGCAATGGCAGATGTTGCATCAATTGCAACTAAAGACATGGCAGGTAGGCTCGAAAATGCCGCGGCCAGACACGAAGCAATGTTGGAAAAAGGTCTTTTGCCCACTCCCAAGGATTCGAAGTTGATTACCGCAGCCATTAAAGTTACTGAGGATGCTTTGGATAAAAGCGCTGATGTTTTAGGTAGACCAGCCTTGCCACCTGCGCTGGCAGACCGGCTTGATGATCTGAAAGCGCAAGGATTGATTTTACCGGAGGAAGCGAATGATCTGGTTGGATCCAATTCGCGGAAAGAAGTACGGGAGAAAATCAGGAAGCTTGCTGAACTTGGTTCTTTCCCGTTGGCTGATGCTAAAAAGATGGATGAAGCGCAGATGCTGACTACGCCTTCAGATTATAATCAACTGGTAGAGGTTAAAAAGGTTGAAGAACTGCAAAATTTAAGGGCTGTTCAGTCCGAATTTGCCCAAACTCCGGCTTTAAAAGCGCAGGCAGTTAATTTAGATCAAAAAGAGACTGCTTTGGTTAACTCAATTGATTTGTCAGGCATTAAACAGGAAGATTTGGGAGGAAGGCAGGATTTGATTCAGGTATACCAACAACTAGCAGCTACTTCTTCTGCCCGGCCAATTAATAGCGGCCAGTTTGAAGGATTACCGGAAGAGGAGATAGGTGATTATGAAAAATATAAATGCGAAGGATATGGCCAGTATTATTCTTTTGCGGTCGGGAAGTGCGTAGTTTATGAGCCCGGGCAGGGATTTAAAGATGACGCGCATCCTGTTTGTCCCGCCGGCTATAATTGGTCCTGGGAAACTCAAAGCTGTCAAACTGCAGCAATAAATAGCCCTTACCCGGAGCAGAAACCTGCAACCGAGCAGGAGACAAAGGAACGTTCGAAATCATGTCCTGTTGGTTCTTCATACAAATCTCCCCGTGGTTGTGTTTGGGACAAAGATGATAAATCTGTATATGATTCCAACCAATATCGCTGTTCAAGTAGGCAATATTATTCCTTTGAACAGCAAAAATGTGTTAGCGCTCCCGAAAAAGGGGAGTCTTATCCGAAAGACGCCGCACCAAATTGTAAAGAAGCTGATACTTACTGGAGTTGGTCTGAGGGTAAATGTTTGAAAACGGAAGAGCCGAATGTTCAAGAAGCAAGGGATATTTCTATTCCTAAACCTGTCTTTGTCACCCCGGATAATCCTTTCTATTTTCTTAAAACAGCCGGAGAGGTGGTTCAACTGGCAGTATCTTTCTCACCTGAAGCTAAACAACAAACCAGAATTTCACAGGCCCGGGAAAGATTGGCTGAAGGGTATGTTGCTTTAGAAAAAGGTAACAAAGAAGATTTTAAGGAGGCTTTGTCTGCCTATACTGCAAAGATGCAGGATATCTATAACGATGCCGGTAAATCGTCATGGTCGGAAAAAGCCAGAAAAATTATCGGAGAAAAACTGGCTGAAGAAGTAGTAAATCAAAATCTAATTTTGCAAAAAATTGAAGTTGTGGCAACCAGCGATCAGGTAGCTGTTTTATCTGCCGCGTCATCTTCGATAATTTTGGGAGCAGATAAAGCTGCAGATCTTTCAGGGGAGCCGCCTTTGCCTGATGAGCTTAAAACTAAAGTTAAAGATCTACCGGTGGAAATGATTTCAGAAGAGGATAAAAAGAAACTGTTGGAAGCAAATTCCAGAGTTGAGGCCAGGATGAAATTGGGTGAACTGGCTGCCAGAGGAGGAGTGACTGCTGCTGATACAGCCTTTTTGAATGAGGATTTCAATGATGCTGATTCCGGGGCTAAAATTAAAATAGGTGAGCTTAAAAAATTGGAAGAAATTGTCAATACGCTTGATCAAAAAGAGAAAACTCTGGAAAGAGTTGAGAAGAACGAGGACATTGCTGGAAAATTAAATGAGTTCCAGAAAAATTTTGAGCCGGGTGAAGAAATCCCTGCTGACATCCGTCCTTATGTTCGCCTGGGGCGAATTGATGAAGTAACTCAAACTATCAGGCCGGATATTGTCAATCTGGAAGATTTTCAAAACCGCAAAGATCTGGTTTTAGCAGTGGCTACGTTGCAGGAAGAATTCCGTCCTACCCAGCAGGCGAGAGACAGAGTGGAGGCGTTTAGAAGAAGTAATCCCGGCGCTGCCCTGCCTCCGGAACTTGCCAGAGTTGAAGCGTTATCCTTTAGTTTAGGGGTAAGAAATCAGGCTGGTCCTTGTTTCTTGCCTACACCTCCTTTCCCTGCCAATACTCCTTGTCCACCACCGGGAGCAGCTATTCCGGTGACATCGTACTATAGATTCACCACGCTTTATTCACCAGTAGATGAGACCGGCAGTTTTTATGGAAGCACCACCCCCTCTACTGATAAGGACGGTAAACCGCTGGTTTATGGGCAGGGGCCAAAAGCGGAAAGCGCAGGTGTTTGTCCGGGCGGATTCCACTGGATGTATGACAATGGCGGTTGGTGTATGAGTAATGGTGGAAGTTACGGTTCATATAATGCAGGGGGTTCTTATACACCTTCCGGTCCGCAAACATCTGGGTTTACTCCTTACAGTCCTTATTATACTGCCCCCGGAGCCCCGCCTTATGGTACTTCTTATCAGGGTGGTAATGGGTATTCTTATAGTGCCCCAAGTTATTATGGCAGCGCTCCAACTAATTACACCACCAATCCTCCTGCCGGAACAGTGCCTGGTTCAGGTCCCGCGCCTACTTCTCCAGGTAAGTGTCCAAGCGGATTTCACTGGATGAGTGACAGTGGTGGTTGGTGTATGGCTGATGGGGGCACATATGCGCCGAGTGGCGGTTATCCAGGCAGTAACAATAATTATTATTCTCCTAATTTAACTCAATCCAGCTGTGGTCCTGGATATTATTGGGACAGTAGAGGCTGTATCCGCACAAGTCCTAATGATACCCCGACTTCTCCCAGCTCATATCAGTCCGGTTGCACTCCGGGCTATTACTGGAATGGTAGCAGGTGTGTGGCAGGTAGTTACGAAGGCTCGGGTTGGTCAGATAGTGCAGCCAGGTCAGGAACCTACTGTCAGCCACCATCAGGCGGCTGCGGCAGTGGCTGGTTTGACTATGGCTCATGTTCCTGCAAACAAGCCTCACAATCAGGCTGTTTTAATGTGTCAGCGTCAAGTTGTCCAAGCGGATGGTATTTTGACTCTTCTGCCTGTACTTGCCGTCAAAGTTCGACTAGCAGCGGATCTGGCGGATCAACTTCCGGTGGGTCTTCCTCAGGCGGATCATCCAGCGGTTCTTGCCCTTCGGGCTCTCATTGGATGAGTGAAAATGGCGGTTACTGTATGTCTGATGCTCAAAGAGATGCTGCTTCCACCGGCGGTTCGTCCGGCGGATCGTCAAGCAGTGGGTCTTGCCCCTCTGGTTATCATTGGATGGATAATAGTTGGTGTATGTCTGATTCAGCAGCCCCTCAAAGCGGTCCTAGTACCGCTTCTACTCCCACCTCTACTACTACAACTACCTCAAGTGAACCAGCACCACAACCATCATCAACTACCACTACAACAAGTGAACCAGCACCTGCGCCATCTCCATAAAAAACCCCGCCAACTGCGGGGTTTTTAAATTAAGCGCTTACTTTATAAATTACTGTAATTCTACTGTCCCGCCTGCTGCTGTTAACTTAGTTTTAGCTTCTTCAGCTGTTGCTTTAAGATTCGCCGTTTCGGCGAAGCGCAAGGCCACGCGAAACTTTATTGAAGTTCCACTGTCCCGCCTGCTGCAGTTAACTTAGCTTTGGCTTCCTCAGCCGTGGCCTTATTTACACCTTCCAAAACCGGTTTTGGAGCTGCTTCGACTAAATCTTTAGCTTCTTTTAAACCCAAAGTTGGAACTATTTCTCTTACTGCTTTAATGGCAGCAATTTTATTGGCTCCACCGGAGGTTAAAATAACATTAAAAGAAGTCTGCTCTGGGGCTGCTTCGGTAGCACCAGTCGGTGCACCGCTAGCTCCTGCTACAACTGCTACTGGAGCTGCGCTTACTCCAAACTTTTCTTCTAAAGCTTTAACTAAATCAGCTAATTCCAAAACTGTTAATTTTTCAATTTGTTCGATAATTTTGTCCATATTCTAAATTGTCATTCCTGCCCGCTTCGCCAAATCTTCAGCGAGGCGAGCGAAAGCAGGAATCTATAAAAATAGATCCCGTGTCAAGCACGGGATGACACTATTGTGTCACCTCCCTTTGCATTTTATATTGATTTAAAGCACATACTAAACCTCTTAAATTTCCCTGTAAAACATTGACTATTCCATAAAGTGGGGAAGATATGGATCCTACTAATTTGGCTTGTAGTTCCAGTTTGGTTGGTAAATTAGCTAATCTGGTCACAGTTACAGCATCTAATACATTCATATCTAAAAGTCCCAGCTTTACAGCACCTTTTTGAGCATCTTTAAAAGCTTTAACCAAAATTTTAATTGGGGCAATTTCATCTTCATAAGAAAATAAAGTGGCAGTTGGACCCTCAAGAAATTGAGAATTTTCAATTTTCAATTTTAAATTTTCAATTGTTATGCCAAGCAAAGTGTTTTTGGTCACTTCAAATTCTGCGCCGGCATCTCGGAGTTTATTTCGAAGATCAGAAAGTTGATTCATGGTTAAACCCTGATAATCGGCAAAAACTACAGATTTGGCTTTGCCCAATTTTAAGGTTAAATCAGCTACTTTTTCAATTTTTTGTGCTTTTGTTTTTGGCATAAGAACCTTTCACTTCTTTCAAGAACCTTGATTTTTACTTCGTAAAAAATAAAAAAACCTCGTCTAAGCGAGGATATGATCTTTGTCATTCCGGACTTGATCCGGAATCCATAGATCCTGAAACAAGTTCAGGATGACTAACATCGCCTCAGTAAGACTTATAATTTGAGCAAAGCGAAAATTTCAAGCTTTGCTTATTCTCGACTTGCACTGAGCTTGTCGAAGTGCTCACTTTCTTCGGACTGTGTTATTGTACTGGATGGTAATTGAAAAATCAACAACTATTTTTTAAACATATCCACGATGCGTTTTCTATTTCTCCAGCCTCGCAGTACTGCTTCTATGCCACCAGCCTGAGCATATAAAAAACCAGCAGCAAAAATATTAGCTCCTGCTAAAAAAGCATATTCCATATTTGGAGTGTAATGTTCCGGAACCCAATCAGTCATTATTTCTTTTCCGGCAAATGCTCCTATAAGATAAGGTATCTCATATGGTAGTTGGGATCCTATAAAACCGCAATAAGTAGCAGTTTTTTGCAATTGTTTTTTTTGAGTAAATTTTCTTGATAAATCATAGCCGAGTTTGGCAAATATATTTACTGAAACTCCTGTTTCTTTAAGAGATTGCCAACACTGATCGGCATTTTTCCATAAACTTGTTGCATAGGGAATGTAAGAAACTGCAACAGCTGTTACAGCATATTTTGCATCAATATTGGCAAACGGGTTGATACCAGCCGATAAAATAGCACCACTTACAGCAACCAAGTCAGTTCCGGCAGAAGATAATATAGTCAAACCGCCTGTTGCTGCATATTTTGTGAGTTCGACGATGCCTTTTCTGGGATTAAAACGTGGGGCTTTAAGTGTTACTGGTATATTTTCATCTAATTCTTCCTGAGAAGATAAAGGTTCTTCTAAAACTGAAATGTGTTTTTCCATACTGGGAAATTATATTGATTATCAGATGAATGTCAATAGACTATCAAATCAACATCGGGGTCAATCCCCGATGTTGCGTGGCTAAATCTTCTATTAACTCTAACTGGAGAGCCGGTTAAACCGATATTTTTTAAAGCTATTATGTAAGGATGATCAGGTTTAAAAAAGTATCTACTGACTGTTTCTTGCAAAGCTTGGCGGGTTTTTGTCAGTTGCCAGGGGTTTTTCCCACTTGAACAATCAAATTGAGAAACTAATAATTGATAATGCAGATTATTAAGAATTTCTTGCTTATTTTTAGATTGGGCTGTTGTTTTTAATTCTTCAGTCAATATTAACAACTCACAAATACTAGGGGAGATTGGACAAACCTTTTGACATTCCATGGCTAAAATTATATTAAATTGAAGCTAAAAAAGCAAATTTGGGGTTTAGTCGTTGACAAATGTTGACATAAGTAATAAAATACTACCAGTATGAAAATTGGTTCTTTTGCTACTACTAACAATAAAGGACAAATAGTTATACCCAAAGAAATGAGGGATATTTTAGCTATTGATACAAATGTTGTTCTTAATCTCATTTTGGCAGGAAAGGGGATTTATTTATATCCTGTAACAGAGTTTTTAACCAAAGCTGAAGGAGAAAGTTCATATCTAAAATTGTTGGAGAAAACCAAAGGTACTTGGAAAAATGAAAACTGGGATAAGTTAAGAGAAAAAAAATCTAAATTAGAATTAGAATCTTCAAACTTAAGAAAAAATGTATGGTAATTTTGGATACCAATATTATTATTGATCATCTCCATTTACAAAAGAAGGGACATGATTCTGAACTGATGAAAATTGCCCGTTTAAAACCGAAAGAAGTATTGGCTCTGTCAATGATTAGTGTGCAGGAATTATACGAAGGTCAAAGCACTAAAGATGAGAATATGGAGCAATATCTTTTAGCCACGATTAGCCCCTTAAGAATATTGCCTTACACTTATGAAATAGCCCAACTTGCCGGTGAAATTGCGAGGGATTTGAATCGTTCGATTGAACTTGCTGATGCAACAATTGCGGCAACTGCAATACTCAATGGAGGTGTTTTGTTAACACTTAATAAAAAAGACTTTTCAGGTATTAAAGACCTTATTATGTATTAATTTTAGGGTACTTGAAAATCAACATCGGGGTCAATCCCCGATGTTGCGTGGCTAATTTGCTAATTTATGGTACCCAGAGCCAGTACCCGCCTGTTGGAGAAGAGGGACTACCTGAAGGTGTGCCTGAGGAGGTGGCGACAGATGGAGTGGATGTCCATGTTCCGGAAACTCCTGTTTTACCTAAATTACTTTGAATATAGGCTAAATCATAAGTATTTATGACATTATCCCTGTTAAAATCAGCATTTTTGTTCCAGGCAAGAGAGGTCGGAGTTGTTCCATATAAACCTAAAGCAATGTTGTAATCTGCTGAATTTATTGTATTATCCTCATTTAAATCTCCGGAAGTGAGCACCAACGGCTGACCGGAATTTATATTGCTTTCTGTTGGACTCATCACAAAGGATGAGGCAGAATCAATTTGTCCGGGGCCTTTAATATAAACACTGTAAGTTGATCCGGGATTTAATCCTGCCAAAGATAATCCCCGGAAAATTCCATCTTCCGGAAAATCAATGGTAAATGTTAATAGATACGTTGGATTTTTGATAGGAGTATTGCTTGCAAGCCCAACAAAGGCACGGGTCGCCTGTTTTTTAATAGGTCTGCCCTGACTGTTGATACTTAGATTTAGAGTTGGTCCAAAGCTCAGATTTACATAAGGAGTAGGAGTGGGTTCAACAGATGCCGAATTATTAGATTGACCATCAGGTGCAGGAGAAGAAGATGGTTGAATCAGTTTACTTAATTCTTCCAAAGTGGAAGTTTTAGGGACTTCTTTTAAACCATCCTGAGTTACATCTTTACTGATTACCCTTTGGGCAGAAGAAGAGGCTACTTTTATTTCTGATGCTTGTGACCGGAAAACTTGAGTTTGTTTAAGTAAAACTGCAGTAAAGGGAATAGCAGCCACAACTAGTAAAAATCCTCCAATTGCCAGTAGTGTTTTCTTATCAAAATCAAACATAAATGTAAAATTCAGTATAAATTCGAATATCTAATATCGAAACTCGAAACAAATTCTAATTTTCAAAATACAAATGTTCAAAATGTTTTGGTCATTTGATTTTAGAATTTTGATCATTGTTTCG
>JAUSHL010000010.1 GCA_030648645.1 Candidatus Daviesbacteria bacterium
AGCTTTTCAAACTGCTATAGATGCCCAAGAAAAACAAGAATTTTATAGAATAGATAGTCCTTTTTTAAAATTTAGCCGTGATATTTTAGGACAACATCCTAATGTTGATCCGACTGAAAAAGTCGCTGATGCTTTCAAATGTGCTTTATGGGAACTTAGGACTTATGGTTATCATAAACCAACTTTTTATTTGTCATTATTTCCAATCCCAAACTTAATAAAAACCGAAAAAGATCAGGAATCAATTACCCCAGAATGGCTATACCAACAAGTTGAACATCTCATTCCCTCAAGCTTTTAGCAGAATCTGAAGCTACAGGATAAGTATCTAAACTTTTAATATTTCCCTTATCAGTATTAAAATACCAGGTATAAATTTCTTTGGCAATTGGGGCTGCAACAGTTGATCCTTCCCCACCTCCTTCTACCAAAACTGTGATAGTAATTCTTGGATCATCAACTGGGGCATAAGTAGTATACCAGGCATGGGTTTTATTTTGAACCCCAAACTCTGATGTACCAGTTTTTCCAGCTGTAGAAATAGAAAAATTAAAAAATGGCCAAGCAGTACCTCCTATCTTGGGAACCAATTCTAAACCATTTTTAACTACTTCTAAATCTTCTTTCTTAAAAATATCTTTAACAATAGGATCAGGATTAAATTGCTTAATTAAATCTCCAGAAGTTGTAGTAATTTGTGTTACCAAATGAGGCTGAATTAACTTTCCACCTGAAGCAATATAAGCAGTTTGAGCTAAAACCTGTAGTGGAGTAGCCAGTAAAAATCCTTGGCCAATGGCCATATGTAAAGTATCCCCAGGATACCAACCTGTTTTAATATTTTGTATTTTCCAAGCATCATTAGGAACGAGTCCATCTGCCTCATTTGGCAAATCAATACCTAATTTTTTTCCAAAACCTAATTTTTTAGCTGTTTTCCCCAAAAATTCTTCTCCAACTCTTTCCCCAACTCTATAAAAATAAATATCATTTGATCGCTTTAGAGCAGTTTGTAAATTTACCCATCCATCTTTACCTCCTGATTGAGTAAAAAACCAATTGGAAAAAGTCCAAATACCTACAGAAATTACTCCAGTATCTTCAAAAGTTGTTTGAGGATTAATTTTACCTGAAGAAAGACCTGCCAGGGCTGTGGTAATTTTAAAAGTAGATCCAGGAGGATAAGTCCCAGAAATAGCTCTATTTAAAAATGGACTATTTTTATCTTGAAAATAATTTTCTATTTTTTCATTATCTGCAAAATTGGTAAAAGCATTACTATCATAGGAAGGGAGAGAAACTAAACTTAGAATTTCCCCTGTTTGAGGATTTTCTACTATCACTGCTCCACAACAAGAAAAAGATTTCTCAGCTCCTTTTTTCAATGCTTCATAAACTACTTTTTGCAAATCAATATTCACTGATAAATGAATATTTTTACCAGAAATAGGTTTTACTCTTCTTAAAACTCCTAACTTTTTCCCTGAAGCATCAATTTCTATAATCTCTGCCCCATCAATCCCTTTTAGAAAATCCTCATAAATTTGTTCAATACCTTCTCTGCCAATTCTGTCTCCAATTTTATAATTTTGATATTTAGGAAGTTTTAACTCATTTTCTGAAATTTGCCCAACATAACCTAAAACATGAGCACTCTGCTCTCCATATGGATAATTTCTGACATTATCAAGCTCTAATTTATAAAGATTTGGGTCATTTTTAACTTCCATTTCCAAAGCCTTGTCTCTACTTAAAAATTTATCCCCAATTCTAAATCCTGGAGTATTTTGAGCCAGGATTTTTCCATTTCGATCATAAATTATCCCACGAGGTGCATGAATAACTTGAATTTGGATTCTGTTCATATCTGCTCTTTGTCTATTTTCTTCACCAAGAGCTACTTGCAAATGAAAAATTCTTAAAAATAATCCAAAAAAAGTGATTATTAAAAAACAAGATAAAATCACAATTCTCCAAGAAGAAATAGTTTTTTTATCTTTGTCAGGATCAAAATTTGATAAAAAACCATCTTCAATACTTTCTGGATTTACTTTTCTCTTTTTAAAATGTCCCACATATTGAGTAGTTTTTAATAATTCATCAGAAAAAGCAAAACCAAGTTTTTTTTTAATTCTTATCATTTGCCCATTTTCAACTTGATATCTTTTGAAACAATAAATCTTTCTTCCCAAATTCTAACAATAAAATAAACAGGTAAAACTAAAATTGTGGGAATAATAATAAGAATTAGATTAAAATTGGAAATATTTAATAATTGTAAAATAAATTGTTCTATAAGAAGACAGAAAAAAGTTAAAGGTAAAACTGCTATCCAGTAAGCAGCTAGATTAGTACTCTTGATAATATGAGAAATTTGGACAGAAAATAAATAAATTAAACTTAAAAGACCTTGTGGATAACCTAAAAGTAGTGATGCTAAAAGTCCAAAGAAAAATGCTAAATAATAATTGCTTTTTTCTTGGACAATAAAACTTCTGGTAATTAAAATTACCAACACTAAATCAAAAGGCAAAATAGTTCCTTCCAGAAAAATGATAAAAAATAAAATTGCTATTAATAAATTCATGTATCTTTAATTATAAGCACAACTTTCGACCTTCGGTCTAAAGCAAAGCTTGAAATTTTGAAGACAAAATTATGAAAAAATCAAATCCATTTGAAGGAGCAATAAAACAAATGAAAAAAGCTGCTGTAAAAGCTGATATTTCTTCGGAGCAGCTTGAACATTTATCATATCCTCATCAACAATTAGAAGTTTATCTTCATTTAAAAAAGGATAATGGTCAAACTCAAATTGTTCGCGGCTTCAGAGTTCAACATAATAATTGGTTAGGTCCTTATAAAGGTGGTATCAGATATCATAATCAAGTAGATATTAATGAAGTTAAAGCTTTGGCTTTTTGGATGACTATCAAGAATGCTGTGGTTGATGTGCCTTTTGGAGGAGGAAAGGGTGGAATTGAAATTGATCCTAAAACTTTATCAAACACAGAATTGGAAAGGTTAACCCGCGAATTTGTTCAGCATATTGCAATAATTGTGGGTCCAGATATGGATGTTCCAGCTCCTGATGTAAATACAAATGGACAGATTATGGAATGGTTTGCTGATGAATATGGAAAAATTATAGGAAAAGATTGTCCAGCAGTAGTTACAGGGAAACCTTTACATTGTGGTGGATCGCAAGGAAGAGAAGAAGCCACAGGACTTGGGGGGTTTTATGTTTTGGAAGAATTAGTTGAAAAATTAAAACTCAAAAGGCCCTTGAAAGTTGCCATTCAGGGCTTTGGTAATGTTGGATCCCATATTGCTATTTTATTACAACAAAATGGATATGAAATTATTGCTTTATCTGATTCAAAGGGTGGAATTTATAAACAGGATGGAGCTTTGGATGCCGGTTCTGTTAAAGAATGCAAAAAAATAAATAAATCAATTGCTAACTGTTATTGTGTGGATAAAATTTGCGGACTTTCCCGGGACAATAAAGGAGATATTACTAATGAAAAATTATTGGAATTACCTGTTGATATTTTAATTCCGGCAGCAATGGAGGGAGTAATTAATAAGAAAAATGCTCCTAAAATTAAAGCTAAAATTATTTTAGAAATGGCCAACGGACCAGTCACTTCTGAAGCAGATCAGATTTTGAAAAAGAGAAAAATTATGGTGGTGCCGGATGTTTTGGCAAATTCCGGAGGAGTCACAGTTTCCTATTTTGAGTGGTATCAAAATATCAAAGGGGAAAAATGGGATTTAGAAAAGGTAAGATCTAAATTGAAAGATAAAATGGTTAAAGCTTTTGATACTGTTTGGGAAATTCATAAAAAGAAAAAAGTTGATCTTCGAACTTCTGCTTATATTTTGGCTTTACAAAGATTATCCTCCAAAGCCCAGAAAATATAGGAATTGTGATACAGGCATACTTACGCACGTAGGGGGACGCCCTCCGAAGCTAGATTTTAATAATATTATTTAGGATTTCTATTTTGTTTTCATCTATAAAAATACCGTTTTCATCACTGCAAACATAGACTGGATTATTTATAGTTTTTGAATATTTTTTGATTTCTTCTAGATACTGTTTGTTACCTGTAAAATGAGGATAAAATTCAAAATCTACTAAATTTAGAGCTGTTAAATCTGTGATTCCTACTAAATTTTCATCAGTTTCAGGTAAATTACAAACACTAATATTAGGAGTTAAAATAATAGATCCGGCACTAACACCAATGATTAGACCATTATTTTCAAGATGTTTTTTTAATATTTTTTTAAAATTTCTTTTATTTATATAATTTAAAAATCCAAAAGTATTACCTCCGGACATATGAATTATTCCAAATTCCAAAACCTTTTTTAAATCATTGTCTGAAAATTTTTCACCCAAATCAAAATATTCTAAAGTTATTGAAGGATCAATATTTTGATATTCGCTGACAGTGTTGTAAAATCTTATTTTTTGTTCATCCTGAGGTATAGAAGAAATATAGGCAATTTTTCCTCCATGTTTTTTAATTTCAGAAATTAATTTATTTCTTAGATTTATATTTGGGCAACTGGTTTCACTTAATAAAAATATTGGCATGAGGTTATTTTACCTCATTTTCATTCAAATCAATAAATGGT
Source organism: Candidatus Daviesbacteria bacterium (assembly GCA_030648645.1). Lineage (GTDB taxonomy): Bacteria > Patescibacteriota > Microgenomatia > Daviesbacterales > UBA10151 > JAUSHL01. Next base: position 4,651 of record JAUSHL010000010.1, read on the forward strand.
AAATTATCTGATTCTTCAATAAAATTTTGATAAGAATTGTTGGAGTTGGAATTAGAAAAATGAAACAAGATTTCTTCAGGATGGATCCATTCAGTTTTTCTTTGCCCAAGATATTCCGGATATGATGAAGGCTGAGAAAAATACGCACGTAGGGGGACGCCCTGCGTGCGTAATCGTGGGTGATCTTTGACTGGATTTTTATGGATATAATGGGAAACATTCAGGAGTTGTTCATCTGTAAAAACTGTAACGGCTTTATAAACATCTTGATAGAGAGAACCTACTCTTTCATATTTTTTATTAAAATACATAGTATATCTGGTACACAGAGAATTCATAAATTTGTCCATTGAATTAGCATTTTTTTGTTTAAGTAAAAAGTGAAAATGATTAGGCATTAAGCAATAAGCAAGTAAAATAATTTCATCTGCAAAATTATTTAGTTTTAGCATATTAAGGATTTTATCCTTTTCTCTGGAACTCAATAAAGGATCAGATAATTGTTGGGTAAATAATTCCATATCTTTTGGCATAAGGTATGTTTGGAGATAAGATAGGAAAACAGCATAATCCTGCTTATCTTGAAAAATTAAACGTTTTTCAACGCCACGATTATAGACATGATAATAACTATTATTGGAATAATCTTTTATGGAATTTTTAGCAGGCATAATTCTAATATGTTCTGATTTATAAGAAATGTCAAGCATTACTACGCACGTAGGGGGACGCCCTATGTGCCTAAATGTGGAGGAGTTTTCTGAGTTGGAGGGTAAGGAAGACTGAGAAGGCACCTACCAAGATTCCTCCTAGAATATCCAGAGGATAATGAACTCCCACATAAATTCTGGCAAAAGCAATCCAGACAAGAGAAAAAATTAAAAATGAAGAAAGTTTGGATTTAAAATAAATATAGGAAAATGTGATTACAGAAATTATGATGGTATGAACTGAAGGAAAAGAGGAAAGATTAACTCCACCTAAACTGAAAAATGAAAAAGTTATCCAAGGATTTATTGAAATTAGTGGAATTATTTGCAAAGTTACAAAAGGTCTTTCTTCATGAACAAAAATTCTGATAATTTGAGTTAAAATTAAAGCCATACCCAGTCCCAACATGCTTAAAATAAAAGCTTTTTTATCTCTGGAATTACCAAAAACAGCAAAAAGTAGGATTAAAAAATAAACAATAAATATTAAATAATCTGCTCCAAAAATCATTAAAGCATCCAGAATTGGATTTTGGTGACTTAAATTATAAATTTGGAAAAATAAAGCAGTATTTATACCTAAAATACTCCAATCTGCAACTTTTAATTAAAATTTTAGGTTCAAACCATTTAATGAGAGTTGCAAACTCGAGTTAAATTGGTTTATATCCACTATGAAAAATATTTAGAAATATATGGCCAGAAAATTATTGTGCCAACTACAGCGGAAGCAATGATTAAAATAACCACTGATCCGGCTGAAAAATCCTTTGCCAGTTTAGCTTTTGGATGTTCTTCAGGAGTAAATGAATCAACAATTGCCTCGATGGCACTATTGCAAAGTTCAGCATACAAAACTAAACCAATCAGTAAAATAACAATGATCCAATCAGATTTGGAAATGTTTAAATAAAAACCAGCCCAAATGACAATCATTGCTTCTACTATGCCAATAGTCCAATTTGCCTCTGATTTTATTCCAGCCCAAATTCCCTCAAAAGCAAATCTAAAAGATCTGGCAATTCTTCCGGGACTAAACTTTAAAGCTCTTTTATTATCCATAAATTTAGTATATCAAAAAATGAAAGTTGAAGTAGGAGATCATTTAAGATAAAATCATGAGAATATGAAAGAGATTATTGTCAGATTAAAACCGGGAGAACAAGTTACAATTAAAGTGATAGAACCTAAGTCTGGCCAACCTACAAGAAAACAGCAGGTAGTGGAGGACTATAAAAAACTCATTAGAGAAACTGCTGATGATGTCAGAAATTTGCAAAGTGGCAGGATAGAAGATCAGGATAATTTTGATGCTGACCATGGATCAGCGTTTGCAGTAATTGCTAAAGAAATTGTGAGGACTAGAATTTCTAGAAAATATTTAAGGCAAATTACTGCCGATGTTTTAAAAAATGCTCCCAATCAACCTCCATTGTCAGAGGTGACTGGAATGGTAAATATATATTCAAGAGTGTTAAGGGAAACTTATGAAAATAGTAAATATTTGGCAAAATCTTAAAACTCCATTTTTTGCTTTGGCTCCAATGGAAGATGTCACTGATAGTGCATTCAGACAAATAGTGGCAAAAATAGGCAAACCGGATGTTTTTTTTACTGAGTTTATCAATGTTGATGGGCTATTTTCCGAAGGATACGCTAGAGTAGCTCCGAGATTAAAATATACAAAAATCGAACATCCAATAATTGCTCAAATATGGGGGAGTGAACTTGAAAATTTTACTAAGGCTGCCGAAATGATTGCAAAATTAGGTTTTGATGGTATTGATATAAATATGGGTTGCCCCCAAAAATCAGTTATCAAACAAAAAACCTGCAGTGCCTTAATCAAAGATCCTAAAAGAGCAGAAGAAATTTTTTTGGCTGTTAAAAAAGGAGCGGGGAAATTACCGGTAAGTATCAAAACCAGAATTGGTTTTTCGGAAATTGAAACAGAAAAATGGCTGGGTTTTTTACTTAAATTAAAACCAGATGCCTTAATTGTTCATGGTAGAACTGTCAAAGAACAATCAAAAGTGTCGGCTCATTGGGAAGAAATTGGTAAAGTGGTAAAAATGAGAGATGAACTTTCCAGAAGAGAATGTGGAGTCAAGTTCTTGTCTAACGACAATGAAATGGGCTCAAAAACTTTAATTGTCGGAAATGGAGATGTTAAAAGTTTTCAGGATGGTAAAGAGAAAGCTGAAAAATATGGAGTTGATGGAATAATGATTGGCAGAGGTATCTTTCATAACCCTTGGATTTTTAATTCTAAAGTAGATATTGCCAAAATTACACCGGAACAAAGAATTGAAATCTTACTTGATCATGTAAAAATTTTTAAAAAAACCTGGCCCGCCACATCTTTGCACTCGACTTCTGATCCGTCATTTGACGGAACGTCTCGTGCTGCGATTTCGGCGGGTGAATATAAAAAAGATTTTAATATTATGAAAAAATTTTTTAAGGCTTATATCAGGGATTTTCCGGATGCTTTAAAATTAAGGGCAAAACTTATGGAAGCTCAAAATGCCGAGGATATTTATTCTACATTTTAATATTAATTTTCTTTCTCAGAAAAAAATAGAGATAGCTGGTAAATGTTCCGAAAATAAAGATGGCAATCATAGCTTCTGCGGATGTAAGCAAGCTTAGGCAACCGGAAATAACTTTTTGTGGTTGGGTAAAAACTTCATAAGAATTAAGTCTATAAATTCTGCCTAAAGCTACACCAAAAGCTAGTACGTAGTTGGTAATAATTAATAAAATATTAATTAAGATTTTATTTTTTTTAATTTTAGATGTGGAAAAGAATTTATCAAGCAAGTAAATACCCAAGAGAAAAGTGGCAATTCCAATAAGAATTAGAACAATATATTGAACAACTAAGACTAAATGTAAAGAAGGTGGTAATTTTAACCATTGATCAGAAAAATGTTGAGTATCGGTGATCAGATAAATTGTGTTTGGTAAATATAACATCCAAACTATAAAAACTAATATTTTTAGTAATTTATTGTTAATATAAAGGAATATTATTCCGAGTATTACAGCTATTAAAGCCAGAATAATATTAAAAGTCATCCATTCAATATTGTCGACAAGAATATTCATTATTAAAGTGTATCATTTTTAAAATAATAATACCTATTTTGCATAATAAAAATTTGTGATATTATAAATTTAATGCCCAATAATTCTAAGACCTCATTTATTATTAAATATTCAAATAAAGAAGAAGCGAAAACCTATTTTCGTTGAAATTATAAAAATAAAGGAGGTGATAAAAATGGAAGCTATAAAACCAGTAGCCTTTTGGCTTACAGTAATTGGAGCCGTTAATTGGGGACTTATTGCTTTACTAAACTTAAATTTAGTAACAATCCTATTTCCAGCCGGAAGTATGATTACAACAATAATCTACTTATTAATCGGAGTTTCAGGTTTGTATGTGGCATTTACTGCCTCAGGCAAGAAAAAAAAGTAATTATTCGTAATTATTGTCGCAAGACAAGAACTCGAATCTCCCCGCTCATCGGGGAGTGAGAGTTTATTAATGATGTAGCATTAGAGTTTCTTTAGTGCTACCAAAAAAGATGATTATGAGCCCACTTTGAGGGAGAGGTTATTGTTTATTCTAGATGCATCCCAAATGTTGGCAATAAGCAATTTGACTTGAAAGTTTAATTAATGCTAAGCTGGTGTTAGAGTGAAAAAATTAATCCTGCCGATAAGTTTGTTTGCCTGTTTGATTTTTCTTGCGACTCCTTTTACCGCTTATGCTTTCTTAGACGACTTGTTTGGTAGTAAGCAAAGTTCTTCCGAAATTGATTGTCTAAAGGAAATGGAAAATATGTCTTGGAAACTTTCTCATCCAGAATGGTACTATGACAAGACTAAACAAACAATCACTAAAAAAGATACCGACTATTGTGATGTAGCTTTTAACGCAATGTGGGAAGGTGAACTGCGACAAAAAGACCATGTCAGAATTACTTATTTTTCAAATAAAGATGATGCGGTGAAAAAACTGAAAAGTTTGACAAGCAGCGGGACGTACCATCTTTTTAAATCAGATAATAATACATATCTTGCTGTAGGGTATGCGGATATAAAGACTATCATGCCTCCGCCCGGCATTATTAGGGATATTGAATATGAACTGGTTGCGCCGGTCTATTACCAGGTGGGCCAGGTTGCCGGTAGCTGTCTTTTTGAATATAAGCAATCTCAGCATGTAGGAGTAGGTCTGGAAAACAATAGTGAGTCAAATGTACCATGGTACATTAATAACCAAGCAAGTATCGCTTATGAAGTGATTATAAACCAGGGGGAGCAAGAGATAAAGACAAAGATGGACGGTAAGGAGGTAACAGGTTTTGTAAGATCTGTAACAGATGTTTTATTTAAAGATACTCCGTTAAAAAATTTGTGTGGTAGTGATATACAGGTAACGCAGATATCTAGCAAAGAATCCTATGATGCGTACCAAAAGCCGAAGAAAGAAGGAGAGCAAGTAAAATCACCGGAAGAAATTCCTCCAAAGCAGTCTCAATCCAATCAAACACAACAACAGGCAGAACAACCAGCACAGCAAAATACACCCAGCCAGGATGGTAATCTGTTTAATATTTCCGGACTTAATCCTTTAGAAATATGGCGTAATATCCAGGAACTTTTAAATATTCAGGAAGGTATTATTTCTTTGGTACAATCTTCTTCGATTTTGACAGAGTCGGAAGAAATTTTACTAGCAATACCGAAACCATCAATCGCTTTTGATCCTGAAGGTAAACCTTGGAATTTTTTACCGGGATTTATCCCTTATGAAAATATTGAGCCTGATTCAACTGTACGGGTAACAGAGCGAACCAGACTTAGCGACAAGAATAATCAGACTTATTTGGAACTTCGTCCCGGTCAGAGCAGTAAGGCAGTTCTAAAAATTCCGGGAAAAAATGATGGTAACCTGCTATTTTTGGAGGAAGGCGAGATAGAAGTTGTTAAAAATAAGTCCGGTGTTTCAGATAGTTTATATGATGGTATCAAAACACCAAATGGGACAGTTGTTAGTGTAGAGACCCATTATCTGGTTTCCTACGATAAAAAGAAAAATCAGACTACAGTTGTTGTTTATGAAGGTAAAGTAGAGGTTAAAACCAATGATGGGAAAACTACAACTGTGAGTCCCAATGGAAATAAACCAGGAGTAATAGTTGTTTCTCAAAAGTTTTCAGTTATAAAACTTGCTATTGTTGGTTTATTGTTAACAGGAACAATAGTGGGTATTACTTGGTTTCTTAAAAGAAAACATTCCGAAAAAAGATCAAAGTAAGTTCTACACAATTTTGGGTGGAAATGCAGGTACTCCCGTCACCTAATTTTTTTTAAACCTTAGCTTAAAGCTTAACTGAAGATAGGATAGATTCCACATCAGGAAGATATTTATTATAATCTCCCTCTGCAGCATAATACTGGAAAATATAGGCTTTTCCATTGACCAGAGTAACTCTTGTCAATCCTTTTAGCGCCAGGTCATCGAACTTGAATGTATATTCAATATCCTTAGCCTCATTTCCTGCTACCGTAGATGATTTTCTATCAGTTACCGTAAAAGCTGCATCTCCCTTTGTCTCTTTTTTGGTTTGACTTTCCCATAAATCAGCAATTGTTGCCACAGTATATTCAGGTTTAGAGGAAGTATCAATAACTTTAAATCCCAGATATTCCGTATAGCTATCATTACTGCCTGCCTGAGGTGAATGGAAGGAGGCAACAAATCCACCGACACCTTCTTTAATATTCCATGCTTCCGGGTATTCAAGATTGATGCCGGAAGCAGAGTTAGTATAGGTTTTATTCTTGGAAACGGATACCTCTTTTACAGCTACATTAGGCTGTTCCACGGAAGACTGGTCATTGTTTTTAGAAACACTGCCACTAAATTTAAAAGCACCTGAGGCAATAGAAATAACAATGATTATAACAATTACAACGCCAATAACTATTATTACCGGGGAAATAACTCCCGCTTCGCCAAAGCGAAAACGAAAACGAGGCGAGCCTGATTGTTTATACTGAGTACCAACGAAGTAGGCAGATAACTTCTTCATCAACTTAATAATCCAATATGGAAAAATATTTGTCAAGTATTAAAATTGTATCTATTCAGTATTTCCTAGTAGACTGTCATCGCGGGGTCGAAACTTCGACCCGTGGCGATCTAATAGAGATTGCTTCTCCGGCTTCGCCGGATCGCAATGACGAAACCACTGGGAAATACTGAATAGTTACTTAAAATTTGGGAGCATTAGTATCTTTATAATAGTAATCACAAAGATCATAATTAGAAATTGTTTCACCAGGGGTAACTACTACTTTTTTCAATATTCTTTGTTGAGTATCTCCACAGGTTTCCTCACTGCCTGTAGGGCAAACAGTGGTGGAATAACCAAGAAGACCACCTGAAGTTTTATACCTCAAATAATAATCTCCTGCTTCCAGTTCAAAAGCATAATTGGATTTACCGCCATTTTGGTTACCCGAATAATCCTGAGTAAAAATTTGGTTATCAGCTAATCTTTTGGCTTCAATTTTGCCGGGAGGTAAAATATCAGACGGATAACACAGTTTACCTAAAACAGTGCCTGTATTCGCCGAGTTAATCTCAAATTCCGGTCGGATTTCGCCACTTTTAATGCTTACTTTATACCAATTAAATGTAGCAGTGTGCCCATTTTTGATTTCATAAACATGGACATTGTATTCTCCCTCCAGCTCATTATCGACCTCCACTTTTCCGTTTGGGACATTTTTTAGAAATTCTTGTACTTCAGGCAATTTTTTGACATTCTCAACAGCCAGTTGACGACTAATCTTAGTTGATCCAACTTCTGCTAATTGATCAAGCAATAAAGGAGTAATTTTTTGAAAGGCAAAATATCCAATGATTAATGCTAATGCTATTAAGATAATAATTTTCATATTTAATATTTAGAATATTTTTTTAACAAATTTTTATCCTTATTAATCAGAACAAGTCCAACAACATTACCAATCAACACCAGAAAAACTGTACCGATGGATACCAAACTGGCAACCTGGTATCCCAAAATATTGCTTAATCTAATCATACCAACAAATATTAAAAAAGTATTGAGGAAATTTAAAACAACAACTAGTGTGGTAAAAGATTTATTAATCAATAAAAGGAAAATCTGGATTATTGAAATGATAAAAAACAGACCCAGAAATGAATCCGGATAGGTAAGTGATAACTCAAAACCATTTCTACCCATTCCTTTAAATGTTTCCCAGTTCAAAAATCCCAATAAAATTTGGGCAAAAATGATTAAAATAAATACAGATCTTAAGCTTTGTTTGGCTTTTTTCCCCTGATTTGTAGCTAATTTTAAGACAAAAGGAGAAATAACCAAGACTACTGCCAGAATTATGATATAAGTATAATCCATTATTTCTTTTTGCCTGATTTTTTGCCTAATATTGCACTGGCTATCAGTCCTCCAATTGTTTTACCCCATATTTTTTTAGCTCCCACAAAGTAAATAACTATAAATATCAAATAAAAAATAAGTCCTGAATTATAAAGTCTTAAATTAAGTTGCATCCCATTTTCAAAACTGATCGATTGTCCGCTGGAAATTTGTGAAGCCAAAAGGGCAGTAACAAAAAAACCCAAGAAAATGTTTAAAACCCATGTAATTAATGTGCCCACAAAATCACCCCCTCTATTTAGCATAATCAAAAACAACTTGACTTGTCAAATGATTAAAGTTACATTTATATTAATGCCCACTTCACAAAAATTCAGTGCAAGCAACTTTAATCAAAGAGGAGTAATTCCTATCATCCTGATAATAATATTTACTGTTGTGGTAGCAGGTGTGGCAGGGGTTGCTTATCAATCCAGAAAAGAGATTAAAGTTAGAAGTGATAACACCACGGAAGTAACTGAGTTAAAAGGTACTCCTGAGCCAACACCAAAAAATGCAGAAGTGGCATTGGCAAATAGCGGTAGATTAGCAGATAAACCATTTGAGCAAAAACTTACCAAAGAAGCATCCGCCTCATCAAAGCCACAATTTTCCATGTATCCTCCGGCAGGTTGGGAGAATGTTGCTACCACAGGCAATTATGTGGCTGAATTTCTCTCTTCTGCTAAGGATAAAGTTGCTGAACATGAGATTTGGCTTACCGTTCAGCCAAGTATTTCTGTCAATATGATGAAAGTAGATTATAATAATCTTGATGAGGCGATGGAAGATGGCTTACGAAATAAAACAAATCCCAATCATACAATTGTCTCAAAGCGAAAAATTACAGTTAATGGAGAAGAAGCTTATCTTGTGGAATCTGTTATGGATATAGGTAATACAGTAAGAGATATACTGGAATCTCAAATTCAGGAAGAGTTAGATAAAGCCACAATGGCAAACAAGGATGCTGTGGAGCAAGAAGCTAGGGAAGATATTGAAAAAGTACTTGCTAAGGCAAAACTTAGGATTAACAGCTATGTTTTTTATAAAGATGGTTATTATATAATAGTTGCTGGCAAGTCCCTTGAGTCTTTCTGGTCTTCCCGTGGTCCCCAACTTAAAAGCTCGATGGATACTTTTAAATTTAAGTAAAATGTAATGCGAAATCTCATCTAACACACTTTTAAGAAGTCTAAACTGTCACAGAAGAAACTGCATTATTTGCTTTTGCAAACATTTTAAACGTCATTGCGAGCGATCCGGCAATTGCCGGAGAGCGTGGCAATCTTATTTACCTATACTAGATTGCTTCGTCGTCCGCCAGCTGGCGGACTCCTCGCAATGACAAGCAAGGTGACAATTCGGATTTCGTTTATATGTGACATCTTAGATTTCGTGTAACATAAAATTGGTTATTGACAATATAAAGTTTTTATTCAGATAATATATTAATGAAATTTTCTGCCCACAATAAACAAGCAGGTATTGCCACCCCTCTTTTAATTGGTGGAGTAGTGGTTGTTGGAATAATTGTTTTTTTAATTGCTTCAGGTACTCTTAAATTGTCAGGAAGTGTTAGTAAAAATTCAGATCAGTCTCAGGAAAATGTTCAGACTCCACAACCAACAGCAGTGCCAAAAGTACAAGTTGTACTTAATCCTGAACCGTTTACAGATGCTAAATTGGGTCTTTCCATCAGTTATCCTGAAGGATGGAAGGTCAATAGCGCAGTTGATAATGTTACTATTTATAAACCGTCAGATACCACAGGATCAGGCAAAGCTGATGCACTAATCACTGTTTTTTCAGCTCCGATTGGTGAATTTAAAGATACTAAGCTTGCCACTATTGCTGATTTGCATAAAGTTCAACTAAAAAAATTATTTAGCGATGTTATTATAGTCAAAGAGGGGGAAACTGAAATAGGGGGTCAGAGTGCTTACGAGATGGAGTTTACAGGAGTGATGGGTGGGGAAAATATGCATGGTGAATACATTGTATTAACATCTCCCACTAAACTTTATGCAGTTTTGGGTGGAGCCAATGCCGGGATGTGGAATGATTTGAAAGATACTTTAAATGCTTCCATTCAAACATTTAAAAAACAATAATTTTCAGACAGGATTTGCCCCAATTTGGATCATTTTGTTGATATTTTTAATTGGGGGGATTTTTGTTATTGGGAGAGGTAATTTGTTATCTAGGTCTGTCCCTGTTTTATCTCCATCTCCATCTAGCTCTACAGCATCTTCAGAAAGTGCCAAAGTTAAATCTCAAAGTTTGTATGATCTTTGTAAATCCGAAATTCAAACATTACCAAAATTGCCGTTTGTTTATGAAAGTGTTATTACTACCGGCAGTAATGCCGACCTATACCGAAAAGATAGAATTAAAGATAAAAAAAGTTTTTCTGATTATGCTACTTGTGGTTTAATGTACAGTACGATAAAAGTTATTGAGCAAACTTATGCCAGTTTGGGGTTAGAATATTATGAATATAGTAAAGCAGATCCTAGTACTAGATGGGGAAGTTATACTTCACTGAAACAGTTACCCCAAAAAATAGATAATATTTACGGAGCAATTTTACAAAAACAAGGGTGGATTAGACAAACTAAGGAGGGTGGAGAAATTTTGGGTTATGGTTTACCTACCTTAATTTATTACAAAGATATGGGGGATAAGGATTATTATATTGATGTTGTGGTGGGTCCTACTCCTGCAAGTCTATATCTTATGATTGTTAAAAAATAAGTAATATAATTTTTAATATCTATTTACCCCAACGGGCATCAACATAGTCGGAAATTTCCTGTACAGTTTTACCCTGAGATAACATTTCTTTGGCTGTCAGAGCAGTTTTGATACATAGTCCACAATTTAGACCCATTAAATCAAAAGATTCATCTTTATTAAAAAAACATTCCCGGTTATTATCATGTTTTTTGTCTTTTTCTTCTTCTAAACATCCACAGTAGCATTTAATTTTAGATAAAACTCCCTGAGGATTTTCTTTGGCAAAACGGTATGCTTCAGCAACATCTGCACTGGCTTTGTTTTGAGTTAAAAAAACAGAAAGAGCATCTGTTTGGGTGGTTGGTTGTGAAGTTTCAGATTGATTGACATTGTTATTTGAGAATGATAACGTAAAAAAAATCCCTATCAATATTAATGCAACACCAAATACGACAATAATTTTTTTCTTTGAAGAACTCATGTGTTTATATATATTATACCCAAAATGTAATGCGAAATCTCAATTGATATAGTTTTGCGAAATCTGAACTGAAACAATCTCAAACATTTTTTGTGTCCTTTAATTAACTACTCTTTGTCATTGCGAGCGATCCGCCAGCTGGCGGAGAGCGTGGCAATCTCTTA